>NZ_JAMYNH010000006.1:0-336535 GCF_040318975.1 Mesorhizobium sp. M0983 | reverse complement strand
CCGCCGCTCCGCTAAACACGGGGGCTGCGCGGCGGACACGCCGACGTCACAGCTACTGCCACGCCATTTTTGCAGAACTTGACGCACACAACTATCCCCCGCAAACAAGCGAACAACCGCCGCAACCCCGCCGCCGCAAGCTTTTGCTCATGACTGCGCAACAGGTCCACAAGGGGAGAAGGTGGCCGCTCACGGGTCTTGCCTCCGGCAAGCCCGAGGACAGGCTCCGCGGCCGGATGAGGGGGACTCCCTATCGATTGCCTGCCTTTACTAGGGCGAGGAACCAGGTTCAGGACTACCCCACCTTGGCCCCCGGCTTGCTGATCGGCTCCCGTATCGTTCCATACTGGCTGCCCCAGCGGTCGGTCATCGCCCAGCGTATGTCCCAGAGCTCCGGGAAGAAGCGGTGGCGGGCGCCGGCCTCCAGCAATTCGACCGGCCGGCCCTTCAGCGATTTCGCGCCGAGGCCGATCGTGCGGTGGATGAGGTAGAGGTGGTTGGCGCGGAATTTCTGGAACAGCTCGTCGAACTCGACCAGCGCTTCGGCAACGACATAGCTGTCGCCGTGATCGTAGCCGGCATCGTAGACGTCCTCGACCGAGAGCCCGCGGCCATCGAGGTAGGACGCCTTGAAGGCCCGCCACAGATCGGGCGGCAGCCGCAGCAGCTGCTTGAAGCCCGGCGATTCCTGGCCGCTGCCATTGCCGAGCTGCAACCGGATCTGCTGGTATTCCTTGGGCGACATGGTTTCGAGCAGGTCGAGCTGCGCCGTCATCATGCGCATCAGCCGGTGCACGCGCCCCATCAGCGTAACGATGCGATGCGTGTCCTGCTTTTCCAGGAAATCGACGACGTCGACCAGCGTATAGGCGATGAGCTTCATCCACAGTTCCTCGACCTGATGCACGATCTGGAACTGCAGCTCGTCGGCATTGACCATCTCGGCCAGCGGCTTCTGGCAGGCGAGCAGCCTGTCGCATTTGAGGTAGACGCCATAGTCGCGCATCTCAGGCGTTTCGATGCGGGCATAATAGTCCTGCTTGTCCATGGCCATGCTCCTTGCCCCGGCCGTCGGGCCGCAGGCGCTTGTTGGGTCCCGGTCCCCGAGTCTAATCGCTTTCTTGCCGAACATTGTCCCTTTCTGTTATTCGGCTGGCGGGAAACAAAGGACAAAAACTGCATCTGAAGCGGAAGGAAAGAACGAATGCTGCTGGATGCGGTCGACCGGAAGATCGTCGCGGCGCTCGAACGCGATGCCCGCATCTCCTTTGCCGCGCTCGCCGACGAGGTTGGCCTGAGCAAGACGCCGTGCTGGAAGCGGGTCAAGGCGCTGGAGGACGCCGGCGTCATCCGCGGCTACTCGACCCGCATCGACCCGGCCAAGCTCGGCTTCGGCATCGAAGCCTTTATCCAGGTGTCGATCGATTTCGAGCTGTCGGACGCCTTCGAGGCGGCGGTGCAGAAGCATCCGCTGATCCGCCGCTGCCACGCCACGACAGGCGAGGCCGACTATCTCCTGCAGATCGTCACCGTCGACATGATGGCGCTCGACAGGATGCTGCGCGAGGAGCTCAGCCGGTTACCCGGCGTGCGGCGCACGATTACCTCGATGGCGATGCGCGAGATCAAGGGCGGCATCTCGTTCGCCAATGCCGTCGGGCATACGCAGACAAAGCGATAGACGGGCGGCGGGGCGGCGCCCCGGTCAGGCCCTCGTCACCAATTCGCGCCCCAGCCGCTTCGGTGGCTCGGCGCGCAGAACCACATTTGTCGTCACCGTGCCGTAGTGGCCGATGCTGTCGACGATGCTTTCAAGGTCGGGCGGTGACGGGACTACGACTTTGACCAGAAAACAGTCCTCCCCGGTCACGCGCAGCACCTCGATCACCTCCGGCAACTGGGCGAACTTCTTCAGGCAGGCCTGGATATGCTCATGCGTGGTGCGCAAGCGGATGACCGCCATGGTGCCGAGCCCGAGCGCTGCCGAATTGATCACCGCCTTGTAACCGGTGATGACGCCGCGCTCCTCCAGCCGCTTCACCCGTTCCGAAGCGGCGGGCTGGGACAGGCCGACGCGGCGGCCAAGCTCGGAGATGCCGATGCGGCCATCCTCCTGCATGATCTCGATGATCGCCAGATCGGTGGGATCGAGCCTTGGCCGATAATCGCCGTTCCGCATGATCACCTTTAATCCATCGGATTTCTTCGCTGCTTTCCGATGATCTCTCATTCCGCCGCCTGGGAGAAGACCTAGAATTGCGCGCGTTGCATCAGGAGAGAAGGGCTTCGCATGACCGAATTCATCATTGTGCCGGGCATCGGCGGATCGGGCAAAGCCCACTGGCAGACACGTTGGCAACAGGCGGACCTGGCGATGCGGCGGTTCAGCCCGGCGAGTTGGGACGCGCCGGACTTCGACGACTGGGTGGCTGCGCTGGAAGCCGCTGTAGGCCCGGCAAGGACACCACCGGTGCTCGTCGCCCATAGCCTCGGCTGCCTGCTGGTCGCGCACTGGCAGCGGATCTCGCCCCGCGAGGTCGGCGGCGCGTTGCTGGTTGCGGTTCCGGACCCTGCGTCGCCGGCCTTCCCCTCCTCCGCCCGCGCCTTCGCCGAGACACCGCAACAACGGCTTCGCTTTCCTTCGCTGATTGTCGCCAGCACCAACGATCCCTACGGCTCGCTGGACTATGTCAGGGCAAAATCCGAGCGCTGGGGCAGCGATCTCCATATCGCCGGACCGCTTGGCCACATCAATGGCGACAGCGGGCTCGGCGACTGGCCGGCGGGAATAGAGCTGCTGACGGCTTTTCTCGGGCAAACGCAAGCAAGCGCCCGAGGCGCCGTGCTTCAGCCGTGACCGCATCAGGACGGCTACCGCGCCGCCGCCCTGACCTGGTTGCGCCGCGATGCCGCGCCTCAGTTCGATGCTGCGGCCGGCGAGCTGAGTTCGAGGAACGGTACGGTTGAGCCCGGGATCATCGACTTCGGCAATTCCCCGTTCCATCTCTCCGCCTTGGTCAGTTCGACCAGCAGCGGATTGTTGGCGATTGCGGCGGCGCGGGCCTTGATGGCTTCCGCGGTCGCCTCGCCTTCGATCCTGGTCTTGTAGGCGCTGGCTTCGGCTTCGGCCTTGACGCTGTCGGCGCGGCCCTTGGCCTGGGTGACGGCGATGTCGGCCTTGATCTTTTCCTGCTGCAGGTTTTGTTCCTGCTTCTGCACCTCGACCTGCGCCGTCATCCTGGCTTCGACCGCCTGCTCGTAGGCGTCGGAGAAGTCGATGTTCTCGACCTGCACGCTGTCGATCATCACCGGGCCATCGGTTACCGCCGCAATGGCCTCGGCGACGTCCTTGTTGAACTTCGCCCGGTTCTGGATCACCGACACCGCGTCGTACTGGCCGAACACCGTCTTGATTTCCTGCGGTGCTTTCCTGGCGATGACACGGTCGGCCAGTGCCTCGATCGACCCGTAATTGGTGTAGACGTTGCTGACTTCGGCGGCCGGCACGTGGAAATTGACGGTGACGCGCATGTCCGCCGGCTGCTGGTCGCGCGAATAGGCCTGCATGGCCGGCAGGCCGCTGCAATCGTTCTGGTTCTCGCAGCCCCATTTGAGCACCTGCTGGCGCAGGCTGATCTTCTCGACGCGCTGCAGCCATGGCAGCTTGAAATGCAGCCCGGGATCGACGACCGAGCTCAGCGCCCCGTTGGTCAAGAGCACGCCGCGGTCGCCCTGGTCGATCGTGTACCAGGATCCCAGGAGCGCAAAGACGCCGAGCGCCACGATGACGAGGGCGATCAGGCCGGAACCGATCGACGCCGTCCCCGGCTTGCCCTGCGGACGGCCCGAATTGCCTTGCGTATCGGTCATTGCCCCACCCCAACTTGATTGCCCGTGCTGGTTTTGCCCACAATAGTGGCGGCATTGCAATCCTCTGGACATGGAAGGATGTTCGCGCCGGCCGGTCGGACCGGCCGGGTGGTTCGGCCGGCCAGGGCAATTCCCTACGCCGAAATTGCTTTACGGCACCTGCGTAATGCTGCCGCTGCCTCTGACCTCCGAACGCCGCATGGTCGGGTGCCCATAGACGTCGACGTCACCGCTGCCGGAAATCGTGACGTCCGCATACGCTTGTGCGGTAATCTCCGCATCGCCGCTGCCGCGGATCTCGATCCGCGCGGATTGGGCGATAAGGTTCCTGAGCCGGCCGGTGCCCGAACCGCGGATATCCAGATCGACCGTCTGGGCGGTTCCGGTTGCGGTAACGCTGCCGCTGCCGCGGATGTTCAGCTGCAGCCCGGGCTGATTGATCTGCGACAGGGCAAGGTCGCCGCTGCCGACCACTTTCCAGTCTGAAATTGCCGGCCCCGACACGCTGACATCGAACCGGGACGCGAACCAGCCCGGTTCGCAATCCAAGGTGAGCCTGCTGCCTTCCATCCGCACATGGTCGATCAGGGTCGACTCGCCGCTGACGACGGCCTCGGCCTTGTCACCCGGCTGATAACGGACTGAAGCCGGCAAAGCGATCGTGAAACTGCCGTCGTTGCGGAACGGCAGCGTGACCTCTTTTCTGGTCGATGTGGTTGCTCCGCAGGTGGATTGTCCGCCAATCCATGAACCCCCGGCGTTGATCCAGTCCGGCCCGGCCAGCCCGATGCCGACGGCCAGGAAGAGCGCGGCGCCGGCCAGTCCCGCCGCTGCGACGAATGCCAGTTTTCCAGTCATGGTCCGTTTCCTTCAACGTGATGACAAATTGCGATCTTGGCACCGCTCAA
The DNA here is from genome assembly GCF_040318975.1 of Mesorhizobium sp. M0983. NCBI lineage: Bacteria > Pseudomonadati > Pseudomonadota > Alphaproteobacteria > Hyphomicrobiales > Phyllobacteriaceae > Mesorhizobium > Mesorhizobium sp. M0983. The sequence goes on along the minus strand of NZ_JAMYNH010000006.1, from coordinate 331,757 downwards.
GCCTGGTTGCGGTCCGGGTGGGTCAGACGGGAATGCATCCGGGCATAGCGCCCGAAGACCTGTATGCCGGCGCTCGACCCCAGCAACAGCAGGGCGCCGCCGCCGAGGAACCCGCACACCAGTCCGGCGCCGATGAAGACGCGGCCAAGCATCGCCGTGAGCGTGCCGCCGGGCTCGAACAGCAGCGTGGTCAGAATGATCTTGATGCCCAGCGCACCGATGGCGACAAGCGTGATGCCAAGGCCGAGCGCAAGCACGACCGCGGTGATGAGCAGCGGCAGCAGGAAGACGATGTCGACGAAGGCAAGGCCGGCAAGCGCGAACGTCGCCGCCAACATGTTCGACACGCTCCAATGAGTTTCAAAACGGCGCAGCCCAGCTTCGGCGCGGAGTTCGCGGGCAAGCCTGGCCGGGTCACCCAGGGCCGCCGCGACCTCCGCTTCGCTGCGGCCCGAGGCATCGGCGAAATGGGCGGCGTAGTCGCCAATAATATCCTCGATCTCCTGAGTTGGCAGGCCGGCGAGCCCCAGTCTCAATTTTCGCAGGAAGGCATCCCTGGTCATGGCAAATCCTCAAGAAGTTTGTCGACTGCGCCCGCGAGCGAGCGCCAGTCGCGGCGATGAGCTTCGAAAGCCTGCTGGCCGAGCGGCGTGAGCCGGTAATATTTGCGCGGCGGCCCGCTGCTCGACTCGACGATGCGGGTGGCGACGAGGCCGTCATTCTGCATCCGCCGCATCAGCGGATAGATCGTGCCTTCTCCCATGTTCACAGCGGCGACCAGCGTGCTGGCGATCTCGTAGCCATAGCTTTCGCCCCGCGACAGCACGGCCAGGACGCACAACTCGAGAGCGCCTTTTCGCAACTGCACCTGGATCGAGTCGGTCATGCGTAACTTCCAATTCAATGGCTGTATATAACACGCTACCTGTTTATGCAAGGTAGCGATTGGTAGCTCGCCATCAGGCTAGGCGGACAATGGAGATTGGCTTTGAAAACCGTTTGTCTGTTTGACGCAGTTTCGGACGGAAAACCGCCGACACTTTTCTGGAACCGCTTTAGCGGACTTCCACTCCAGCCGCAGCGTCGCGCTGGTAGGCGTTGCCTGACGCGTCCTTCTGCCGTTCGGCATCGCTTTTGCGCTTCGGGCAATCCTCGTAATTGTGGTCGCGCCCACCGCAGTAGGAGCAGCATTTTGCCGGCGCGTCGGAGCGAAGCATCGTTGGCATGCACAAGAATGCACGAAAACCCGACAGATTGCTAAGGCTGCGGCACCGGCAAGGTCGATTTCGCCACGGAACCGCTGCCGTCGCATGAAAGTTATCTGCTCATTGCAACCGGAGCACAGGACATGGCCGACGACCAGAACCGCTACGAGACCGGAGCGAGGAAATATCCGGCAAAGACGAGCCCCGACGCGGCCGACGAATTCTCGCAGGATGCGGCCGGCAACAAGCCACCTCCCGGCGGCATGGGATTGACCAGGCCGGCTGACGATTTCGACGACAAGACCCGGCATTCGGAGGGCCAGAACCCGCCGCGCGCAGCGATCCGTCCAGACGGCAAGGCTACCGTCAAGAAGCCCGGCAAGGACGCAAGACGATGAACGTCGCCAATCTCCAGCTCGAAGGACTGATGATGGCAATCGCGGCCGTCAACAACGCGCTGGTCCACAAGGGCCTGTTATCGGTCGACGAAGTCGACATGGCGTTGCGCCGGGCCGAGGCGGCGATGACCAGCGACGAGCGTCTCTATGAAGACATGTCGCCGTCCAACCGCGACGCCGTCTGCTTTCCGCTCAGGCTGCTGCAGGCGGCCAACAATGCCCAGGGCGAAACCGGCGTGCCGTCCTTTGCCGAACTGGCCAGGATGGTCGGCCGGACCAAGGAGCCCTATAACGACCAGATGTGATGGAGGACGCCATGGCCGACGACAAATCCAAGACCAAGCAGGATCGCAAACTGGTCTCCGGCGAAGAGCCATACGAGGTCGCTGCGTTTGCCCGCAAATACGGCATACCGCAAAGCGAGGCCGCGACCATTATCAAGCGCTACGGCCCCTCGAGGAGGAAGCTCGACGCGCATATGGCGAGCCGCAACGCCTGATCCACGTTGGCGGCCGGCGCCGCTCACGCCAGAAGCGTCCCTGCCCTGCCGCCTTGTCGAGATCCGCCCCGCCGGGCGGCCTGCTGTGTGTCAGGCTCGCCGCTGCGGGATTCAACGCCTGGTTTTGATAGCCGTGGAATACTCTCGCGGCGCAACAACTCATTTACCTCGACACTGTACCAGTCCGGTGAGCAAAGCCGGGGGGTCGGATGCAGGAACAACTATTGCGCTACGAATGTGTCTTGGAGCCGAACGGACGATGGATGGTGTGGGACATCGTTCACGATCTGCCGGCGCAATTTTCGCAGATCGCGCTGATCGGCCTGAGCCGTCGTGAAGCGGTTTCGCTCTGCCGGCTGCTCAACGAGACGAGCCGTTCCGAGACGCGGCAGAGCCGGGCCTCCTGAGAATCGCGTGCGTCTCAGGCCTGCCCAAGCTCGGGGGATTTACATGCGATCGACAATATTCGGTCTGGTCCTGTTGCTGCCGGCCGCCGCCCTGGCGGAGCCGATCGAGACCCAGAAGATCATCACGGCGGCGACCGGCGACTGGAACGGCGATGGCGCCGCCGATCTGGCGATGATCGTCGAGACCGAGCCCGGCTATTCCATGGACCTGCATTTGTTCCTCAGGGACCGCGACGGCAATTTTCTCAGGCCTGCCGGGGTCGTGCATGAACAGATTTACGCGGAATGGAAGGACTACGACCGGCCAGGCCCCGCCACATCCGACGCCGAGCCCGAACTCACCGCGCTCCCCAACGGCTCGATCAAGCTCTATATTCCGGCGATGGAGATCGGCAGCGAGCGGACCAACAAGACGCTGACGCTCGCCTGGCGCAACGGCACGTTCGTCGTCGCCGGTTTCGCCTACGAATATTGGGATTACATGGACGACAATGTTGCCGGCGACTGCGACTACAATGTGCTGACCGGCAAGGGCAAAAGCAGCAAGAAGCTGGCGGACGGCACCACCAGGCACGCGACCGTATCGGTCGAAGGCAAGGTCATCCCGTTCGCGGAGTGGACCCCAGGCACTGGCTTCAGCGCTTGCGGAGCGTGAGAGGTTTCGGTTGCCTCACTGCAGCGGCGGCTTCCACAGCAGGCTGTTGCGATCGGCGGATTTGACGCGCAGCCAGGTTTCGCGGCCGTCGCGCAGCACGCGGATCGGGATCTCGGCGCCCGCCGGGCCGCTCTTCCACAGCTTGCGATAAAAATCGGCGAGCCCGTCGACCGCCGCGTCGCGGACATCCGAGATGACGTCGCCCTGGCGTAGGCCCGCCTGGGCGGCCGGGCCGCCCTCGGCGACGCTCATCACCACGACCTTGCCGTCGCTCTCGGCCGAGAAGGCGCCGAGCCACGGCCGCGGCGGCCTGGCGACCTGGCCGCGCGTCAGGAGATCGTCGAGGATAGGCGGCAGCAGATCGATCGGCACCACCATGTTGATGTCGGCGACCTCACCGTTGCGGCTCATCTGCAGGCGCAGCGAACCGATGCCGAGCAGCCTGCCATCCGCGCCGATGAGGCCGGCGCCGCCCCATGAGGGGTGGGCCGGCGCCGTGAAGATCGCTTCGTCGAGCAGATATTCCCAATAGCCGGCGAATTCCTGTTTGGTGACGATCTGCGCCCGCACCGAGCGGCCGACGCCGTCGGCGAGCACGACGGGATCGCCGATCTTCGCCCTGGACGCATCACCGAGCGCAATGGCGGGCAGTCCGAGCGGCGCCAGCGCCTGCACCAGGCCGAAGCCCGATTCCTGGTCGTAGGCAAGCGCATGGGCGGGCACCACGCGGCCGTCCTGGTCGGCCAGCCAGACCTCCTCGGCCTCGGTGATGAGATAGCCGATGGTGAGCACCAAGCCGTCGCCGCGGATGACCACGCCGCTGCCTTCGCGGCGGGTGCCCAGCGCGTCTGCCGTGAAGGCGTCTTCGGGGACGGTGGCGCGGACGGCCACGATGGATCGCAAAAGGGGCTCGATATTCATGCTTTGGTTCCTGGCAATGTTCGCAGGCTGATATGAGGTTCGCAGGCCGATATGGGCTATAGGTATGGCGCAGGTGACCAGGCGCAAGAGGCGGCGCCGGCTTTGGTGTGGACCGGCGCCTCGCCGTTGGCGCCGGGGTTTTGCAACAGCGCCGGCCGCCCTATCTGTACCTACGGCTATCCGAAGCTGTCCTATGCAAAGTTCCTCCTCCATCACCCAAGTTGATACCCTGAGATCCTCCCCAATCCTTCCAATCCCCAATCCTTCCAATCCAAAGGCCTCCCGACATGAACGACTACACAACGGACCAATATACGCCGCCAAAAGTCTGGACCTGGAACAAGCCAAATGGCGGCGCTTTCGCCAGCATCAACCGGCCGATCGCCGGCCCGACGCATGACAAGGAACTGCCGGTCGGCAAGCATCCGCTGCAGCTTTATTCGCTGGCGACGCCGAACGGCGTCAAGGTGACGATCATGCTGGAGGAGCTTCTGGCGCTCGGCCACAGCGGCGCCGAATACGACGCCTGGCCGATCAGGATCAATGACGGCGACCAGTTCGGCAGCGGCTTCGTCGAGGTCAACCCCAACTCCAAGATCCCGGCCATGATGGACCGCAGCGGCGAAAAGCCGATCCGCATCTTCGAATCCGGTTCGATCCTGCTCTATCTCGCCGAAAAATTCGGCGAATTCCTGCCGACAGAGCAGCCGGCTCGTGCCGAAACCCTGTCATGGCTGTTCTGGCAGATGGGGTCGGCGCCCTATCTCGGCGGCGGCTTCGGCCATTTCTATGCCTATGCGCCGATGAAGATCGAATATGCCATCGACCGCTTCGCCATGGAGACCAAGCGGCAGATGGACGTGCTTGACCGGCGCCTGGCCGAAAGCGAGTATTTAGGCGGCAGCGACTACACGATTGCCGACATCGCGGTGTGGCCCTGGTATGGCGGCCTGGCCAAGGGCCGCATGTATGATGATTCCGGCGAGTTCCTGCAGGTGGAAGAGTACAAGAACGTGCAGCGCTGGGCCGACGCCATCGACGCCCGGCCGGCGATCAAGCGCGGCCGCATGGTCAATCGCACCTTCGGCGAGCCTTCGATGCAGCTGCACGAGCGCCATGACGCCAGCGATTTCGAGACGAAGACGCAAGACAAGCTCGAGGCGGCCAAAAGCTAAGCGGATGCCACGCCGATCTCCCCCTCGTGGGGGAGATTGGCAGCTTCGGCTGGCTCGCCTCCACCGCCGCCATCCACAGCCGGTCGATATCGGCCAGGAATTTCTCGTCGAGCTTGTCGAGGTGCTTCCAGTACATGCCGTCCTCGAAGAAATAGCCGAGTTCCTTCTCGATCCTGTCGGCCTCCTCCGCCTGATCGAGTTGCAGGCCGGCAAGCATCTCCGCCTTCATTTCCGAAAGCTGCGAGGAAGACAGCGCGCCGAGCTCGTCGAGCGTCAGCCGCGGGAAGATCAGCCGGCTGCGCGGCAGGTCGGATAGGTTGACGCACAGGCACCCGCGCCGGAGCGCATGGATGAGCAGGCGGGCCGACTTCGCCTCGAGGTTGCGCAGCGTGACGTCGTTGCGCAAAGGGTCGGCGCGGCCGACGCCGTAAAAATGCGTGTTGCCGGGCTGGTCGTAGATCATGTCGCAGCCAAGGAATGCCAGCACGTCGGGCTTCTGGCTGTGGATCGTCCAGTAGGCCGCCGTCATCGACATGGTGCCGCCGGCATAGACGAAGCCGCCAAAGCTGTTTTGCGCCGGAACGTAATGCGAGGCGCTGAAGATCTGCGCCTGCTGCAGGGGATCGCCTTGCGGCATCCGCTCCGCCGGGAAATCGCCGGCATGGACGAGGAAATCCCAGTCGGGGCGCACGCGCCAGGCATTGTTGATGGCGACGATCTTGCCGAAGGCCTGCTTGGGCCAGGCCGCGCAGCGCACCACATCGGGGGCGCTGCCGATCAGCAGAATCACGTTTGGCGTTCCGTCGATCACCATACCCCCTCTCGACCGACCGAAATGCATCTCAAGGCCGCCCGGTTGAACGGCTTTATAGCCTCAACGCCGCATCGAAACACCAGCCGGATTTAGGCTGACATCAACAAAAGGGAGCTTTGCCAGCCGGTTGTAAAGTGTGGCCTCAGGCACCGTCGTACAAGCAGGAGGCAGGTTTTCCCGCTAGCCCAAAACCGACGATATGAGTTGGGCGATATATATTAGTTGACTAAACTAGCGGAACGTCCAATGCACATTCCCAGAACCGAACATGTCCTGTCTAGACCATGATATCTATATGGGACATTACTACATAAGCTGAACGCGACCTCGACGGTTCGGTGGCTGCGCGTCCCCTACTCCCCAGCAACCTCCCTGTACGCCCTCACAACCCCATCAAGCCCACGTATCTGCCACGTCTCCCCGTCCCGCGCCTCGAGATAGGACCGGCCGAGCGGCACTTTCCCTCCGCCGTCCGGCAGGTCCAGCACATAGACGGGGTTGCAGATGCCCGACAGGCGCGCACGCAAGGCGCTGACCAGCGCCTGGCCCTCGGCGATCGTGGTGCGCCGGTGCGCCATGCCGCGCGCGAGATCGCCGTGGTGCAGGTAATAGGGTTTGACGCCAAGGCGGTACATCAGCTCGCGGCACAGCTCTTCCAGCACCTCGACCGTGTCGTTCACGCCTTTCAGCAGAACGCTCTGGTTCAGCAGCACGAAGCCGCCCTGCCTTAAAGTACGGCAGGCCCGCTCGGTCGCCTCGGTGATCTCGCGCGGATGGTTGAAATGGGTGACGACCGTGACCATCAGCCGGCCCTGCAAGGCTTGAACCAGCCCGCCGGTGACGCGCGAGGGCAGCGCCACGGGCACGCGGGTGTGGATGCGCAACAGCCGCACATGCTGGATCGCCTCGACGCGGGCGCGGATTTCCGTCAGCGCCTTGTCCGGCAGGGAGAGCGGATCGCCGCCGGTCAGAATCACCTCGCGGATTTCCGGATGGGACTCGATGTAGGCGAACGCCGGCTCCAGCGCCTCGCGCGAAAAACCCCGGCCGATCGAGGTCAGCGACTCCTTGCGAAAGCAGAACCGGCAATAGACCGCGCATTGATAGGTCGGGAACAGCAGAACCCGGTCGGCATGGCGATGCGTCAATCTCGGCACCGGACTGAAGGCGTGGTCGGCGATCGGATCGTCGAGCTCGCCCTCCTGCTCCGTCAGTTCATTGGGCGACGGGATGACCTGAAGCCGTATCGGATCGGCCGGGTCGCTCCAGTCGATCAGGTCGAGATAGGCCTTGGGAATGCGAACCTTGTGACGCATGGCCGCGGCTTCGGCCGCCGCGCGCTCGGCAGGCGACAGCGGCAGGGAATCCAGATCGCCTATGTGCCGCACGCCCTCGCGAACATCGTCCTGCCATGCGGCATCCGCCTCGTCGGCACGCTCGTCATCGGCTGTCATGCCGGCCGCATCGACGGCCATGCTGGCGTCGGGGATGTCGGGATGTGAGGTCATGGAGGCTCCTTGAATTCGGGCTGGGTACAGCATTGGAGCCACGACTTGAAGGCAATAAGCGGTGTTGGGCCGGTTGGAGTGCGCGGCCAGGAGGCGGCGGCCGTCCACTGATCAGAAACCAACGTCCCGCCCGCTGACGCATAACATTAGCTTGCTCTTATATTAGCTTGAGCGTATACACATAAACGGCCGGTAATCTACCCCCCACCGGTTAGGCTCGGCGCCAGTCCCTCCCTACCCCTCAGGTCAACGACGCCGGGCCGCTCGGCCGCCGCAATTGAGGCGACCGACCAGTTCTCTTCGATGTTGATCATGTCCCTCCTCGACCCGGCAGCTGGGTGAATGCATCGGCGATGTCCGCGTCTCTTCCCGTCGCCGGCCGCGGTCGCTAATCTCGGATCGCGAAAAAGCTGGAGAACAGGGAATGGCGAACGACTTGTCGCCAAGGCTTTTGGCGATCATCAACGCGCTGCCTTTGCGGCCGGGCATGCGCGTGCTGGAGATCGGCTGCGGACCAGGTGCTGCGGCGCGCGAGATCGCGCGCCGGATCGGCGGCGGGCATGTGCTGGCGATCGATCGCTCCGCCAAGGCCATCGCACAGGCCGGAGCCGCCTCGCGCGCCGAGATTGCGGCAGGCCGGTTGAGTCTTCGCCAGGTCGCGATCGAAGATTTCGAGTTGGAGGCCGACGAGAAGCGCTTCGACATTGCCGTTGCGGTGCGCGTCGGCGCGCTGGACGGTCGTCATCCCGAAGCGGGAAAAGTCGCCCTGCAACGGCTCGGCGCTGTGTTGACCGCGCAAGGCCGGCTGTTCATCGACGGCGGCGATCCGCTGCGCGAAATTGCGATACACGGCTGAACAGCTCGTGCTTAGCCTCCGGAATCGAGCGGCAGCTGGGTCCGCGCCTCAGCTCCTCAACCCCGGCGCCTCCTGCCCGGTGCGCTCGACATACTCCGTATAGCCGCCGCCATAGGTATGAATCCCCTCGGGTGTCAGTTCCAGAACGCGATTCGACAGCGCCGCCAGGAAATGGCGATCATGCGAGACGAACAGCATGGTCCCCTCGTACTGCGACAGTGCCGTGATCAGCATCTCCTTGGTGGCGATGTCGAGGTGGTTGGTCGGCTCGTCCAGCACCAGCAAATTGGGCGGGTCGAACAGCATCAGTGCCATCACCAGCCGTGCCTTCTCGCCGCCCGACAGCACGCGGCATTTCTTCTCGATCTCGTCGCCGGAAAAGCCGAAGCAGCCGGCCAGCGCCCTGAGCGGCGCCTGGCCGGCCTGCGGAAACGCGTCTTCCAGCGTCTGGAACACGGTGCGCTCGCCCTCCAGCACTTCCATGGCGTGCTGGGCGAAATAGCCCATCTTGACGCTCGGGCCGCGCGCCACAGTGCCATTGTCCGGCTCGGAAGCGCCAGCCACCAGCTTCAGCAGCGTCGACTTGCCGGCGCCGTTGACGCCCATGATGCACCAGCGCTCGCGGCGGCGCACCTGAAAATCCAATCCCTCGTAGATCGAGCGGCTGCCATAGCCCTTGTGCACGTTCTTCAGCGTCACCACGTCCTCGCCGCAGCGCGGCGCCGGCTGGAAATCGAACGACACTTTCTGGCGCCGCTTGGGCGGCTCGACCCGGTCGATCTTGTCCAGCTTCTTCACCCGGCTCTGCACCTGGGCTGCATGCGAGGCACGTGCCTTGAAGCGCTCGATGAAGGCGATCTCCTTGGCCAGCATCGCCTGCTGGCGCTCGAACTGCGCCTGCTGCTGCCGATCGGCAATCGCCCGCTGCTGCTGGTAGAATTCGTAGTTGCCGGAGTAAGCGGTCAGCGAACCGCCGTCGATCTCGACCACCTTGTTGACGATGCGGTTCATGAACTCGCGGTCGTGCGAGGTCATCAGCAGCGCGCCGTCATAGTTCTTCAGGAACTGCTCCAGCCAGATCAGGCTTTCCAGGTCGAGATGGTTGCTCGGCTCGTCGAGCAGCATGGCGTCGGGCCGCATCAAAAGTATCCTGGCCAGCGCGACGCGCATCTTCCAGCCGCCGGAGAGTTTCCCGACGTCGCCGTCCATCATCTCCTGGCTGAAGCCGAGCCCGTCCAGCACCTCGCGAGCCCGCCCATCCAGCGCATAGCCGTCGAGCTCCTCGAAGCGGTGCTGCGCCTCGCCGTAGCGGGCGATGATCTCGTCCATCTCACCGGCGCGACCGGGGTCGCCCATGGCGTGCTCGAGCTCGCGCATCTCGGCCGCCACTTCGCTCACCGGCCCGGCGCCGTCCATCACTTCGGCAACGGCGCTGCGGCCTTCCATGTCGCCGACATCCTGGCTGAAATAGCCGATGGTGACGCCGCGATCGACCGAGACCTGGCCCTCGTCGGGCTGCTCCTCGCCGTTGATCATGCGAAACAGCGTCGTCTTGCCGGCGCCGTTAGGCCCGACCAGCCCGACCTTCTCGCCCTTCTGCAACGCGGCGGAGGCTTCGATGAAGACGATCTGCCGGCCGTTCTGCTTGCTGATGCTTTCGAGACGAATCATGGTTTTCCGGGAAAGGCCAAAGGAGCGTTCCCGCGCCAATACGCGATAGGCCGCGCTTGCGGAAGCCCGCAAGTGGTGAGGTGCCCCGCGCCAAATTGTCTGAACCCGCCAGTTTCTTCCCGGCTGGATCAGGCTTTGACGGCGTAGGGATGAGCCGGCGGATCAGCTATCGGTCAGGGCTTTTGTCGTCACCAGTTTAACCCCGGTGGCGGCAAATGCCGCATTGTGCCGGGCGATGATCTCCGCGGCCGTCTCGCTGGCGGCGTCGAGCGTGCTGTGGGCGTCGGAAACCACGGTGACGCCCAGGCCCGCTGCAAAGGCGCCCTTCACCGTGGCCGCCACGCAGAAATCGGTCTGCGCGCCGATGAGAACGACCTCGCCGGCGCCCTGCCCGGCCACCCATTCTGCAAGGGCTGCATTGCTGAACGCATCGCCGACACGCTTGGCGAAAGTCGGCTCGTCCTCGGCCTGGCCGAGCGCCGGCCACACCGGCCAGCCCGGCTCACCCGGCGCCAGAGGATCGCCCTGCGGCCCATCATGCCGGACGAAGGCGACTTTGCGCCCGTTGCGCCGTGCCCACTCGATCACCGCGCGGCTGCGGGCAACCACGCCGTCGGCATCATGAATCGGCGGCTCGGCAACGCCGTCGAACATGCCGGTCTGAAGGTCGATCACGATGAGCGGTGCGGTGGCCGCGGGGCTGGTCCCTGACATGGATGCGAGCATAGCGTGGGTGGTAGGTGGGTCAAGGATGCTCGGCGCCGCCGTTGAAGCCGCCGATCTCCCCCCTCGTGGGGGAGATGTCCGGCAGGACAGAGGGGGGCGTGAAGTATCGCGGCCCTTCGCAAAGTAGCCCGGCGGCCCCGGTGCATTTCACACCCGGCCCGATGTCCCATCCTCGCCAAAAATCCCGGTCACCCAGTCGATGAACACGCGTACCCGCGGCGCGAGCTGGCGGTTCTGCGGGTAGAGCGCCGACAGCGGTGTCGGCGACGGCGGGTACTCCGGCAGCACTTCGACAAGCGTGCCGCGTGCGAAATCCCCGGCGAAGCGGTAATGCGGCGCCTGCACTAGGCCGAAGCCAAGGCGCGCCAGCTCCGCCATCGTGTCGGAGCCGTTGACCGTCACCCGGTTGGGCAGGCCGACATAGCGCAACGCGCCGCCGACGGTGAATTCGAGCGGCATGACCTCACCGGTTCGCGACGAGCGGAAGCCGACCATAAGATGGCCTTCGAGACCGTCGGGGGTTGCCGGCATGCCGTGCTTTTCGAGATAGGCGGGGCTGGCGCATGTGACTTCGCGCAATGTTGCCACCCGCCGAACGATCATGCCGCTGTCGGCCTGTTCGCCGGAACGCAGCACGCAGTCGATGCCCTCGCGCACCAGATCGACCAGCCGGTCGCCGTCGCCGATATGCAGGTCGATCCCGGGGTAGCGGTCGAGGAACTCGGAGAGCCGCGGCAGGATGAAATGACGGGCCATGAAGCCGTGCACGTCGATCCTCAAAAGGCCCTGCGGCTGCGCCGATTGAAAGCCGGCCTCGGCATCCTCGACATCGGCAAGGATGGCGAGGCAGGGCTGGTAATAGGCCTGGCCGTCCAACGTCGGGGTGACATGGCGCGTGGTGCGTTCGAGCAGCCTCACCCCCAGCCGCGCCTCTAGGTCCTTGATCGCCTCGGTGGCGGTCGATCGCGACATCGAGAGATCGGCGGCAGCCGCGGTGAAGCTGCCGCGCTCGATCACACGGGCAAGCAGGCGCATCCGGTCGAGACTGTCCATCGCCATTGTTCGCCATATCCGAATGGTGTTGGCAAGTCCCGAGCGATTATCCCGCAGGATTTATCGCCTATTTTCAGCCGACAAGAATTGGAGAGCTGACATGACTGCGCGGAATGGAAAGGTGGCGTTGGTGACCGGCGCCTCGAAGGGTATCGGTGCCGAAATTGCCAGGCGCCTGGCACGCGACGGCTTTTCGGTCGTCGTCAACTATGCCAGAGGCGCAGAAGCCGCCGAAGGCGTGGTGCGCGAGATCGAGGCGGCAGGCGGCACGGCGATCGCAGTTCAAGCCGATGTCGGTGATCCCAAGGGGGTCGCGCATCTGTTCGACGCAGCCGAGCAGGCCTTTGGCGGCCTCGACGTGCTGGTCAACAATGCCGGCATCATGAAGCTCGCGCCGATCGCGCAGACGGACGACGCCGGTTTCGAGCAACAGGTCGCGGTGAACCTCGGCGGCGTCTTCCGCGGCATGCGCGAGGCCGCAAGGCGGCTGCGCCAGGGCGGCCGCATCATCAGCTTCTCGTCCAGCGTGGTCGGGCTCTACCAGCCGACCTACGGTGTCTACGCTGCCACCAAGGCCGGCGTCGAGGCGATGACCCATGTGCTGGCCAAGGAACTCGGGCCGCGCGGCATCACCGTCAATGTCGTGGCGCCGGGGCCGGTGGCCACCGAACTGTTCCTCGGCGGCAAGTCCGAGGCACTGGTCGAAACGATCACCAGGATGATCCCGCTCGGGCGGCTCGGCCAGCCCGCCGACATCGCCGGCGTGGTGTCGTTCCTCGCCGGACCGGACAGCGGCTGGGTCAACGGCCAGGTGCTGCGCGCCAATGGCGGCACGGTCTGACTTTACCTCCAACAATCAACAGGAAATCGACATCATGCCGTTTGCAAATTTCAAGGTGCCTGAGCGCGCGCTGTCCGCCGGACAGAAGGAGGACCTCGTCCACAAGACCACAGCCCTGTTCGTCGAGATGTTCGGCGAAGGCGTGCGCCCCTACACGATGGTGCTGATCGAAGAGGTCGCCGATGGCGGCTACGGCCGCGCCGACGTGGTGTTCACGATTCCTGGGGGAAGGACGTGAAGCTGCCGATCTCCTCTCTTCTGGGACCCTCAAGGGTGAGATTGCAGCTTGGCGGTCGCGCGCTAGATCGCTGGCAGAGGCTAAGGCGAGGCCAGCGATGGACGATTGGAAGCTACCTTGGGACGGCGGTTGCTTGTGCGGTGGAATACGCTTTCGCATCAGCGCGCCGCCCTTGCTGACGACGGCGTGTCACTGTACCGGCTGCCAGAAGCTGAGCGCCAGCGCGTATTCCCTGACCATCGCCGTGCCCAGCGACGGTTTCGCCATAACGCAAGGCGAGCCGGTGGTCGGCGGCCTGCACGGCCCGCACCGGCAGCTCTATTGCCCGCACTGCAAGAACTGGATGTTCACGCGTCCGCATGGCCTGGATTTCCTTGTCAACGTGCGCGCGACCATGCTGGACGAGCACCATTGGTACGTGCCCTTCGTCGAAGTCTTCACTTCGGAAAAGCTGCCCTGGGCTTCGACCGCCGCTACCTACAGTTTCGCTACTCAGCCCGACCTTGAGGGATACGCCCCTTTGATCGAGGCGTTCGCCCGCGAAGCGGCGCGGCCAACCTGACTGGTTGCCGCCCGGAAAGGCGGCGCCAGCTTTCGTGCCTCACTTCAACTCCAGCCAGACCGGCGCGTGGTCGCTGGCGCCGACCTCGCCGCGCACGTCGCGGTCGATGCCCGCCGCTACCAGCCGGCGCGACAGCTTCTTGCTGAGCAAGATATGGTCGAGCCGCAGGCCGGCATCGCGCGGCCAGCGATTGCGGCGATAGTCCCAGAATGTGTAGAGCGTCTCCGTCGGGTGCTTCTTGCGCAGCGCATCAAGCCAGCCCTGGTCGAGCAGCCGCTGGAACGATGCCCGGCTTTCCGGCTGCACCAGCGCGTTGTCGTCATAGGAGCGGGTCGGGTAGATGTCGCGCGGCTCGGGCACGATGTTGTAGTCGCCGGCCAGCACCACCGGCAGGCCGGTGTCGAGCAACTGCGCCGCATGCGTCTCCAGCCTTTCGTGCCAGGCCAGCTTGTACTGGAATTTCGGGCCGGGCTGCGGATTGCCGTTCGGCGCGTAGAGGCAGGCGACGACGATGCCGTTGACCGCCGCTTCGATGTAGCGCGCCTGCTGGTCGCCGTCGTCGCCGGGCAGCGCCTCGCGGGTCAGCACCGGCTCCGAGCCACGCGAAAGGATGGCGACGCCGTTCCAGGTCGGCTGCCCGACCCACACCGCCCCGTAGCCGGCCGCCGCAAGCGCGGTGCGCGGAAACTGCGTCTGCCTGGCCTTGAGCTCCTGCAGGCAGGCGATGTCGGGTTTGGCGGCGGCCAGCCATGCGAGCAGGTTTGGCAGCCGGCCGTTGATGTTGTTGACGTTGAAGGTGGCGATCTTCATCGGCCTGCTTCAGCGCACGATCCGTTCGGTCCACGCCTTCACTGCATCAGCCAGCGTCTTCAGATGATCGGCGGTGGAGAAGCCGGAGATGTTTTTGCGCGGCTTCAGATCATGGTCGCCGTCTTCCAGCCAGAAGATCTCGATTGCGTCGGACAGAGCATAGGTCGCGACCTCGTCTTTGGTCCCGAACTCGTCGCGCGTGCCCTGGAAGACCAATGTCGGCGTCTTCAGATCGGCGAGATGCTTCGTCCGAAGCTGTGTCGGTTTGCCCGGCGGATGGAAGGGATAGCCAAGGCAAAGCAGGCCCGAGATCTCGCCCTTCGAAAACATCTCCTCGGCGATCATCGAAGCGACGCGTCCGCCCATCGACTTGCCGCCGATGATCAGCGGACCCTTCACGCCCTTCGCCCGGAGGTCGGCGATTGCCTTGACGTATTCGGGGTTCACCGTCTCGGCGCGCGGCGGCGGCTTGCGATGGCCGTAGCGGCGGGCCGCCATGTAGTGGAACTCGAAGCGCGCAACGCGGAAGCCAGCCTCGGCCAGCGCTTTTGCCGTCGCGGTCATCGAGGGCGAATCCATCGGCGCCCCGGCGCCATGGGCGAGCAGGATGGTGATTGGGGCGGTGTCGGGGCCGTCGAAGAGGAAGGTCGTCATGGGGTGGCCCGCAGATGAAGGCCGAGTTCCTTCGCACCCCCCTCTGTCCCGCCGGACATCTCCCCCGCAAGGGGGGAGATTGGATGTCGCCATCGCTTTCGCCAATCACCAACGTTGGAAGGCGGGCGGTAAGGAGAAGCTGCCGATCTCCCCCCTTGCGGGGGAGATGTCCGGCAGGACAGAGGGGGGTGTTCAAGCGCAGGCATTGGATTACCTCACCCCGCCGACATCCGCGCCAGCTGCAAATCGACGAACTGGATACCCTTGGCCGCCATACGTGCCCATTCGGAATCCGCGTCGAGTTCGAGGTAGCGCGCCCAGTTCCGCCGCGCTTCGGCTAGATTGCCGGCGTCGAACTCCAGCCTCGCAAGGTTGAACACCGCATCGGCGTACTTCGCATCTAGCGAAATCGCCTTCAGCAGATGCCGCCGAGCCGACGCCACCCGCCCCTCTTCGCTCATCAGCCCGGCCAGATTGAACCATGCCTCGACGAACACCGGGTCGCACTTGATGGCGCGGGCATAGTCGTGCGCCGCCTCGGCCGCGTGGCCGGAGGCGCGCAGGCAGTTGGCGCGGTTGAAGGCGGCGATGGCATCGCTCGGGTCGATGGCTAGGCAGCGCTGGTAGAGTGCCGCGGCCTGCTCGTGGTCTTCAGCCTCTTCCGCCGCCTCGGCATCGGCGAACAGCTCTTCCAGCGTGTCGTCATCCTGCGTTCCCAGATCGAACAGCAGCTGGCCGTTGACTTCGCTCTGGCCGCCCTCGAGATAGATCGCGTCGGCCCGCCCGTGCTGCGAGCCGACATTGAGCGATTTGGCGGTGAGCGAGGCGATCGGGCCGGAGCGATGCACCGACCGCACGATCGCCCCCCATGAGGCGCCGCCGGCGACCAGCCCGGCATATTTGCGGGCGAGGATCAGGTCGCGGAAGGAATACGGTTCGCAATCATGCTCGAAGGCGTCGAACAGCGACAAAAGGTCGAGATCGGCGCCGGTCAGCCGCGACTGATCGATCAGCGACTGCCGCGACAGCGTCGAGGCTTCCGGTGCCTTCATCAACCCGAGCAGCCGCAGGAAGCCGTTCTCGCTGACCAGCCTGCGCCCGGCTGCACGTTCCGCAGCGACGCGGCGCTCGATCTCGATGTCGCCGGCCCTGGCGAGCAACATGCGGCCCAACACGACATGCGTGGTGCGCCGAGTGACGCCGCGCCGCAACTGGCCGTGCTGGCGCGCGACCTCGCGCGCCGCCAGCCTGAGCGGAAAGGCCGCCAGCGCGCCGACGATGCCGAAGACCGTGCCGGCAAGAGCCGTCACGCCTTGCTCTTGCCGACGGCTTTGAGAAGGTTCGCCTTGAGCGGGTTTTCCTTGGCCGCGCCAGCGCCGGCCTTGGCGGATTTCGCCGCATGCTTGGCCGTTTCATCGGCCTTGCTCTTCGATTTGGCCGGCGGCTTGGCCGATTGCGACAGGCTCGCCTTCAGCGCATCCATGAGATTGATGACGTTGCCGCGCTCAGGCGCCGCCGCGATGATCGGCTTGTGGCCCTTGAGCTTCTCGCGGATCATCGTCATCAACGCGATCTCGTAGCGGTCCTCGTAATTCTTCGGATCGAAGGTGGTTTCCTTCTGCTTGATCAGCGCTTCGGCCAATTGCAGCATTTCCGGATCGGGGTTTCCGGCCGGGATATTGCCGAAATATTCAGCCGTGCCACGCACTTCGTTCGGATTCCTCAAGGTGCAGACGAACATGCCGTTCTCGCGCGCGCCGATCGTCACCACGCGCTCGCGGCTGGACAGCACGAGGCGGGCGATCGCCAGCTTGCCGGATTTGCGCATCGCTTCGCGCAACACGGCAAAGGTCTCCTCGGCCATTGCGCCATCCGGCGCCAGGTAATAGGGCGCGTCCTGGTAGATGACGTCGACCGAACGCTCGTCGACAAAGGCCTCGATGTTCATCGTATGGTTGGATTCGATGCGCACCGCGTCGAGATCGGTATCGTCGATGATGATGTATTGCTTGTCCTCGTATTCGTAGCCCTTGACCAGGTCCGAACGCTCGACCAACCCGAGTTCAGGGTCGACCGGCTTCATGTTGATGCGGTTGTGCGTCTTCTTGTGCAGCTGGTTGAAGCTGATGCGCTCGCTGGCACTGGTCGCCGGATAGAGCCGGACCGGACAGCTGACCAGACTGAGCTTGAGGTAACCTTTCCAACTTGCCCTGGGCGCCATGAAATACTCCTACGCGGCCTTGTGCTGTCGAACTGTTCGCAGCGCTGTTTCGTCCGGAGGACGAATGCGGCTGCCGAAATCCTACATTGCCCCTTACAATACCGGCAAATCCCTAGCGAAATCTTCCTCCGCTGGGAGCCGCCTGCAGGCAAGAGGTCCGTGGCGAAGAATAATTCAAATTTTCCGGAGCGTCGATGGAGTCTGGGCCGCGCTCGCAGAACTACGTCGCGGTGCCTATCGCCGGCAAATCCCTGGCGAAATCTTCCATGTCGGCCCAAGGGTCGCCTGACGTCGCCAGAAGGCCCGGCAGCGAGGAATAATTCAGATCCTGCGGAGCATCGATGGATTCCAGATCGCTCCAGCTGACCGGCGTCGAGGCCGGCAAATTGGTGCGGGCGCGCAGTGAATAGGGAGCCGCCGAGGTGTGGCCGCGCGCATTGCGGTGAAAATCGATGAAGATGCGCCGCTTGCGGTTGTCCTTGCCCATGGTGGTGGTGAAAGTGTCGGGCGCGGTGGCGGCAAGATGCGTGGAGATGGCGCTGGTCGCCTGGTGCAGTTTCTTCCAGTTCTGCTTTTGCGTCACCGGCACGGTGATGTGGATGCCGTGCCCCCCGGAGGTCTTGGCGAACGGCACCAGCCCTAGCGCTTCCAGCTCGCCCTTAATGTGCACCGCCGCCTCAACCACCTCGCGCCAGGCGATCCCTTCGCCCGGGTCGAGGTCGAAAACGATCAGGTCCGGCTTGTCGAGCCGCGTGCGATGGGTGCCCCAAGTGTGGAACTCGACGACGCCGAACTGCGCCAGAGCCAGATAGCCCTTGGCGTCTTCCACCGAGAGATAGGATTTGGTCTCGCCCTCCGAATTCGTCGCCTCGAAGGTCGCCACCGAGGAAGGCATGCCGGTGAAGGCGTGGCGCTGGAAGAAACAGTCCTGCGGCTTGCCGGTCGGGCAGCGCACCAGCGAGACCGGCCGGCCGAGAATGTGCGGCAGCATGAAATCGCCGACCAGCGCGTAATAGACGGCGATGTCGAGCTTGGTCGGGCCGGTCTTGCCGAACAGCCGCCGCGTCGGGTTGGTCACCCAGATTGTGGCGAGGTCGGCCTCGGCGATCAGCCGCTTGCGCTTGGCCGAAACCGGCGTCGACAGGCCGACGTCACGCAGGCCGCGGAACACGGCATGGCGCAGCGCATTGTCGGTGGTCCGGTTGGCGTAATGGATATGCGCCGAAAGCAGCGGCCGCACCCAGTTCATCTCGCGCATGATCTCGCGCGGAACGCCCTCGGGCGCGGATGCACCGGCCCGCAACGGCTCCAGCCGCGCCAGCAATTCGCCTGCGGTCGCGGCATCGAAGCCGGTGCCGACCTTGCCGCGATAGTGCAGCTCGCCGTCTTCGAATTCGCCGAGGCCAAGTGCAGCGAGTCCCTCGGCCGCGTCGGAGACGGTGTAGCCAGCGATGACAAAGTCGCCGGTCTGGAGCGCCTTGGTCTTGGTCCAGGTTTTGGTGCGGCCGCTCTGGTAGATCGCCGTGGCGCGTTTCGACACCACACCCTCCAGCCCCATCTCGGATGCCTGGTCATAGAGCGCCTGGCCGTCGCCTTCGACATGATCGCTGAGCTGGATGGCGGAGTTGGCGCCGAGACCGGACAGAAGTTGCGAAAGCAGCGCCTTGCGCCGCCGAAGCGGCGCTTTTGTCAGGTCCCAGCCGTCGAGATAGACGAGGTCGAAAGCGTAGAAGTGGAGCTTGTTGCCGGCGCCTTCGGCCAGCGCGTCCTGCAGAAGGGCAAAGCGGCTGATGCCCTTGGCGTCGAGCGCGACGACCTCGCCGTCGATGATCGCCTCCCGGCACGGCAGCCTGGCGAAGGCAAGCGGCAGGTCGCCATAGCGCTTCGTCCAGTCGAGGCCGGCGCGGGTGATCAGCCTGACCGCACCGTCGGCCAGGTGCGCCATGGTGCGGTAGCCGTCGAACTTGATCTCGTGCAGCCATTCCTCCCCAGTATCCTCACCGTCCGGCGGCTTGGCCACGGAGGTCGCCAGCTGCGGCTCGATCCGGGAAGGCGGGGGCGCCTTGACGGCGCCCGGCAAAGCGCCGGGTTTCAGCACCACCGGCTTGGCAGGTTTGGCGGCAGGCTTCGGCGGTGCCACCAGTTCCTCAATACGACGGCCGGATTTGACGCTTTCCGGCCGGGCTTCCAGTATGTCGAGCGTGGCATCGGCGGCGAGATCGCGCTCCTTGAACAGCAGCCAGTTCTTCTTGCCCTCATCCTCGCCGGGCTTCGGTTTCAGCCGCGTCAGCATCCAGCCGCCATTGAGCTTCTCGCCGGCGAGCCGGAACTTGAAGGAGCCGGTGCGCAGGCTCTTTTCGACATCGTCCATCGGCGCCCAGACGCCGGTGTCCCAGACGATCATCGGTCCGCCGCCATATTCGCCTTCGGGAATGACGCCCTCGAAATCGATATATTCGAGCGGATGGTCCTCGGTCTCGACCGCCAGCCTTTTGTCGGCCGGGTTCAGCGACGGGCCGCGCGGCACCGCCCAGCTCTTCAGCACGTCGCCGACCTGCAGGCGCAAATCATAGTGATCGGCGGTGGCGTGGTGCTTGTGGACGACGAAGCGGTTGCCTTCACCGGCAGCCAGGCCACCGGCCGGTTCCGGCGTCCTCGTGAACTCGCGCTTGGCGCGATAGGCCTTGAGCTTCGAAGGAGCTGGCATGGACTAGGCGTAGGTGGTGGGCAAAAGCAACGAGCGCAGCATCAAAATCCCATCGCAGCGGCGCTCCAATGTCACGGCATGGATCCCAGGGTCTCCGCGACGTCGCTTCGCTCCTGCTCCGCCCTGGGATGACGAAGGATGGGAAGTCACGCCGCTCAATCGTCGGTGGCCGGCGTCAATTCGAGCTCGGCCGGCGACAAGCCCTGCTGCAGCTGGCTGAGCCGGAATTCGTCGACCCAATAGGCCTCGCCGTCGACCAGCACTCGCGCACTGTAGCCGCCGGCGGAAAAACGCTGCGCGGTGATGTAGACCTTGTGGCGGTCGAGCGCCTCGCGCACCGCGGCGCGCTTGGATTTCTGGCTGGTGACGGAACTGGCCATGCTGGTTACTCACGCACAAAGCCGCAAGGCGGCATGCCTAAGGATGGCCGAGAGCGGGTCGGCTGTCAATTTGGCGACCGCTGCGAACCCTCGCGCGGCGGCGTCTCTCGCTCTGTGGAAACCGAGCCGGCGCGCTATATTGAACGTGGCGGCTTGGAACGCGCTGCTGACCTGGAGAACTTTACATGACGTTGACGACACGCAAACTCGGTGGCCAGGGGCTGCAGGTTTCCATGATCGGCCTCGGCTGCATGGGCATGAGCCAGTCCTACGGCCCGGCCGACGAGGCGGAATCGACCGCCACGCTGCACCGCGCCATCGAACTCGGCTGCACCTTCCTCGACACTGCGGAAGTCTATGGGCCGTACGCTAACGAGGAACTGCTCGGCCGCGCGCTGAAGGGCCGGCGCGATGAGGTGACGATCGCGACGAAGTTCGGCTTTCGCATCGAAAACGGCAAGCAAGTCGGCACCGAGCGCGACAGCCGGCCGGAGCATATCCGCGAGGCTGTCGAAGGTTCGCTGAGGAGGCTAGCCACCGACCACGTCGACCTCCTCTATCAGCACCGAGTCGATCCGGCGGTACCGATCGAGGAGGTGGCGGGTGCTGTCGGCGAGCTGATTGCTCAGGGCAAGGTCCGCTTCTTCGGCCTCTCGGAGGCCGGCGCCGCCAATATCCGCCGGGCGCATGCCGTGCATCCGGTGTCGGCAGTGCAGAGCGAATACTCGCTGTGGGAGCGCAATCTCGAGCCGGAAATCATTCCCCTGCTGAAGGAGCTCGGCATCGGCCTGGTGCCGTTCTCGCCGCTCGGCCGCGGTTTTCTCGCCGGCGATGTCAGGCGCGCCGAAGACTATCCAGAGGGCGATTACCGGCGCGGCGATCCGCGCTACCAGGGCGCCAACTATGACGCCAACATGCAGGCGGCAGCCACGGTACTCGACATCGCCGCGGCCAAGCGCGTCAAGCCAGGCCAGATCGCGCTGGCCTGGCTGCTCCACAAGGGGAGCGACTTCGGCATCGACATCGTGCCGATCCCCGGCACCAAGCGCAGAAAATATCTCGAGGAGAACGTCGCCGCGGCTTCGATCAGGCTCGACGCCGCCGAGATGCAGGTGCTCGACGACGCGCTGGCGCCGGGCAAGGTCGCCGGTCCGCGCTACGGCGAGCGCACCATGGTGATGATCGATCGGTAGGTCTTGCCTTCTCCCGTTCTTGCGCAAAGCTCCGGCCTTGGCTAGCATCCGCCGGCAGGCACCGAGCGGAGGAGAACGTCGCGGTGGACCGGCTGGAGCGCCGTTGCGTCCCTTCAAACACGAGTTGGGCGCTCGAAGGACACTCCATTTTTGAATCGACGCAAGGAACCTTCCGGAAAACCCATTCCGGTTTCGGGTCGTGCGCTCATCTGGGAGGAGACTAAATTGATCAACAGACGTGAATTCCTGCTGTCGACCGCGGCGATGGGCGCCTTGGCGCTGGCCGCTCCGCAATTGGCTTTCGCCCAGGACAAGCTGACCATCCTCGGTTCGGTGCCGAGCCTCGGCTTTCCGTTCTTCGTGCACATGCTGAACCAGATCAAGGCTGAGGCGCAGGCGCAAGGCGTCAACCTGGTCGAGAGCGACGGCCAGAATTCGGCGCCCAAGCAGACCGCCGACATCGAGGCGGCACTGGTGCAAAAGGTCAACGCCATCGTCATCTCGCCGCTCGACGTCAACGCGCTGGCCCCAGCCATCGAGGAAGCGGTGAAGGCCGGCGTTCCCGTCGTCACTATCGACCGCCGCGTCGAGGGCGTCGAAGGCATCCTCGCCCATGTCGGCGCCGACAATGTCAAGGGCGGCGAGGCCGAAGCACAGGCCATGGTGGCGGCGTTCCCGAACGGCGCCAAGATCTTCCATCTGCAGGGCCAGCCCGGTGCCGGCCCGGCGATCGACCGCAACAAGGGTGTGCACAACGTCCTTGATCCCATGAAGGACAAGTACCAGATCATCTTCGAGCAGACCGCCAACTTCGCCCGCGCCGAGGCGCTGTCCGTCACCGAGGCCGGCCTTGCCGCCAACGGCAAGCCCGACGCGATCATCTGCGCCAATGACGACATGGCGCTTGGCGCGGTTGAAGCCTGCGCGGCGCGCAACTTCACCGACGTCAAGATCTACGGCTTCGACGCGCTTCCCGAAGCGTTGGTCGCTGTGCGCGACGGCAAGCTGGCCGGCACGGTCGAGCAATTCCCCGGCGAGCAGTCGCGCACCGCCGTGCAGATCGCGGTCGCCTACGCCAGGGACAAGACCGAGCCGAAGGAAAAGCTGGTGCTTTTGACGCCGATCGTCATCGGCAAGGACAATCTCGACAAGGCGGAGAGGCTGGGCGAGACGAAGTAGGCGAAGCCGGCGGGACAGCACCCCCCTCTGGCCTGCCGGCCATCTCCCCCTTGAAGGGGGAGATTGGATGTTACCCGGGCTTTCGCTAATTTTCGATCTTGCAGAAGAAGCGAGGCCAACGAGGCTGCCAATCTCCCCACTTGAGGGGGAGATGGCCGGCAGGACAGAGGGGGGTGCTGTCCCGCCAGCCTTGCGTACAACCGAATGATCGAGGAGCAAACTTTGCCCAAGGCAGCCGCTATTGTGCCCTCCCCCGCCCTGCTCACCGTCGAGGGCGTGACCAAGCGCTTTGCCGGCGTCACCGCGCTGAACGACGTTTCGCTCGAAGTCCGCCCCGGCGAGATACTCGGCCTGCTCGGCGAGAACGGTGCCGGCAAGTCGACGCTGCTCAAGATTCTCTCCGGCGTGATGCCGCCGACCAGCGGCCGCATCGTCTTCGACGGGATCGAATTCAGCCCGCACAATCCGCAGGACGCCAAACGGCTTGGCATCGTCACCATCTACCAGGAACTGAGCCTGATCCCGACGCTGACCGTGGCGGAAAACATCTTCATCGGCTGTGCGCCGCTCGGCCGGTTCGGGCTGGTCAGCTGGCGAAAGATGGTGGAAGACTCACGCGCGATCATCGCTCGCGTCGGCCTCGATCTCGACCCGGCGACGCCGGTTTCCGCTCTGTCGGTGGCCGAACAGCAGCTGGTCGAGATCGCCCGCGCGCTATCGCTGAAGAGCCGCTTGATCATCATGGACGAGCCGACCTCGGCGCTGACCGAAACCGAAGTGCACAGGCTGATGTCGATCATGGACCGGCTGCGCAAGGACGGCGTCGCCATCATGTTCGTCACCCACCGGCTGGAGGAGGCATCGGCAATCTGCGACCGTATGACGGTGCTGCGCGACGGCAGGCTGGCCGGCCATCTCGACCGCGAAGGTGGGCCGATCAAACTGCCGAAGATCATCGAGAAGATGGTCGGCCGCGCCGCTTCCGAGCTCTATGCGAGGCCGACGCAGCGCGATGTCGCCGGCGACGTCCGGCTCTCGGTGCGCGGCCTGCGCACGGTGCGCGATCCGCAGGCGCCGCACGCCATCGTGCTCGAAGGCGTCGATCTCGACCTCAAGGCGGGCGAAATCCTCGGCGTCGCCGGGCTCGTCGGTTCCGGCCGCACCGAGCTCGCCCGCGCCATCTTCGGCGCCGACCGCATTGCCGCCGGCACCATCAGGCTCGATGGCAGGCCGATCGCGCCGGCCTCACCCGCCGATGCCATCGAGCTCGGCATCGGCCTGGTGCCGGAAGACCGCAAGCACCAGGCGATCTTCGCCGCACTCGCCATCCTCACCAATTTCTCGATCGCCGCGCTCGACCGCTACTCCAATGTCGGCTTCATGGCCGAGCGGCGCGAGCGCGAGGCGTTGGCGAACTACAGGAAGACGCTGTCGATCCGCATGGCCTCGCCCGAGCAGGCGATCGAGGGACTGTCCGGTGGCAATCAGCAGAAGGTCATCCTTGCCCGCTGGCTGGCACGCGATCCCAAGGTGCTGATCGTCGATGAACCGACGCGCGGCGTCGACGTCGGCGCCAAGGCGGAGGTTCATCAGATCCTGGTAGAGCTCGCTGCGCGCGGCATCGCCATCATGATGATCTCGTCCGAGCTGCCCGAAGTGCTTGCCGTGTCGGACAGGATCGTCACCATGCGGCGCGGGCGCATCACCGGCGAGATGCCTGGCATCGAGGCGACCGAGGAGAAACTGATGGAACTGATGGCGCTCGACCAGAAGCAGGAAGCCCAGAATCAGGAAGCAACGCAATGACCAGCACGACCGAACGGAGCCAGCGCGGCGGCGTCAATCTTGCGCGCCTGCTGATGAGCTTCGGCCCGCTGATGTTCCTGGCGGTGCTGATCGTCGTCTTCACCGTGCTGAAGCCGAGCTTCATCGACCCGATCAACCTGTTCAACATCATGCGCCAGATCTCGATCACCGGCCTGATCGCGCTAGGCATGACCTTCGTTATCCTCACCGCCGGCATCGACCTGTCGGTCGGCTCGCTGCTCGCCTTCTGCGGCATGGTCGCGGCGGTGGTGGCCAAGGGCGGCACCGCCAACACGCTGTCGCTGTCGACAACGGGCACGCTGGGCTATGGCTGGTTCGCCGCCCTTCTCGCCGCCGTCGTCGTCGGCGCCGTGGCCGGCAGTGTCCAGGGCTTTGCCATCACCAGGCTGAAAGTACCGCCCTTCGTCGTCACGCTCGGCGGCCTCACCGTGTTTCGCGGCCTAACGCTGACGATCTCCAATGGCGGCCCGATCTCCGGCTTCGACGCCTCGATGCGCTGGTTCGGTACCGGCCTGATCGGCCCGGTGCCGGTGCCGGCGATCATCTTCGCGATTGCCGCAATCCTGTGCCACATCGTGCTGCGCTACACGCGCTACGGTCGCGCCGTCTACGCCGTCGGCGGCAATGCCGAGGCCGCGCGGCTCTCCGGCCTGCGCGTCGACCGCATCCTGATCTCGGTCTACATCATCGTCGGCTTCTTCGCCGGCCTTGCCGCCTTCGTTTTGTCGGCGCGGCTCAACTCCTCCGAAGCCGTCGCCGGCATCGGCTACGAGCTGACGGTGATCTCGGCGGTCGTCATCGGCGGCACCTCGCTGTTCGGCGGCATCGGCAGCGTCGGCGGCACGGTGGTCGGTGCAGGGCTGATCGGCGTCCTGCAGAACGGGCTGCAATTCAACAACGTCTCGTCATACACGCAAAGCATCGTCATCGGCCTGATCCTCATCCTCGCCGTCGCCTTCGACCGCTGGCTGAAATCGCGGGTAAGGCGGTGATGGCGGGGGCGACGATTTTCGCTGCAAGGCAGCAAGAGGTTGGCGAAAGCGCTGGCAACAGCCAATCTCCCCCCTTGCGGGGGAGATGTCCGGCAGGACAGAGGGGGGTGGGAAGGATCGCCAACGTCTCAATGTAAGCCGCTTCCAAGCCCATTCCAGCAGGAGGATTAGACTGCAAATGGCTGACAAGCTGGCGGGACAGCACCCCCCTCTGCCCTGCCGGGCATCTCCCCCGCAAGGGGAGAGATCGGCCGTCACCCATGACTTCGCCAATCACGAAGACAGGAGCGCCTAGTGGGGCACGATCTCGTTCCGTCACGCCAGCGCAAGAATGCAAAATCCATGCGTCGCGCGATGACCGACGCCGAGCTGAAACTGTGGAATGAGCTTCGCGCGCATCGGCTCATGGATTTGAGCTTTCGCCGGCAGGTGCCGATTGGACCCTACATTGTGGATTTTGCCTGCCCGACGCACGGCCTCATCGTCGAGGTCGATGGCAGCCAGCACGCCGACGTTGAGCACACCGAGCGGGATAGGATACGCAGCGCCTATTTGGAGAGCAGCGGCTGGACTATCCTGCGCTTCTGGAACGACGACGTCATTCGCGATATCGACAATGTCTGCCAGCACATAGTCATGACGGCCGGCGCGGATGTGCGCTGAACTCGGCCGTGCAGGATCGGCGGGACAGCACCTCTCTGTCCTGCCGAACATCTCCGCTCAAAAGGGGCAGGTTTCTGAGGCGAGGTGCCAATGACCCAAATAAGAACCATGACCGAACAGGACGTGCCCTCGGTATCGCGGCTGCTGGGCCAATCCTGGCGCCACACCTATTCGCCAATCCTGGGTGCCGAGACCACGGCACGGCTGTCGGATGAGAAGCACGCGCCGGAGCGGCTGGTGACCGAGCTCGGGGACGACAGCAAGATGTGGTTCGTGGCCGAGCGGGCGGACGGCTCGCTCGCCGGCTACGCGATGGCCGCGATGGGCAACAAGGGCGATGTCATGCTCGAGCGGCTCCATATCGACAAAAGCGAGTACGGCACCGGGCTGGCGGCCGATCTTTTGCACGCGGTTCTTGCAGCGCATGCGGGGATTCCCAGCATCGCGCTGGAGGTGATCGAGGGCAACGACCGGGCAATCGCCTTTTATCGCAAGCACGGTTTCGAAGTGGTCGAGCGCCGGCCGGCTGCACACGGGGTGGGCGGCCACGCCTCGCTGATTATGCGCCGGTTGCTACCGATGGCTTAGAGCGCTGTCGGCGAAGCTGCCAATTTCCCCACTAGAGCAGGCAATCGCGCATCCGCGCCGCGATCATTTACGCTCCTTCCTTGCCGGCTCCCACGCGTTGAGCCGACAGAAACATCAGCGTGTAGGCAGCCTTGCGGCGGTCCCAGCCGGCCGACTCGGCCATATCCAGCAGGCCGTCGACCAAAGGCGCCAGCGCCGCCCTGCAATCGGTTTCATAGTTGAAATCGTTCTTCGGGCGGGTCGGCGCCGCGATCTTCCCAAAACTGTCCGTCATATCCATGGCAACACCTGCTCAGCATTCGACCCGAACCGGCAAGCCCGTGCCCGCGTTGGCGGACACGGCCCATCTGCCGTTTCGAAATCTCGCTTTGAAAGCCTGATCTTAGAAGTCCATGCCGCCACCGCCGGGCATCGGAGGCATGGGCGTTTCCTTCTTCGGCTTCTCGGCCACCATCGCCTCGGTCGTCACCAGCAGTCCGGCAACAGAGGCGGCACCCTGCAGCGCAGTGCGAACGACCTTGGCCGGATCGATGACGCCCTGCCCGTACAGGTCGCCGAACTCGTTGGTCTGGGCGTTCCAGCCATAGCCGAAGTCGGTCGTCTCGCGCAGCTTGCCGACGATGATCGAACCTTCCGCACCGGCGTTCTCGGCGATCTGGCGCACCGGCGCTTCGATGGCGCGACGCACGATGTCGACACCGGTCTTCTGATCGGGATTGTCGACGACAACGTTATCGAGCGCCTTCGCCGCCCTCAGCAGCGCCACGCCGCCGCCGGGCAGGATACCCTCCTCGACCGCCGCGCGTGTGGCATGCATGGCGTCGTCGACGCGATCCTTGCGCTCCTTGACCTCGATCTCGGTCGAGCCTCCGACGCGGATGACGGCGACACCGCCAGCGAGCTTGGCTAACCGCTCCTGCAGCTTCTCGCGGTCGTAGTCGGAGGTGGTTTCCTCGATCTGCGCCTTGATCTGGCTGATGCGCGCCTGGATTTCATCCTTGCGGCCGGCACCGTCGACGATGGTGGTGTTCTCCTTCTCGATCAGCACCTTCTTGGCGCGGCCGAGCATCTCCAGTGTGACGTTCTCGAGCTTGATGCCGAGGTCTTCCGAGATCGCCGTGCCGCCGGTCAGGATGGCGATGTCTTCGAGCATGGCCTTGCGGCGGTCACCGAAGCCCGGCGCCTTGACGGCCGCAACCTTCAGGCCGCCGCGCAATTTGTTGACGACCAGCGTCGCCAGCGCCTCGCCTTCGACGTCCTCGGCGATGATCAACAGCGGCTTGCCGGATTGCACGGCGGCTTCGAGCACAGGAAGCATGGCCTGCAGGTTGGACAGCTTCTTCTCGTGGATCAGCACATAGGGTTCTTCGAGTTCGACGCGCATCTTATCCTGGTTGGTGATGAAATAGGGCGAGAGGTAGCCACGGTCGAACTGCATGCCTTCGACCACTTCCAACTCAGTCTCAGCGGTCTTGGCTTCCTCGACAGTGATGACACCCTCATTGCCAACCCTTTCCATCGCCTCTGCGAGGAAGCGGCCGATCTCGGCATCGCCATTGGCAGAGATGGCGGCGACCTGGGCGATCTCGTCGTTCCTGGTCACCTTGCGGGCATTGGATTTCAGGTCGGCGACGACGGCGTCGACCGCCTTGTCGATGCCGCGCTTCAAATCCATCGGGTTCATGCCGGCAGCGACCGCCTTGGCCCCTTCCCTGACGATGGCCTGAGCAAGAATCGTCGCGGTCGTGGTGCCATCGCCTGCGGTGTCGCTGGTCTTCGAGGCGACCTCGCGCACCATCTGCGCGCCCATGTTCTCGAACTTGTCCTCGAGCTCGATTTCTTTGGCGACAGTCACGCCGTCCTTGGTGATGCGCGGCGCGCCGAACGACTTATCGAAGACGACATTGCGGCCCTTTGGACCGAGCGTTACCTTCACCGCATTGGCGAGAATATCGACGCCGCGCAGCATTTTCTCGCGGGCTTCGGTATGAAATTTCACATCTTTGGCAGCCATTGGATCACTCCTTCGAATAGGCAGCTTTTCGTTGACTGGAATGCTTGTTCAGGCCCCCCTCAGGCAGCCCTCTTCATCTCGCCGGCGCCCTCGATAACGCCCAGCACGTCGCTCTCTTTCATGATGAGCAGATCCTCGCCATTGAGCTTGATCTCGGTGCCGGACCATTTGCCAAACAGGATGCGGTCGCCGACCTTGACATCGAGCGGCTGCAATTGGCCGCTGTCGTCGCGCGCACCGGGGCCGGCGGCAATGACCTCGCCCTCCTGCGGCTTCTCCTTGGCAGTGTCGGGGATGATGATGCCGCCGGCGGTCTTCTCGTCGACCTCGATACGGCGGACCAGGATACGGTCGTGCAATGGACGGAACGTCATGTCGTTCTCCTCTCGGG
Source organism: Mesorhizobium sp. M0983 (assembly GCF_040318975.1). Lineage (NCBI taxonomy): Bacteria > Pseudomonadati > Pseudomonadota > Alphaproteobacteria > Hyphomicrobiales > Phyllobacteriaceae > Mesorhizobium > Mesorhizobium sp. M0983. The sequence continues at coordinate 302,609 of NZ_JAMYNH010000006.1, read as the reverse complement.
ACAAACAGATTTTCGAAGATCCTCCTGACCGGACCGGCAATATCGGCCCGGCACGGGGTGCGCGACCCCTTCATCAGGCATCGCGCGCATACGAACTAGTCGCGCTTTTTTCTGCTTTCAAGAGGGTCACGCAAAAATTTTAGCACTCGATCAATGAGAGTGCCAATGTACTGTAATTGCTTGCACATTCGTCGCTCTCCCGACGCGACTGGAACCTATGTGGAACAAGAGGCGTTTTCGCGGACGGAGATTTCAACGGAAGGAAGATTGCATGACCAGCAGGGACTTTCAGCTCCAGATGCAAGGGTTTGGCCTCACCACGGCGGAGATCCATTACCGCCTACCCGATCATCGAAGCCTGCTGCAGCTCTATATCTGGCAGGAATACGATATCGCCCCTGATTTCCCGACGCTGAAGCATTTCCTTGATTTCTGGGAGCGCGAGATCGAAGGCCCGTTGCATTCGGTGCGCGTCGCCCATCATCACCTGATCCAGCCCTCCGAATGGCGGGCCGTAAACGGCATCATCACCGTCCACTAAAGAGCAAGCCGATCAGCCGCTAGTGGTCAGAATCTGACACTTGGTATCCGGTTGGGCGGTCGGTTCAGGGGTTCAAGGCGGTTAGCAAATCCTGTGTGGAGCGCGGAGCAACGCGACTTCGCGACGGAGTGGCGGAGCCAACCGAAGCGGATCGTGTCCGGAACGGGTCTTCGGCTTACGCGTTGCAACATGGAGGCGACGGCGGGCGTGCCTCACGACGCGCGGTTGGGTCCCATCCACTTGTTGCCGCGATTGGACATGCGAAGCGCGCCGAAGTCATCGCAGAAACGCCCATACATTCGTCATGTCCGCGGCGATGGCAGTGCTGGCACCACGTCGATCCAAAGGAAAGTAGATGAGTGCGTTCTCTCTTTCATCGGACGGGAAACTTGCGATAACGGCGAGCCAGACGTCGTCCAAAAATGACTTCGACTATTTGGTGGGCAACTGGAACATCAGGAACCGTACGTTGAAGGAACCGCTGGCCGGCAGCGACGAGTGGGAGGAATTCGACGCGACCCAAGAGTTCCGCCAAATCCTGGTGGGTTTGGGCAACTTCGACATTTTTCGTACGGAGTTGGGAGGAAAGCCGTTCGAGGGCCTCACCGTGCGATTGTTCGATCCAAAGACGCGTCTCTGGACGATCCACTGGGCCGACAGCAACGCGGGCAAACTCGACGACGGAAAGGTGGGCTCGTTCAATGGCGACGAAGGCGAATTCTTCGGCCGTGAGGTTGTGGCCGGCAAGGACGTTATCGTAAAATTCCACTGGGATAAGCGCAACCCGCAAACCCCGATTTACAGCCGTGCGTTCTCCGCTGATGCAGGCAGAACGTGGGAATGGAATTGGTACTCGAACTTTTCACGACGGTGACTAACTGAGTTGGCCCAAGCAAAATCCCGCTCCTTCGCGTGTAGCCAAGGGAAATCCCGAGCCGGACTCTTATGTCAGTGGGTACAAGTCAGGTGGGTACCACTAGACAGCGGACAAAGTCTCCGGAGTGGGGGAAAGGCAGCTGCCTCTCCCCACTTGTTTTGGATCTCACAATATCGGAGGGGTCCGGACTAGCCGGCGTGGTCGACAGGCTTGCGGGCCGATGCGAGCAACCCGGCCTTGCGCGCCGCCCTGGCGAAGGCCTTGCGCGCATCACGCGCGGTGTGCCAACCGTCGAGCGCGTCCCGGCAGGTCCGATAGGCAGCGCGCCAACTCCGGCCGCGTGCACGGTCCGGCCACTGCTGGCGCATGCATTCGATGGCTTCCCAACTGCTGGCGACCTTGCGCTCGCTGGATTGGAATTTCAACGTGATCGGCTCGGCAAAGCGGACGTCGTCCATCACTTCCTCCGTGTCTTGTGATCGTCTTCTTGTTTGAGCAGCAACGTCATGCTGGCGGGCACCGGCGGCCGGCCGGCGCCGCTGAAGGACATGGTTCGTCTCTCTGCGCGGTTCAAGAGCATCGCGGAAATGGCCGGTTATTCCTCCTCGTCCGGCCCTTGCAGCAGTTCGATCAGCATCGCTACTCTTGCCGTCGGCAGCGGTCGGCCCTCGTTCACCAGCGCCTCGTCGGCGGCGATCCAGGCCAGGGCCTCACGCAATTCTTGGACCGTCCCGTCTGTCGCCGCAATGTCGGCGATAACGGCGTCGTCGACCGGGCCCACCACAGAAATGATCTCGTCGCGTGTCATGGTCAGCTCCATCTGCGATTGCCGGGAACGGAGCCCCGGCAACAGAGGAATCTGGGTCTTGACCTGCGGCAGACAATAACCCGCCGGGGAACTCGGCGTTGGCGATTGAAGCCAGCTGGCAAACAGGCAATCTCCTGCCGGACATCTCGCCGCAAATAGGGAGATTGGCAGCCTCGCCGAACCGACCGAAAAACCGGCAACGCGAAAGCCGCCGGGTCTTGACTTGCGGCGGACAATAACCAGATCGATGGCACCGGTCGCCGAAATGGGGCCGGCGAAACCAGGGAGCGCCAGCTCTTTGGCGCTCCTCGTATCTATGTTGCTCGATGGAGGATGTAGCTATGAGAACCGCATTCGACTTTTCCCCGCTCTATCGGTCGAGCATCGGCTTCGACCGCGTCTTCAACCTGCTGGAAAATGCCCCGCAGGCTTTCGACGCGTGGCCGCCCTATGACATCGCGCGCAGCGGCGAGAACAACTACCGCGTCACCATCGCCGTCGCTGGCTTTTCCGAGGACGACCTCGAAATCACCCATGAACCCAACCTCCTGATTGTCTCCGGCCAGCACAAGGAGCCGGATAACGCGGAGTATCTGCATCATGGCCTCGCCGCACGGCCCTTTACCCGCCGTTTCGAGCTTGCTGATCACGTCAAGGTCGCGGGCGCCACGCTCGACAACGGCCTGCTCAGCATCGATCTGGTACGTGAGGTGCCCGAGGAGATGAAGCCTCGGCGCATCGCCATCGCGACCGATGTCGCCTCGCCGAAGACCGGGCCGAAGGTCGCGCAAGACGAAGCAAACAAGCAGGCTGCCTGAATGCACCAGTCGAGAAAGGAGACTATGCAATGGCTATTCGTGATCTCATTCCCTGGGGCCGGGAGAACAATCAGGCCCCCAGCCTGTTCCGCGACGGCGATCGCGATCCCTTCCTGACGCTGCATCGCGAGATGAACCGCTTGTTCGACGAGGCGTTCCGCGGCTTCGACACGCGGCTGCCGTCGCTCGGTGGCTTCTCCGCTGCCCGCGCCAGCTGGCCCAGTGTCGAAATCTCCGATGGCGAAAAGGAGATCCGCGTCACCGCCGAGATCCCCGGCATGGACGAGAAGGACATCGAGCTGCTGCTCGATGACGGCGTACTGACGCTGCGCGGCGAGAAGCGTGAAGAGACCGAGGACAAGGACAGGCAGTTCTCCGAACGCTTCTATGGCCGTTTCGAGCGGCGTATCCCGCTCGGCTACGAAGTCGACGAAGGCAAGGTGAACGCCGCGTTCCGGAACGGAGTGCTCAGCGTGACGCTGCCGAAGACGGAGCGCGCCCAGGCCAAGGCCAAGCGTATCGCCATCAACGACGGCAACGGCAAGTCCTGATGGCTCGCATCAGGACGACGACCCTCCCTTCTGCCCTGCCGGTTCCGGCGGGCAGAGGGGGCAACTGTCGATGACCCGTTCTCCCGACGCTCCGGTTCCGCCTGACCAGGCGCAGCAAGCCCTGCAGTGCCTGACGACCGAGCATTTCGTGCTGCAAAATGCTCGCGCCGCGACCATTCAGGAAGCGAACCAGCGAGCCGATCTGTTCCTGACCTCGGTCTCGAGCGCAACCATTGCCTTGTCCTTCGTCGCGCAGGTCACGGAGATGGGCAGGCCGTTCGTGCTGTTCAGCCTGATCTTGCTGCCTTGCCTTTTCTTCATCGGCCTGGTCACCTTCGCGCGCGCGGTGCAGGTTGCCATCGAGGACATGGTGCATGCCCGCGGCATGGCCAGGATCCGCCACTATTTCGTCGAGCTGACGCCCGTCCTGCAAAGATACCTTGTCAATTCCACCCATGACGATCCCTCGGCGGTGCTGGTCGACAAGGGCCTCAGGCCCTCACCGCTGCAATATTTCATGACCACCGCGGGGATGGTGGGCACGATCAATGGCGCCATCGCCGGCGTCTTCACCGGCATCGTTGTAAAGTCCGCGTTTGGCGGGGGCATGACGCTCGGCGTGATTTGCGGGCTGCTGGTCTTCGCCGCATGCATTCTCATCCTACGGCGTTACCACAGTCGCGCCTGGGCGGCGGCCGAACAAAGCTTGCCCGCACTGTTCCCGGGCGACAATGTCAACAGCGAAAGCTAGCGCCGACACATCCGGATGTCGAAAAGTGGCAGGGCGACGCCCTTGCGTCTTGCGCGCCAATTGACCATCCTCGCCAACATTATTTGCACCGCGGCCGGGGGGTTCGCATATGCCGACGCTTTATGCGCTGAAACCGGCCTTTCAGGCCAGGTTGCGGCCGCTTGCCGACGGACTGGCCAGGGCCGGCGTCACCGCCAACCAGATCACGCTGCTGGCCGCTGCCCTCTCGCTCTTCACCGGCCTTGTGGTGGCAGCCCTTGCCGGCCACCGCATGGTCTTTCTGCTGATGCCGCTCGTGCTGTTTACGCGAATGGCGCTGAATGCCATCGACGGCATGCTGGCAAGGGAACATGGCCAGGCCTCGAAGCTCGGCATGTATCTCAACGAGCTCTGCGATGTTGTCTCCGATCTCGCTTTGATCCTGGCCTTTGCCGTCATTTTTCCTGCCTGGGGCGTCGTTGCATTCGCTATCGCGGCGGTGATTGCGGAATTCGCCGGCGTGCTCGGCATCGCGGCCGGAGCGGGGCGCAACTATGCCGGCCCCTTCGGCAAAAGCGATCGGGCGCTGGCGCTTGGCATCCTCGCGGTGCTTATCGCGTCCGGCCTGTGGGTCCCGGCGCTCACGCCGCTCGTGTTTCCAGCCATGGCTACACTCTCGCTGGTGACCGCCATCAACCGGATACGCGGCGGCCTTAACGGGAGCGGCAGCTGAATTCCGGTCTCGCCAGGGAGAACAACATGCTTCACCAACAGACGGTTGCCGCCGTGGCTCCAGCCAACATCGAGCGGGTGGCGCAGGAGCGCAGCTTCAAGAGCCATGACGGCACCGAGATCTTCTATCGCTATTGGCCGGCGCCGTCGGAACACCGCAAGGGTGCCATCCTGCTGTTCCATCGCGGCCACGAGCATGGCGGCCGCATGGCGCATCTGGTCGACGAGCTCCAGATGCCCGACCACGCCTTCTATGCCTGGGACGCGCGTGGCAATGGCCGCTCCGCCGGCGAGCGCGGCTATGCGCCGTCGTTTGCCGCGCTGGTGCGCGACATCGATTGCTTCGTGCGCGAGATCGGCAGTGACGGCTTTGCCCGGCGCGATATAGCGTTGATCGCGCAATCCTTCGGCGCCGTGCTTGCCGCCGCCTGGGTGCACGACTATGCGCCTGACATTCGCGCCCTGGTGCTGGCCTCGCCGGCCTTCTCGGTCAAGCTCTACGTGCCCTTCGCCAAGCAAGGCATTGCGTTGTGGCAGAAGCTGAAGGGCCGTTTCTTCGTCAATTCCTACGTCAAGGCGAAATTCCTGACGCATGATCCCGAGCGCATCGCCTCCTTCGACGCCGACCCACTGATCACCCGGCCGATCGCCTCCAACATCCTGGTCGAACTCTACGACCACGCAGCGCGCATCGTCGCCGATGCCCGCGCCATCACCGTGCCGACACAGCTTCTGATCTCCGGCAGCGACTGGGTGGTGCGGCATGGACCGCAGCACGAGTTTTTCGTCAATCTGGCGAGCCCGGCCAAGGAGCGGCATGTGCTGCCCGGCTTCTTCCACGACACTTTGGGCGAGCGCGACCGCCACAAGGCACTCGACCTGATCAGGCCTTTCCTCGAAAAGCAGTTCGCGGCGCCGGAAAAGCCGCTCGACCTGACCGGGGCCGACCGCGCCGGCTACACACGCGACGAGGCCGACCGGCTGGCCTCGCCGCTGCCGCTACTGTCACCCAAAGGTCTCTACTGGGCAATGAGCCGCGCCTCGATCCGCATGGGCGCATGGCTGTCGTCCGGCATGAAGACCGGGATTGCCACCGGCTTCGATTCCGGCTCGACGCTCGACTATGTCTACGAGAACGATGCGCGGGGCATCGGCCCCGGCGGCCGCATGATCGACCGCACCTTTCTCGATGCTATTGGCTGGCGCGGCATCCGCCAGCGCAAGCTGCATCTGGAAGAGCTGATCGGCAGTGCCGCTGAGACGCTGAAGGCCGCCGGCCGGCCGGTCCATATCGTCGATATCGCCGCCGGCCATGGCCGCTACGTGCTCGATGCTGTGCAGAAATGCGCCGAGCCGCCGGCCAGCGTGCGGCTGCAGGATTTCTCCGAGCTCAACATCTCGCTCGGCCGCAAGCTGATCGCCGAGCGCAAGCTGCCGGCGAGCGTCTCGTTCCATCAAGGTGACGCCTTCGACGCCACGATGCTGGCCGGCCTCGACCCGGCGCCGGATCTCGCCATCGTCTCGGGGCTCTACGAATTGTTTTCCGACAATGCCATGATCGCCCGCTCGCTCGGTGGACTGGCCGGCGCCATGCAGCCCGGAAGCCTGCTCGTCTACACCAACCAGCCCTGGCATCCGCAGCTCGAGATGATCGCGCGCAGCCTGACCTCGCATCGCGGCGGCCAGGCCTGGGTGATGCGCCGGCGCACGCAGGCCGAGATGGACCAGCTGGTGGCGGGCGCCGGATTCGAGAAGCTCGACCAGCGCATCGACCAGTGGGGCATCTTCACCGTTTCGATCGCCCGGCGCGTCTGAGCATGGACTTGCCTGCCTCTGCCTTGCCTCGCGATGCCCCTGCCCTTCCGGCCTTGCCGCGCGAGCCGTATCCCGGGATAGTCCTGCGCGCCGCGCTGTGGCTGGCATTTCTGGCGCCGTTCTTCTACTCCACCTACGGCTTCGCCAACTGGCTGGCGTCGCGGCGCGACGATGTCGGCAGCATCGTCTTCGGCTGGGAGCATGGCATCCCGTTCCTTGCCTGGACGATCGTGCCCTACTGGTCGATCAATCTATTCTACGGCCTGTCGCTGCTGTTGAACAATTCGAAGAACGGCGTCGACCGCCTCGCCGGCCGCTATCTGACGGCGCAGATCATCGCCGTCGCCTGCTTTATCCTGTTCCCGCTGACGGCGACCTTCGTGCGTCCGCAGACAAGCGGCCTGCCCGGTTTCATGTTCGCCGTGCTCGGCGGCTTCGACAAGCCCTTCAACCAGGCGCCGTCGCTGCACATCGCACTACTGGTCATCATCTGGGACCATTGGCGTCACAGGTTGACCGGCATCGCCGGCGCCGCCTGGCATGTCTGGTGTTTCCTGATCGGCGCCTCGGTGCTGACGACGTGGCAGCACCATTTCATCGACATTCCGACCGGCGCGCTGCTCGGCCTTTTCGCTCTGTGGCTGTTTCCGCGCGACGGCGAGCTGCCATTCGACGGCTTCCGCCTGAGCGTTGACCCGAAAGCGCGGCGGCTGGCGCTGTTCTATGCGCTCGGCGCAAGCCTTGCGCTGGCCAGTGCCGCTGCCGGCGCGTTGGTCTCGGCGCTGTGGCTCATCCTGTTGTGGCCGGCACTGGCGCTGGCCATCGTCGCTTTCGCCTATGCCGGCGCCGGCGCCAAAGTGTTCCAGAAAACAGCTGATGGCCGCGTGTCGCTGGCCAGCCGTCTCCTGCTTTGGCCCTACCGCCTTGTTGCCAGGGTCAATGTGTGGGCGTGGACGCGAAAGCTTCCAGCGCAGATCGTCATCGCCGACGGTGTTTGCCTCGGCCGTTTTCCGACCGCCGCCGAGGCCGACGCCTTCGGCACGGTGGTCGATCTTGCCGGCGAATTGGAAAGGCCGCGTGGCGCCTCGATCCGCTGGGTAAGCCTGCCCATGGTCGACCTTTTGCCGCCGTCTCGCGAGGCGCGTGCGCAAGCGGTGGCGGCGATCGAGACGGCGCGGGGCCAGGGCACGGTGCTGGTCTGCTGTGCGCTTGGCTTCCAGCGCAGCGCCGCCGTCGTCGCCGAATGGCTGGTCGCCAGCGGCCGGGCCGACACGCCGGCTCAGGCGCGAGGCAAGCTCGCCGCCGCGGGCCGGCCGGTGCATCTTGGCGTGGACGCACCGGCATGACCGCCTTTCGAGATAGGGCCGAGACGTTCGCCGCCGGGCTGATGGTGCAGGTGGCATGGCCGCTGCTGCTGGTTGCCGCTGCCTTGCTGGCGGCGCCGGTCGTCGGCCTGGCGGCAGTGCCGCAAACATCGTCGCTGTCGGCGGTAGCCTGGCTGATCGCCGCAGCGGGTGCCATAGCCACAATCATTCTCTCGGCCCTGCTTTTGTTCGACGCGCTGCTGTTCCGGCTGATGGCCAGCCACGCCAGCGAGGCAGGCGGCGGTGCCGCGGTCGACGATGTGCTGGCGCGCATGCGGCTGAAACCCACGGCGGCCGGCGGCCGCTCGCTCGACCAGCGGATAGCCGGCACGCGCCGCCTGCTTGCCAAGCAGCGCATCGCCTTCGGCCTGTTCGCGGCGGCCTCGGTCGTCGCGGCATTCTTTTGAGCCCGTCGATGACAAAGCTTCGTGTCAGCACCTATACCCTGCTGCAGACGGTGACCTCGGTCGGCCTGTCGGCGCTGGCCTGGGCGGTCACCGGCGTGCGGCCGATCTGGAACGGCAGCCAGCCATCGGACCGGCAGCGCATCTACTTCGCCAACCATGCCAGCCACGGCGATTTCATCCTGCTGTCGGCCTGCCTCAGCGAGAAGGAGCGCGCCCGTACCCATGCGGTGGCCGCCGCCGATTATTGGGGCAAGACGCGGCTGCGCCGTTTCATTGCCGAGGACATGCTGTCTTCCGTGCTGATCCACCGGCAGTGGACGGATGAAACGCAGCACCCGATCTCGATCATGCTGTCAGTGCTCGATCAGGGCCATTCGCTGATCCTGTTTCCCGAAGGCACGCGCAACATGACTGACGAACCGCTGCTGCCGTTCCGCTCCGGCCTCTACAATCTGTCGATGGCGCGGCCCGATGTCGAACTCATCCCGTGCTGGATTGAGAACATGTCGCGGGTGCTGCCCAAGGGGCAATTCGTGCCGGTGCCGCTGCTTTGCCGTGTCGTCTTCGGCGCGCCGATCGCTATTCAACCGGGTGAGGAACGCCGCGCCTTTCTCGACCGCGCCCGCGAAACGCTGCTGGCGCTGAACCCCCGGCCGCAGCGAGACGATTGAGAACCAAGGCAAAATGCTGCCGATGATGCACGAAACCCTCATTCTGATTGTCGGCCTGCTGGCGGTGCTGATCAGCGCCAGCGTCGTCGCCGGCGTCTTGTCATGGCGCGCGCCAAAACCGTTGTCGCCGACGCTGGTCAACCTCACCCAGCGCATCAATGCCTGGTGGGTGATGGTGGTGGCGATCACCGTTGCCTTCTTCTTCGGCCGCCCCGGCATGACCATCCTGTTCGCGCTGATTTCCTTCGCCGCCCTGCGCGAATTCGTGACGCTGACACACAGCCGCCGCAGCGACCACTGGGTGCTGCTCGGCATGTTCGGCATCGTCATCCCGTTCCAGTACTGGCTGGTGTGGACCGCCTGGTACGGGCTCTTCACCATCTTCATCCCGGTCTACTGCTTCCTGCTGATGCCGGCGATCACCGCACTGCACGGCGACACCGAACGCTTTCTCGAGCGCGTCTCGGCGCAGCAATGGGCGGTCATGATCTCGGTCTACTGCGTCAGCCACGTGCCGGCGCTGCTAACACTCGAAGTACCCGGTTTCGAAGGCCGCAACCTGTTGCTGATCGCCTTCCTGATCGTCACCGTGCAAGGCAGCGACGTGCTGCAATATATCTTCGGCAAACTGTTCGGCCGCCACCTCCTGGCGCCGACGGTCTCGCCGTCGAAGACCTGGGAGGGACTGGTCGGCGGGCTGGCGGCGTCGAGCCTGCTCGGCGCGCTGCTGTCGTTCCTGACGCCGTTTTCGCCGCTGCAGGCGGCCGGCGTCGCTCTGGTCGCCTGCCTGATGGGATTCTTCGGCGGGCTGGTCGCCTCCGCCATCAAGCGCGATCAGGGCGTCAAGGACTGGGGCCACCTGATCGAAGGCCATGGCGGCATGATGGACCGTGCCGACAGCCTGGTCTTCGCCGCCCCGGTGTTCTTCCATACCGTGCGCTATTTCTGGACGGTGTGAGGGGTACGCACCCTTTGCCGCGGCACCGTCCGGACGGTTCAGCGCAATCCTTGCGAAGACACCTGATCCGTTTCGCTAATTACCGTTTTCGCGAAAACGGTAATAACACCACTGCCGCAGTCGTTGGCCGCGCTCATTTTGCCGCGGCGAGCGGCTCTTTCTTGCGCGCCGGCGCCAGGCGGCGCATGCGGCGTTTGGCGGTGGTCTTCAGCGCCACCGGCGGATTGCTGGACAACGCACCGAGCACCGCACCGACCATTCCGTGTGCGACGAAATCAGCGTTGATCTCATTGGCCAATTTGGCGGCTGCCTCCTGGTTGTCACTGTCGGGTTCCGACCACAACACGATACCCACCCGCAACCTTGGTTTGGCGCGTTTCAGCCGACGGACCAGGAACCGGCCGTGCTTGACGGAATTCCGGTTCAAAAATCCGACGACGGCGGTATCGATAGCGTCGAGCTCAAGGCGGCGAATGCTCCCCGGTTCCATATCGGCGAAGCTCGCTCTCAACACCGTGGCGCCCTGGACTTCGAGCACCTGTGCGAGCATGGCGGCAGCCGCGTCGTCGAGTTCGCCGCGCCCTCCGGCGCACAGCACCGACATGCCCGTGCCATCCGGTAGTTCGGTGTCGTCCCCGCCCTGAACCTCCCCCTGAACCTGCTTGTCCTCGTGTGAGCCGTTGTCCTCGGCCGCGGCAGTGTCGCCCGCTTCCGCCTCCTCCTGCGCGCTGTCGTCGAGGTTCGCCACCATCGTCAGCGCGCTGCCCGCGACCTGCTGTCTTTGCTCATCGCTCAACACACCACGCACACGGTCCTGCTCGCCGAGCAGAAGTGCGGGAATCGCGACCTTGTCGTAGAACTCGACGAGATATTCTTCCTCCAGCATCTCCTCGGCATGGTCCGTCGCTTCCTCGGGATCGCCGGCCAGCAGCCGCTGGTAAAGCCGGGCGTGCGGTTCGAGCACCGGTTCGTTGCCGAACAGAACGTCGAGGAATTCGAACTGCGGCACATGTCGGCCGAGCACGACGAGGCAGACCGTGAGCGGCGTCGACAGAACGAGGCCCAATGGCCCCCAGAGCCAGGTCCAGAAGATCGCCGCAACGATAATAGCCAACGGCGACAGCCCGGTGCGCGAGCCGTAGAGCCAGGGTTCGATCACGTTGCCGGTGATCAGTTCCACCACCGCGAAAAGCCCGGCGGTCCATAGCACGAGCGACCAGCCGGGCGCCACGGCCAGCGCCAGGAACAGAGGCAGCAGCGTCGCGATAACCGGGCCGATATAGGGAACGAAGCGCAGCGCCAGCGCCAGCAAACCCCACAGCAATGGATTGGGTATGCCCAGCAGCCAAAGTCCGATTGCAATCGGAACGGCATAGACGATGTTCACGACCAATTGCATGAGCAGATAGCGGCCGACGCGCTTGCCGGCATCCTGCAGCGCCTCGGTGGTTCGATGCAGATCGCCGTAGCCGACGAGGCGTATGAAGCGATCGCGCAGGTCCTCCCGCTCGAGCAGCATGAATATGACCACCACGACGATCAGTCCGGCCGATGCCAGCGGGCTCAGCAGCGGGCCGATCAGATTCTGGAGAACCTCGAGCGGTCGTTCGCGCGCGACGATTTCGACCGGGATCGGCTCCCGCGGAGGCTGATCGGCGGCGGGTTGCGCGGGTTCCGGTCTGTCGAGTTCCTGGCCGACGCGTTCGATCACCCGGCTCAATCTGGAAACGATGCCTCCGCCGACGCCGGTTTCCTTGAGCGACCGGACCTTGGTCAGGATATTCGCCTGGTAAAGCGGGATGTTCTGCGCCAGTTCACTGACCTGTGTGGCGACTATGAAGGAGAACAGCGCCAGCGCCGTGAATGCGCCGAGCACGCTGGCGATCACGGCAGGAAGACGCGGAATGCCGGCTCGCTTGAGTGCCGACACCATCGGCACAAGCGCAAAGGTAAGCAGCAGGGCGATTGCGATCGGCAGAAAGACCTCGCGCCCGAAATAGAGCGCCGCGACGGCCGTCACGACCGACGCTACGCTGGGCAACGATGTGCGCGGAAGCGCCCTGGCCGCGGAAACAATGCTCGCCCGCCGGGTCTCCGACAGGTGCGCGCCGTTTCGACTATTTGCCGCCACTTGATACCTCCGCCCCGCCATTGCCATGATCGGGCATATTGAGCCGGCGTGCAACTTCGCAGCCTCTCCTACAGCGAAGCTTTGATTTGCCGTCGTTTGGCTTGCTGCCGGCAGCGCGGCAGCTCCGTCACGGTAGAATTTTTTGCATAAATGGCGGCACCAGCAATCCTGTTCCATGCTTGCGCCAGAACCTGGAACTTTTGGGTCAAAACGCCGTTCCTTCGTAGATCGCTGATGGACAACCTCAAAGCAGCAGCTCAGGAGGAATGATCATGAACATCAAGATGCTTTGCATGGGCGCGATGGCGCTTTCAATGATGACCGGCGCAGCGCTTGCCGCCGGTGCCACTGGCACTTCGGCGCTCGACGATCCGCAGAAAATGTCGCCGTTCTTTACCGATGCCGGCATGAAGACCATGAAGCCGGCAGCCGAATTCAAGACCGCATGGATGGCCATGTCCAAAGAGGACCAGGCGATGATGATGAAGGAATGCGGCGACGAGGCCATTGCCAAGGAGCATGACGATTTCTGCAAGATGACCAAGCAACTCGGCGGCGCCAACTAGGCACGTCGGTTCAGCACAATCGCAGTGGCGGGCAGAGATGCCCGCCATCTTCGTTTTGGGACCCTCGGTTCAGTCGGGCGCAAGCGTCAATCGCACTATTCGGCGTCAGCCGATCCTGACGACAAAGTGCTTGGTCACCGGCTCGATGATCTTCCACGTCCCCTTGAAATCGGCTTCCACCACGAAGGCATCGCCGGGGCCGACTTCGACAGGCGCGCCGCCATCCGGCGTGATGACGATACGGCCGGCTATCATGTGCACGAACTCATAGTCGCTGTAGGTTGCGTGATAGGTGCCCGGGCTCGCCTGCCAGGTTCCCGACATGACCTTGCCGTCCTCGGTAATGTGCTGGACGGCGGTCTTCATGGTCGGCTCGCCTTCGACCACGACCCATCCCGCGAGATCGCCGGTCTCGGCGTTCTCGACGGCGCCGAATTTGAGGATGGTCTTGTCTGTCATGGTCGGCTCCGTCTTGAATTGTGCCGGAATGGCTGCCGGTCAATAGCTGATGCACCTGACCCCGGCAACGCGGCTTGACCCAGCACGCTTGACCTCGCCGCCAACCGTGGGATAGGCCGGGACTGGCCCAACCATCCCCCACCGAAGCCTACGAAAGACCTGCCATGACCGACGCGATCGTACGAGACAGCAATGGCACGGCGCTGCACGAGGGCGACTCCGTGACCCTGATCAAGGATCTCAAGGTCAAAGGCACCTCGGAGACGATCAAGCGCGGCACGCTGGTGAAGAACATTCGCCTCACCGGCAATCCCGGCGAGATCGAATGCAGCACCAGGCAGGTAAAGGGCCTGGTGCTGAAGACCGAGTTTTTGAAAAAGGCGTGAGTGCCTCGGCACCCTTCGTTTCGCTTCAATATCAATCGCTCTCATGACTGAATCGCTCATGTGAGTGAACCGCCCACGCCAGAAGCTGGAGGAGCCGCGCCCTCCCCCTATGTTGCACTGCGTTAGATTTGTTGCATTGCAATATCGGCGCATCGGGTCGAGCCTCTGCGAGGTGGGCATTCCTTGCATGAGGTGATTGTGTCGGCATCATTTCGGCCTGACATCGAAGGGCTGCGCGCGCTGGCGGTGGCGGGTGTCATTGCCTTTCATTTTGGTCTCTCCGGTCTGCCCGGCGGCTTTGCCGGCGTCGACATCTTCTTCGTCATCTCCGGCTACCTGATTACAAAACACCTGGTTACGGAAATCACCGAAACCGGGCGGCTGAATCTCTGGCGCTTCTACGCCCGGCGCGCCCGGCGCCTGTTGCCGGCGGCACTGTTCGTCATCCTCGCCACGCTGTTCGCGGGTTATTTCATCCTGTCGCCGGAGGAACAGGCGCTCTATTCGAAAGGCGCCATGTTCGCCTCCGCCTACATGATCAACCTCTGGCTGATCCGCTGGTCGTTTGACTATTTCGCCGCCGACGCCACCAACAACCCTTTCATCCACTTCTGGTCGCTCTCGGTCGAGGAACAGTTCTACCTGGCATGGCCGGCGCTGCTTCTTGCCGCCGCATGGCTGCGCCCAGGCAAGCGCACCGCTATAATCGTCATCGGCGTCGCAGGCCTAGCCTCCTTCGCCGCCTGCGCCTGGCTGACCGAAGTGTCGCAGCCTTGGGCCTTTTACTTCTCGCCGCTCAGGGCCTGGGAATTCGCCGCCGGCGGCCTCGCCACCATGGCGCCAGCAAGGATCTGGCGCGACCGGCCGCTGCTGGCCACCCTCCAGGCATGCCTCGGGCTGGCGCTGATCGCGTGGGCCTATCTGATGCTGGACGAAGACTCGCCCTTTCCCGGGGTGAATGCGCTGGCGCCTGTCGCCGGCACCGTGCTGCTGCTGCTCAGCGGCAGCGGCCGCAACCTGCCAAGCGCCGTGCTGGCGCTGGCGCCCCTGCAATGGCTGGGCCGGCTTTCCTATTCGCTCTACCTCTGGCATTGGCCGGTCATCGTCTATGCGGCGATGATGGTTCCCAACCTGTCCACGCTTGACCGGCTTGCCTGCGCGGCGCTGACGCTGGTTCTGTCGATGTTCACCTATCATTTCATCGAGAACCCGATCCGCCGCAACGGCTGGCTGATGGCCGGAGCAGCGCGGGCGCTGGTGCCCGCCGTCGCCCTAACCGGCGCCGGCGTGGTCGCGGCCTACGGCAATGCGCGCTTTGCCGAGCACAATCTCAGCCCCGAACAGCACGTCATCGCCGACAGCGCCGCGCAGCTCTCCACCGTGCGCGCGAGCGACGGCGGCTGCGTGCTCGATTTCGAGACCGTCAAGCCGAAACCCTGCATGTTCGGCCGCAAGGACGCCCAGCGCTCGGTCGTGCTGTTCGGCGACTCGCATGCCGACCATTGGTCGACGCCGCTGATCAAGGCGGCCGAGAAGAACAACTTTCGCGTCGTCACCTTTCTCAAATCCTCCTGCCGGGCTTCGCGGGTGACGACCTGGAATTGGCGGCTGAAGCGCGACTACACCGAGTGCGACCAATGGCGCGAGCAGTCGGTCAAGGACATCATCGCGCTCCACCCGCAACTGGTGGTGATCTCAGAATTCTCGATCGGCAATGTGATCAAGGAATCGCCCGAGGAGTTGAAGCACGCCGATTGGCAAGAGCAGTGGCGGACGGGCCTGACCTGGACGCTTCAAGCGTTCAGCCAGGCCGGTATCAAGGTCGCGGTCATCAGGGACGTGCCCTATAACGCAAGCTACGCCGACAAATGCGTGGCGCGGGCGCTGTGGCGGGGACAGACGCCCGCGACATGCGATACGCCGAGGATCATGGCGGCAAATGACGACATCGCCACGATCGAGCGCGACATCGTGCGCTCGACACCCAACGCCAGCTATATCGACATGACCGACCGCTTCTGCGACCAGACCACCTGCCACGTCTTCATCGACGGCAAACTCGCCTTCCGCGACCGCCACCATCTGGCAACGCCCTTCGCCGAGACGCTCGAGCCGGCGGTGGAGCGGGCGCTGTTTTCGGATGTGATGGCGGCGGCTGTGAAGTAACGGTGCCGGCAGCCTTTCCCGCCGAATCCTTCAGGTGGGCTTTGGTGCCACGTTGACCGACACGGCAACCATCCCGGGGTCAGCTAAGGATGAGACCCGCGAGGAAAACGGTAAGGATAAGCGACAGCGGAACTGCAAGAAGGCAGCACAGCTCGAAAGTATTGGCTCGCCAAGAAGTCATTGGGCGCTTTTCCATGTTGGCCTCCTCCCTCAACGGCCAGACCGGGACGGCAGTTCCGCTTAGATGGTGCTCATCCCCACCACTCATCATGCAATTGGCGCAACTCGTTCCGCTTCCTGGTTATCCATCGTGCACGCGCCAGATGTGTCGCCCACGCCCGGAAAGCCCTGTCCGGCTCCTGCTCCGGATCAATGTGCAGAACGATGCGGGCGACCTCACGCCAATCGGTCCCTTCAGCCGACGCGTCGAGCAGCCTGATGTAAGTAAGCATGCGATCTTCGTCATAACCGGTCGGCACTGAAGACGTCGGCGCTGCGTTCGCGATATGAGAGTTTGGCTGCTTTGGCATTGCGACCTACCAGCAATGGCGCACCGTAGCAGCCTATGAAGAAGCCGGCGCCCTTTGATCGGAGGATGCGGATCGAGATTCGCCTCGACGGTCGGCAAATGCGGGCCTCAGGCGGCAGTTCGCCGCCCAGGAGGGCCACGCCTCATCACATCGCGATCCGGTCGACGCATTCCATGTATTTTAGTGGAACCTAATTTAGTTGGCGCAATTATGCATGCGTGAAAAAGCGTGAAATCCAGACTGTCACTGAAAGCTGGCTATCGCGAGATCAGTTGGCCGATGATCCAGTGATTGCCGTCGATTTGACCGAACGAATATTACAGGCGGCCGAAAACGACAGGATCGTCTGCCTCGTCGTGGCAACGGAGCAGCTGGAAACCGACAGCATCGAGAAAGCGGAACCTCAGGAGACCAGGATTGCCGCAAGTTTCGTCCGGGACTTTGAGGTGATGCTGCTTGTTCTTTATGCGGCCTACGCCCTCGCTGTGCTGGGTGCGACCGCCTTCGTTTTGCTGGAACTGGGCCATGTTCTGTAGATCGGCAAGGTGACGGGACTGGCGCTGGCCAATTTGTCGCTGTTTGACGGGATACATAGGGCGCGGACCACAACCCGCTCGGGGCTTGCGTCGGCGGCCCCACCCTGGCGCACAGCCAGACGCGTTTTCGCCCCCGCCGGCGCTAATTTGGGGCTCTCGGTTCGTGGCATCTTGCAAATTTGTGGAACGAGCCTGCCCCTCGGGGGTTTTTCTATTAGAGGGACGTTAAAGAAGGAGGTAGCTATGAAGAAGCTCCTGCTTGCCTCGGTGATCGCCATCGCCTCGGCGGCTTCCGTGATCGGCCCGGCCAATGCCGGCGGTAGTGTCACGATCGGCATCGGCAACGGCTATGACGACGACTATTATTATCGCCATCATCGGTATTCCGATTACGACGATGAGTACGTCCCCCGTTACCGCTATGACGTCTATGACGAGGACTACAGGCCACGCTACCGGTATCACCGGCGCTGCCACACGGAAGTCGTCAAGCACTGGCGTCATCACCACCGGGTTATCGAACGAATCCGTGTCTGCCGTCGTTGACGGATCGATCCGGCCGGCAGTGCCGGCCGGATCGGTGGACCTCCTCACCGCGGCTTGCGCATCAGCATCATGCCGTAGTGCACGGCCAAAATGTCGAGCCCGATCTTGAGTAGTTTCACCACCACGTCGCGCGGCTCGCCGGCCTGTTCGGCCAGGCTCTTCACCGTTGCGTCGGCACAGCAGACCTTTTGCACGATGCCGGCGATCTCCCAATGGGCAAGCGCCCTCGTGGCCTCGGCATGGTCGCGGCCGGCGGACAGGATGTGATCGGCGACACCGCTGCCAGTGCGGCCGCCGTCGACGCGCTCGGCCCAGGCCATCGGCTTGGCGCTTGCCTCCGACGAGTTGCGGAAATCCTGGCGGTAGCGCATGCCTGCCTCGCGCTGCTGGCGCGACAATGAGGTGAGGCCGGTCAGCGGGTCGACATTGCGCACCCGCACGATGCCGCCGGTCACGGTGTGGCCGTCATTGGAAACCTCATAGAGGCGCGCCGCCTCCTGCGTTCCCTTGGCCAGCCGCTTGCGGCCGAACCGGTCGTCCTGCAGCGCGAAATCATGGCCGATCTCCTTGCGGATGCGCACCTGCTCGGCCTCGCCCTTCGGCAATCGCGGTAGCCTGGCTTTGGTCTTTTGGGCGGTTTTGTTGCTCATCGGCTCTGTCCTCCTGGTCTGTCGTCGGGCTCTGGCGAATTTCCGTATCCAGCGGGGCTCAAATAGCTTTGGCCGGCAGCGTGCGCAGGAAGCGCGCCGCGTGATAGGCGCAGTAGCTTTTCGAAGGCCTTGTGCGCAGCCCGCAGCACAGCATGTCCAAACCGGGGCGGCTGCCGGGGGCGTCGTTTCCCGCATCCTCCTGCGGCGTCGTGTCGAGCGGCGCGCGGCAGCGGTCGAACAGGCAATCGATGAAGCGCATGGCGACGAAGTGCGGCTGGCGGCCGCCGGCGGCGATCGGGCGCGGCGCCGGCATTTCGAGCGGCTCGCCATCGGACCCCGTGATCCGAACCGGACCCGGCTGCCAGGCCGGCGGCGCCAGCCTGGCCGACAGCCTTGCCGGGCGGCAGTGATGCTCGGCCGGTACTGCCCCTGCCTGGCCGGCAGGGTTCGACGGCTCTGGCGCCGATTTTCCATGCCGGCCGCCCGACCGTCCGCTACGCCAGCCCTTGGATCTGGCAAGGCCGATGGCGTGCAGACGGGCGGTGCGGTGGACGATGCCGATGATCGCCGCGCGCGAGGCCGGGCGGCCGCGCTGCGCACTCAGCCGGGCGGCGATCTTCGCGGCCGACAGCCCACTCATCAGCCAGTTCTCGATTTGTTCCAATTCGGAGGGGGAATAGCGGGCGGCCATGACGTTTTATTCCCTGCAAAGGTGGTTGTGTGGCGCCGGCTTCGCCGGCCTCAGGCTCGAAAGCCGGTCAGCCCTCGCGTGGCCTGCTACGATCGAGCTTCATCCCGGCCGCCTGCCTTGTTGCGCCGGAGACTGCCTTGGCCGCCCGCTTGTCGAAGGCGATGACCGTGCCGTCTTCGGTGCGGATGCAGGAAACCGCGGCATCCGCATTGCCGGCCGGCAGGCAATTCGTGGCCGGAGCCGTGAGGGGAACGGCTCCGGCCGTTCCGGCCGCTTGCGCTGCCGGATCCGAGGCGCGAGCCTCGGGCATCGTCCCGGCCGGGGAGGAGGACAGCCAGGACGAAGGGGAAAAGGTTGGCACATGACTACCGCGGCCGCCTCCTTGGCGCTGGGGGGCGGATTCGAGGACCGAAAGCTGGCGGAGCGACTTGTGCATGGCCACATAAGAGCATAACTTAAGACATAATGCAAGCGATTCTTGCATAGACGAAACCGAATCTTGTGCCTCAGATGGAGCCATGGTGAAAACTGCACTGTCGATCAAGGTCGGGGCGGCGATCCGCCGGGCGCGCAAGCAGCGCGGCCTGGTGATGCGCCACATTGCCGAGCACAACGACACCGACGTCGCTGCCGTCGGCAATTGGGAAACCGGGCGCAACCTGCCCAAGACCGAGAACCTTTTGAAGACCGCCGCCTTCCTGCGCGTCGACCCGGTGGCGCTCGGCAAGGGCGAGGTCGTCTTCCTCGAAGATGCCGGGCCGGTCGCCGATGCCGAGATCGTCACCGATCCCGGCCCCCTGCCCGCCGGGCCGATGGACATCCAGCTTCTCGGCACCGCCGTCGGCGGCGACGATGGCGACTTCACCTTCAACGGCCAGCCGGCCGGCTATGTCCAGCGGCCGCCGGGGATCCGGCATCTGCGCAACGTGTTTGCGCTGCACGTGCTGAGCGATTCGATGGTGCCGCGCTACGAGCCCGGCGAGATGATCTATTGCGGCGGCCGCGAGGCCGTGCCCGGCGACCATGTGGTGATCGAGACGCTGCCCGAGGAGAACGAGCAAAACGGCAAGGCCTTCATCAAGAAGCTGGTCAAGCGCACCGCCGCCGAGCTGATCGTCGAGCAATACAATCCGCCCAAGACGCTGACCTTCAACCGCTACGCCATCAAGAACGTCTTCCGCGTCATCCCGCTCAAGGAACTGCTGGGGTATTGACGGGCGCTTGTTGCCTTCTCCCCTTGTGGGAGAAGGTGGATCGGCGCACAGCGCCGAGCCGGATGAGGGTGCTGGAAGGAACGCGGCGGAGGAAATGTAGACGCCATTTTAAGCACTTACGCCATCAAGGTAGCGATCCGTCCAACACCCCTCATCCGACCGATCTTCGCTCGGCCACCTTCTCCCACAAGGGGAGAAGGGAAGAGCAGCACGCCCTCCCCCTCAAGCCCGCCTCGATTGCTCCAGCTCTCGACCGTTGAGCAGGCGCGCCTCGGCGCGGGCTCGCTGCCGGTCGTCGATGAAGGCAGCCTGGATCGAAACGGCGGCGCCCGGCAGGCCGTCGGCCCGGCAGGCCTTGCAGATCAGGCGCCCGGAAAGTGCTGATAGCGGTGTCTCCGGCCTCACCCCATGCCGCTTGAGCTCGGCCGGCTTCCACCACCTGTTGCGGCCGCAATCGATGCACTCGACGGCAATCGAGACGACATCGGCGATCGTCGCTTCCTTGCCCGCTAATGCCATGGCCATCCCCATCGTTGTTCCTGCTTTGTTCACATTATCGGTTTTCGAGGCGGAGTCGAGTCGGTTCCGCTTACACCAACGTGAAAGTTTTTGTTCATTTATTTGAGTTATGCTTCTATACCATGCAAGCTGGAATCGGCGCAGCCGCGGCCGCTCCGTCCACCGAATGCAAGGGAGTGACGATGGACCTCGCCCAGTTCGCCCAGGCCTGCGGTTATGCCGGCGACAGCCCGGCCATGCTTGCCGCCTTCGCGGCCATCCGCCAGGACGGCATCCGCACGGCGCGCCAGGGCCATCGCCAGCGCAAGGCGGCGATCGACCGGATGAAGCCGAGCCGCGCTTTGTTCCTGGCGGCGATCCGCCCGGCGCAGTCGGCCGAGGAGGCGATCGAGGACGCCGCCCGCTTCCTGTCGATGTTCCGCAACATGCCGCACTGGCGACAGGAAAGGCGCAGCGCCGACCTCGCCCGCGCCAGGCAGCAGCGCCTCTTCGCCCGCTTCTTCCGCCGCTACGGCTATCGCCTCTGGGCGTTGGAGGCCGCCTGAAGACGCGCGCCCCCCTTGCAGTCAAAACGGATATTGCGATCGCCAACACTGCGCCGTATGTCTCCGCGCGATGAGCGAGATCGAATTCCGTCGTGCCCAGGCGCCCGACCTGCCGGCGATCGTTGCAATGCTTGCCGACGATGCGCTCGGCGCAGACCGGGAAGACCCGTCCACGCCGCTCGCGCCATCCTATCTCGATGCCTTCAGCGCGATCGATGCCGATCCCAACCAGTTGCTGGCCGTGGCCGTCGAGGGCGAGCAAGTGGTCGGGACCCTGCAACTCACCTTCCTTCCGGGTATCTCCAGGAAGGGTGCCTGGCGCGGCCAGATCGAAGGCGTTCGCGTCGCCCGGCAATGGCGCTCTCGCGGCGTCGGCAAGCTGATGATCGAATGGGCGATTGAAGCGTGCCGTTCGCGCGGCTGCAGCCTCATTCAGCTCACCACGGACAACAGTCGACGGGAAGCGCACACCTTCTACGAGCGCCTCGGTTTCACCGCCAGCCATCTCGGCTACAAGATGGCGCTGTAGGTCGCTGCAGCAGGCGCCGTCGGCGAAGCTGCCGATCTCCCCCCTTGCGGGGGAGATGCCCGGCAGGGCAGAGGGGGGTGCTGTCCCTCCGACCTGTCAACCAATCGGAGCCAAACCCTCAGGCTGATTCGAGTTGGCAACAACTGAAGTCGAAGTTGGCGATCCGTCCCACCCCCCTCTGTCCTGCCGGACATCTCCCCCGCAAGGGGGGAGATTGGATGTTGCTTCGACTTTCGCCAACCACCAACGCTGGAACGCAGGCAGACAGAGGGCGCCAAACTGAAACAATTGCCCTTCACCTGCCCTCCGCGCCGCTTGACAATCCGCCCACAATGTTCTCTTTATGTTCTCATCAAAACTCTAGACAAGGCGGCGTTCGAACCGCCGCGGGCGAACGGGCCGGATGGAAGCCAACATCCTCCACGCGGATCTGGATGCCTTCTATGCCTCGGTCGAACAACTGCTCGACCCAGCCTTGCGCGGCAAGCCGATTGCCGTCGGCGGCGGGGTAGTGCTCGCCGCATCCTATGAAGCCAAGGCGTTCGGCGTGCGCGGCGGCATGCCGGGACGGCGGGCGCGGGAACTCTGCCCGCAACTCATTTTCGTCGGCGGCCATTTCAAGGACTATCAGCGGCTGGGCGATGCGGCAATCAAGGTGCTGGGCGATTTCACGCCGGTGGTCGAGCGAATTTCCATCGACGAGGCCTTTGCCGACGTCGCCGGCTGCACCCACCTGTTCGGCTCGCCGGCCGAGATCGCCGGCAAGATCCGCCACCGCGTGCGGGCAGAGCTCGGCCTGCCGATCTCGGTCGGCGTAGCCCGCACCAAGCATCTGGCCAAGATCGCCTCACAGGTCGCAAAACCCGACGGGCGGGTGGTGGTCGATCCGCGCCACGAGCTGGAGTTCCTGCACCACCTGCCGGTCGAGCTGATGTGGGGTGTCGGCCCGGTCACCAGGGAGCGGCTGGCCGGCATCGGCGTCAACACCATCGGCGAGCTGGCGAAGACCAACGATGGCGCGCTGGAGCGCCTGCTCGGGCCGGCGGCGGGAGAAAAACTCAACGCGCTGGCGTGGAAACCGCGATCCGCGCAAGCTGGAGACGCAGCGCCGGGCGCGCTCGGCCGGCGCGCAATCGGCGCTCGGCCGAAAACCGGCCGAGGAGCAGGTCTTCGTGCCTGCGCTGCTGCATCTGGCCGATAGGGTCGCCACAAGATTGCGGGCGAAATCCCGCCCCGGCCGCACGGTGACGGTTCGCGTCCGCTTTGCCGACCTGCGCTCGGTGACGCGCTCGATCACGCTCGACCAGCCGATATCGGCAACCGCCATGCTGGCCGAGATCGCCGAGGCGCTGGTGCGCAAGGTGCTCATCGACCATCCGCACGAAAAGACAATCTCGCTGCTGGCGATCGCTGTCTCGCATCTGGAGCAGCATGCCGGCCTGCAACTGGAACTGCCGCTCGGGCTCGACCGCTGCCGCCCCGGCACCAGGAAGGGCGCGGCGCGCTGGACCGCAGATCGCG
This sequence comes from Mesorhizobium sp. M0983, assembly GCF_040318975.1. Taxonomy (NCBI): domain Bacteria; kingdom Pseudomonadati; phylum Pseudomonadota; class Alphaproteobacteria; order Hyphomicrobiales; family Phyllobacteriaceae; genus Mesorhizobium; species Mesorhizobium sp. M0983. The sequence continues at coordinate 279,348 of NZ_JAMYNH010000006.1, read as the reverse complement.
CCGTCGACAAGATCCGCGACCGCTTCGGCTGGGAGGCGGTCGGCTACGCCTCGGTCGCGCTCGGACTGTCGCGGTCCGTTCCCGACGCGTTTCGCGAGCTCGCCGAAAAGGAATTGTGAGCTGCGCGGCCGGGGCGAAAAAAGATTATCCGGCAGGAGCCAGGGGCGATACGGCCGGCCCGTTCAAAGCCGTGCCATCGACGGCAAAATGCGAGCCGTGGCAGGGGCAGTCCCAGCAGCGTTCCAGCGAGTTCCAATGGACATGGCAGCCGACATGGGTACATGCGGCCGAGCGTTTGTAGAGCGTGCCGTCCTCGTCGCGAAAGGCCGCGACTTTGGTAAGACCTTCGCGGACGATGGCGCCCTGCCCCGGCCGCAGCTTGTCGGCGGAATCGATTTCACCAGGCGCGACATACTCGGCAAAACTCCTGATCGCTGTCGCATTCTCCGCTAGATAATCGGCGATCGCCCGTACCGTCTTGCGAGAGGGTTCGTAAAGTTCCCGCCAGGGGCTTTCCCCCTTCAGAATCAGGTCCGAAATCAACAGGCCTGCCACGACCCCATGGGTGATGCCCTGGCCGGAATCGCCGGTAGCAACGAAGACTCGCCGATCACCGGGATTGCGGCCGATGAACCCGGCATAGTCGACCGTCTCCATCACCTGCCCGGACCATCGATTGGCTTCCGCGCCGAGATCGGGCACCAATTTTTTGATCCAGGCCGCCAGGGCCGTGAAGCGGTGGTCGGCGTCGTCGGCCTGCCCTGTCTTATGGTCTTCACCACCGACGATCAGAAAGTCGGTCTTGCCTTCGCCAGGCTGCAGACGGACGTAGTGATAGGGGTCCAGCGTGTCCCAATAGAGTGCATCCGGCAAAACGTCGCGCGCGATCTCGAACGACATGGCGTAGGTCCGATACGGCGCCTGCTTGGTATGGAGCGCGACCCGATCGTTGATCGGCGAGTTGGTGGCGACAACGGCCGACCTGGCAGACACGGCAAAGCCCGAGACCGTGCTTACGCGCACGCCGCCGTCGGTCTCCTCGACCTTATCGACGATGGTCTCCGCATAAAGCGCGCCGCCGTGCGCGCGGATGCCGGCAGCCAGCCCGCGGAGATATTTGAGCGGGTGGAATGTCGCCTGATTGGCGTAGCGAAGGATCGGTGCATCCGAAAAGCCTGCAAACGGCACGCCTGCGGTTTTCTCGACGTCGACCCCGATCTTCAGAGCGGCGTCCAGTTCGCGCTCGATGACGGATTCCTTCCTGCCCGACGCCGGAAACAGAAAACCGTCGAGGCGGCGGAAATCACACGCCATACCCTCCGCCTCCAGGATCGATTGGATACGGTCAATAGCGGCCGACTGGCTTTGATAGTAAATCCGCGCCAGTTCCTCGCCGCGCAATTTGATCAGTTCCGAAAAATAGTCATCGCAGATCGATGACAGGTGCGCGGTGGTGCGGGCCGTCATGCCGCTTCCGATCCGGCCGCGATCGAGCACCGCCACCTTTTGCCCGGCGATGGCCAGTTCGTAGGCGACCGACAGTCCGACAATGCCAGATCCGACGACCACGACATCGACCTGTTCACTCCGCTCGAGCGGAACCGCATCAGGCGCGACTTCGGTTCTCGCCCAAACGGATACAGTCCTTTCGTCGCCGACATTCATGGCGGAGCCCTTCATACCCGACATTCGGATAAACGGACGCCAGGATTCAAAGTTCCTTGACGCCTGAATGCCTGCGTAAGCTTGACGTCACCGCCGGTCCGCCCCGACGCGTTGTGAGCCGGCCTGGCTGGGGCGGTGCACTTGGCGCCAGGAGCGATCGTTTCCTGCAAATGCGACATTCGAGGCGGCCCTGGTCGTCAGACCAAAAGCGTTGCGCTGCCCCAGGCGATCAGGGCGATGCCGGCCGCCCGGCCAACCCACTGGCCGACAGGAAACACCTTTTCAACCAGCACCAGAATAGCGAGCCCGGCAACCCACACCAGATTCATTATGCCACCCACGAACAACAACGCCATCAGCATCCAGCAGCATCCGACACAAAACGCCCCGTGCAGTGCGCCCAAACGCAGCGCGCCAAGCGCGTGGGGACGCCAGTGTCGGGAAAGGAATGCTGTTGGTGCCCTGCAATGCGACAGGCAGGCGTTCTTGAGCGGCGAGAGCTGATACAGGCCCGCGGCGATCAGGACGATGCCCGAAAGCCAGCGGCTCTGCGAACTCATCATCGCCGCGGTAACGACCGCCTCGCGTTCGAGCAGCCAATGCAACGCAGCTGCCGCGACGGAGAACCCCAGCCAGACCAGGAGGTAGCCTGCCATAAATACGCCGGTGGGCGCGAGCTTGTCCTGGATCTGCCCTTGTGCGAGCGCATGGCGATGCACGCGCGCATAGAGCAGGACAGTCGGCGCCGCGCTCGGAGACATCATGGCGATCATCATGACCCACCACATGGCGATCATCAGCGCCCAGTTCGCCGCCCCCCAGACCCGCGGTTCCGTCGCCGTGGCCATTGCGCTCATGTCCATGCCGGGCATGTCCATGCCAGACATATCGGAGGTCATGTCGGCGGTTTGCTGGTGGGGGAATAGCGCGACCCTCGTCATCTCCCAGCGCCGCCACGCCCGCAATCGTGATGACGCGGTCGCGTCTGAGCAGCCGTTCCAGTGGCGACCCACCGTCCATGCGGCGCGTCAGGCTCGCACCACCCCGTGATTGTTGAGATGCAGCCGGGCGAACTGGCCGTAACTGTCCTTCATATTCACCTGAACCGGCCCGCTGGTTGTGCTTGAAGCGCTGCCGATCTCGGCGACCGCATATTCGAAGCCGTTCGGCAACACGATCTGAGCGCGCGAGTCCGCGCCCGTCACCTTGTTGCGAATCGGTTCGCCGACCGTTTCGATGTAGTCCTTGACGAAGATGCGGCCCCTGCGGCCGTCGATATCGAGGTCGAGATCGATCTTGGTGAAAACCGGCTCATTCATTTTTGTCACGGTTGAGGCGTAGACGGCGAACATCGTCGCGAACGGGTCGGTGTCCTGGCCGGTCATGATGCGCAGCAGCGCGTCACGCTGCCGGTCGGTTGCATTCTCGTCGACGAAAGCGATGGCTTCGCCATTGCCTTCGTGGATCGCGCCAGGCCATTTGAAGATCGCGGCGATCCGCAGGCCGTCGAGAGCGGTTTCGCCATGATGACCTTCGTCAATCTGGATGCCCGCCACCGCATGGCAATGGCCTTTGTCGGGCAGCGCATTGAATTGACAGTTGCAGCCATATTCGCAGGTGCAATTGACGAGTTCCCGTCCCTTGATTTCCCAAGACGTCATGCTGTCCTCCCTGATGCGAAGTATTAGACCATCATCATACACCTGCGCCGGCCGTGCCGCCATCCTGTGGCGCCAAGAGTGATCGCGACAAGAGGCGGCAGGCCAATGCGGTTTCTTGTCGAATTTGGGTGAACATACCCCCCGGAGATGGCGGGGCGATATCGGAACGGCAGACGTGGGTCGAAACAAGCGTTTCCGAGCGCAACCCGCCAAGGTCCGGAAATGACCCAGAAGGGGCGTTCGGCAGCGATCCGAGCAGCAAGGATTTGGCAGGACCGGAAATCGGCATGGAATGCCGCAATCATCATCATGTCCCGTCCAAGTTGTGGACACTTCCTTCTCAAAGGCGCACTCTTGGCATGCGAAACGCGAGCCAGAGTTTCGTCCAACGCTTCACATGCCTGACTTGCGTCGGTGATTGTCTGACCTATCCGGATACTTCCGGATGGGCAGACCTCACATTGTGTCGCCTATCCGTGATCAGGCTACGGCCTAAGGCACGTTGCAGCCCGTTCCGGATCAACTGGGAGGTAAACAACATGCCTGATTTTCAGCGCAGAGAACTTCTTGTTCAAGGAAGCGCGGCTCTTGCCGCAATTGCTGCTCTCTATACCTCGCGTCGGGCTTACGCTTTTCCAACACGGCCGAGCGAGGAAGTTATTCCGTGGCTGGATCAGCCGACCAAAAATCCCGATCCGGTGGGTATCCAGAAACAGCTTGTCTGGGAGGATTTGGATAGCTGGATAACGCCAAACGACAAGTTCTTCAGCATCTCGCATTTCAACCGACCAACGATCGACGAGAAGACATGGTCGATGGAGATCGGAGGCTTGGTCAAGAAGCCCTTGGAGTTAACGCTCGCCGACATCAGGGCGCGACCGCGGCAGGAGGTCGTTTTCACAGTGGAATGCTCGGGCAACCACGGATTTCCCTTTTTCACCGGCGGCATCGGCAATGCCCGTTGGGCAGGGACGCCGCTCGCCCCGATCCTCGAGGAAGCCGGTGTTCTGGAGAAGGGCATCGAGGTCGTCTTTTTCGGTACCGACACAGGCGAGGTCCCGATACGCGACGTCAAGATGCAGCAGAACTTCGCTCGTAGCATGTCGCTCGCCGACGCGATGAACCCCGACAATCTCCTCTGCTATGAAATGAATGGAGCCGCCTTGCCGGCGGCCAACGGCTTCCCGGTACGGCTCATTGCTCCAGGCTGGTACGGGATCGCCAACGTCAAGTGGCTAAAGCGCATCGAGGTTCGCGATACGCGGTTCATGAGCCTTCTGATGGCCCGTGACTATGTCACCATCCGGGAGGAGGACCACAACGGCGAGACCGTATGGGCCGAGACTTCGGTCGGGCGAGCGCTGATAAAGTCCGCGCCCGCGAAGGTTACCCGGAAAGATTCAGATTACTCCATCATTGGAGCAGGCTGGGGGGCGCCGATCGAACGGGTCGAAGTGCAAATCGATCAGGGGCCTTGGGCACCAGCGACCATTGACCACCGTGAGGAGGCAGAACACGCCTGGAAAATTTGGTCCCTGGATTGGGCAAATCCCTCTCCTGGAGAACACACGGTGACCTCGCGCGCGGTCAGCACCACGGGACAAATTCAACCGGCGATGGACGATCCCTTGATTGCCAAGAAACACACATACTGGGAAAGCAATGGCCAGGTGACGCGCCGCGTGCGTATCGGCTAGCGCATTTTGCAGCCAAATGGAATCATTTGGCGTCCGCATAAATGCGGCAAAACAGATAGTTAGAGCGGGTTACCGGTTCCAGAGAACCGGAACCAGTCTAAGAACTTGCTGCCGTGTGACAATTTGCGTTTGGGTCACCCAGGAGGAGGCTGCCTGATCCGAAAGCTGGCACCGCTCTATATCGAGCATGACGGGTGTAGGCCGTAGATCCTCTTCGCGACGATACCGGTCCCCGAAATCGGGGGCGGAGCCCTTCAGCTTAGTGATCGAGGCGATGGCAGACTTGTCCGGTGGCGCAACCTTGGCCATGTCGCCTTCGCGCGCCATTTCCGCACCATTTCCAGCCTTCTGCTCACCTCTCCACGGCCCTGATCTCCGCGTCGACCAGGCACCAGGGCGCATAGCGGAAGTCGCGGATCTGGATGACCTCCTCGCCCGCCCATTCAACCAGCACGAAGCCGCGCACGGCGCCGTCGGCCGCTTGCGGGTCGCGGATGAGGATCGCCGGCCTGCCGTCGACGAAGCCGAGCGACAATGTCCAGTCGCTGATACGATCGTAATTGCCGAAATAGGTCGACGCCTGGGCCTTGCCGCGCAGGCGGACGCGGTTGACGACATCGAGCCGGACGTCCTCTGCGATCAGTGCCCTGACCGCGTCGAAGTCGCGCGCGTTGAACAGGTCGACATAGCGCAGCAGCCGGCGCTCGTCATCGGCGTCGAGCCTCGGCGCGAGCGCCTGCTCGGGCTGCAGCGCCAGCAGCTTGAGCTGCGCCCGCCCGCGATGCAGCGCGGCCTTGGTGGCGGCGAGCGTCGCGCCGGTCACCTCGCAGGTCTCATGCAGGCTGAGGCCGAGCACGTCGACCAGGATCACGGCGCTGCGCTGCGGCACCGAAAGCTGCATGAAGGAGCGCAGGCCGGTCTGGGCGGCGAGCCGGCTGTCGGCGCTGCCGGAGGGATCCTCGATGACGCTCATGTCGGCCTCGGTCATGCGCGACCTTTCCCGATTGCGCCGCCGCAGATGATCCTGCGCGGCATTGTGGGCGATGCGAAACAGCCATTGCTCCGGCCGTTCGACCATCGCACCGCCGTCGATCGCCTGCAGCGCGTTGATCAGCATCTCCTGGACGATGTCCTCGCCGTCGATCACCGAGCCGGCCATGCGCGCGCAGTAGCGATGCAGCCTTGGCCGCAACCCGACGAGCATCGCCTCCAACGTCGCCCTGTTCATTTTCGGCGTAGCATCCCGTTTCTGCGCGAGCGGCATGGCAGGCGCTACCCGGCTTCCTGATCCGCCAGCATACGGTAATTGCCGATGACTTTGACAGGCGATCGCATTGCCGGGGTCGAACGGCGTTCGGCGTGGTTTTCCGCAAATGCCTCGAAGGCGGCAAGCCCGGTCAGCGCCGACGAATCGCCGTTCTGGCCGACGATGTGGACGAACGAGCCGTCGTCCAGCTCGAGCACGAGATAGCGCACCGTCGGCGGTGCCGCCTCGCCCAGCGCTTCGAACACTTTTTCGACCAGCGCGCGGTTATCTTCCAGGTCGGCTTGGTTCACACCGTATCGAATGAGCGCGTAGTCCATTGTCGTCTCCTGACTGGTTGGTATGAACGAAGGACGACCGGCTGCGCTGAAAAGATTCTCCTTGTGGAAGAATCTTTTCGGTTGCCCGCATCGTCTTTCCCGCGTGGGCGGCTGCGCGGCAGCCATCAAGCAGGAGCGACGATCATGCATATCCAGTTTGCCGAGCTTCCGGTATTCGACCAGGACCGCGCCAAGGCGTTCTACACCAGGCATCTCGCCTGTCAGGTCCTGGCCGACCAGAAGATGGGCGATGGCGGCTGGCGCTGGATCGAGCTGGCATTTCCGCATGCCGTGACGAACCTGCATTTCATCAGGCGCGCCGACGACGCCCCCGGCGCGGAGCCCGTATTGGTGCTGGTCGACGAAAATGTCGGGGCAATGAGCGCGGCGTTGAAGGCGGGCGGCGTCGAAATCATCACCGATCCGCATGAGGCGCCGTGGCAGCCGGGGCGCACGGTGGCGGAGTTTCGCGACAGCGAAGGCAACCGCATGGTCCTCGCCAGCCGATAAGCCACCGGAGCCCTCTGTCCGGCGGGGCATCGTACCTAAGTCCTACCTCCGGCCGGACCATCGGCCGTGCTTCCTTCGTATTATTATTTCGTGACCGCTGCGCACCGGAACCTTCCCTTGCATCGGGCGTTCGGGCGCTGTATTCGCGCTGCCTCATATTTAGGCAGGCGGAGGAAATGCGAATAAGGGCGGGTGGCAAAACAAACATGGGCCGGGGAGGAGCATCTTACCATGTCGAACCGTAAAATCGGAATGTCCCACAGTTTGGGGCTGCGCGTCGCTGACCTCAAATCCAGAATGCAAACTGCCCAGATTACCGAGCACGAAATCAAGACGTTTCAAAAGGTTGCCGCCATCATGGGCGGCGCCGAAGGCTCATTGCGCCTCGACTCGGACGATCTGATCGCCGCGTCCTTCCTTGTCGATCCCTTGGAAGATCTCCCGCTCTCCAGTTGAGGCGCTGAACGCGGGTCGAAATCCTATCGGGTTTGAACCTGCGATTGCCGCCAGCGGAGCATCCGCCAGCCCAGGCCGCATGCGAGGATGACGTTGGCCAGCGCCAGACCAGAAAGCGCGGCCAACGTCCCATGCGGGCCGAAGCGCTCCAGCAGCAATGCGCCGGCCGAGGGTGCCGCCGCCTGGGCGATCAGGCTCGGCATGGCGAGGCGGCCCATCAGCTTCGCGTAGCCGTTCGAGCCGAACAGCGCGAGCGGCAACGTCCCCCGCGCGATGGATTCCAGGCCGATGCCCGCGCCATAGAAGCCGAGCGCCAGCGGGATGATTGGCATGCCGGCCCAGAGCGCCGAAACGCCGATCGCCACAAACGTAACCGAGGCGAACTTGGTCAGGATCGGATGGTGGTAGCGCGCGATGGTCATCTCGATCGCGCGCGCCGCCACCTGGGACGGGCCGACCAGCGCGCCGAGCCCGACGGCCGCGGCCAGCGCCATGCCGCTGCCTTGCAGGATGGTGAGCAGATGCACCGACACCGTCGAGGAGATCACCGCCGCAAGCGTAAGGGTGGCGGCTAGAACGATGATGATCGACGGATCGGGATTGCCTTCGCCGGCCGGCGTCACCTCTTTCAATCCTGGCCCGACCGGCAATCCTGGCCCGACTGCCGGTTGCGGCGCCTCGCGGGGCAGGATCACGAGATAGAGCGGAAGCGCAATCACCAGCTGAAAGACAGCGTAGGCCAGGCAGGTGCCGCGCCAGCCGACCTCCCCAAGAAGCCAGGCCGAAATCGGCCAGCAGATCGTACTGGCAAAACCGCCGAACAGCGTCAGCGTGGTAATGGCGGAGCGCGCGCCGTGGCCGTAGTGGCGCCCAAGCGTCGCGAAAGCGGCATCGTAGAGCCCAGCCCCCATGCCCAGTCCGATGCCCAGCCAGGCTGCGATATAGGCCGCAAGATTAGGGGCGAGAGCCAGCCCGATCTGGCCGAGCCCGATGCATACGGCGCTGAACGCCAGAACGCTGCGGCCGCCATGCCGCTCGATCGACGACCCGACGCGCGGCGAGATCAATCCTGCCGTGAGCAAGCCGAGAGACAGGCCGCCGACAACCCATGCCAGCGGCCAGCCGGTATCGGAGGAGACCGCCGGCGCAATGACCGCTGGAAGATAGTAGGAAGATCCCCACGCCATGATCTGCGTCAGGCCAAGCGCGGTGATGATTGCGCCGCGGCTGCGCAGGATGGTGGGCGAAGGCGCCAGAAGGCTCATTCCGCGACGCCGCAGCCACAGCCGCTTTTGCCGATCGCCTTTGCTTCGGCATCGGCGACACAGCAGGCATCCACCGCTACCGGCGCCGGACCGCCGCAGCAGCCCGTGTCGGCAATGCCGATCCGCGGCACGGTGCAGACGCCGGTCTCCGGCAGCACGAGCTGGACATTGTCGGCGGCCACCATGTCGCCGGCGATCGCCGCGGCGACGGAGCGGACCTGCTCATACCCGGTCAGCAGCAGGAAGGTCGGTGCGCGGCCATAGCTCTTGATGCCGACCGTATAGAACCCATGCTCGGGATGGCTGAGCTCGCGATGGCCGTGCGGCGGCACGTCGCCGCAGGAATGCCCGTTGGGATCGATCAACGGTCCCAGTGCCTTGACGCTTTCCAGCCACGGATCGAGCTCAAGCCGAAGCTCGCGGGTCAGCGACAGATCGGGGCGCTGTCCGGTCGCGGCGATGATGCGGTCGACCGGGCCAATCCGCTGCAAGCCGTCCTTGGTCTGGCCTTCGACGACCAGCCGTCCGTCGGCATCGCGGATCGAAACAGCCGCAAAGCCCGTCACCAGTCTGAGGCCGCCGCTCTCGGCGAGTTCGCGCACTTCGGCGCCGAGTTCGCCGCGTGCCGGCAATTGGTCGGCATCGCCGCCGCCATAGATGCGCACCAGGTCGGTGCCGCGCGTTGTCCAGATGAAGGCCGTGCCGGGCTCCATATCCGCCAGCCTGGCGAGATCCAGCAAGGCGTTGGCGGCTGAATGGCCGGAGCCGGCGACCAGCGTCGTCTTGCCGGCATAAAGGCTGCGGTCGCGGTCGAGAATATCGGGGATGCCGTAGGCGATGCGATCTGCAAATTGCGCTTCGCCTACGGCATGAATTCCGCCGGCGCCGAGCGGGTTCGGCATCTGCCAGGTTCCCGAAGCATCGATGACGGCGCGGGCGCTGTCGCGCCGCGTGCCACTGGCGGTTTCGATCACCAGCATGAACGGCCGGTTTTCGCGTTCCTTGCTCAGCACCTTGTCGGCGCCCCAGCGCGAGATGCCGACGACCCGGGCACCGGTTTCGATCGACGGCGACAATTGCGGAAGCTTTGCAAGCGGCTCGAGGTAATCCGCGACGAGGTCGTTCGCGGTCGGGAATGCCTCAGGCTCCGGCATCCGCCAGCCACGCGCCTCGAGCAGGCTTCTAGACGCCTGATCGACGCAATAGCGCCAAGGCGTGAACACCCGGACATGGCCCCAATCCCTGAGGTTGGATGCAACCCTATTGCCGGCTTCGTAGACTTTGACAGGAATACCTTGCGCGATGAGGTGGACCGCTGCCGCCAGGCCGACCGGCCCGGCGCCGATCACCGCGACGGGAAGCCTTTCGATCATCTCCATATCTTCCGTCCTTCCGGTAGTTTCGAATTACAATGCCAAAAAATTACGCCGCCGTCTTGGCCGTCGCTTCCACCGAAGCCGGCGCACAGGTGGCGTCGGCGCAACATTCGTCCGCGAGGTATCCGATGAGCCCGTTCATGGCGGGATAGTTGGCCCGGCAGATCAGCGTCGTCGCCTGCCGCTCCTGTGTCACCAGGCCGGTGTCGACCAGCCGCTTGAGGTGATGCGACAGCGTCGAGGCAGCGATGCCGAGCCTGTCCTGGATGCGCCCGACCGGCAGGCCTTCATCGCCCGCCCGCACAAGCGTCCGATAGAGCTGCAACCGCGTCGGGCTGCCGAGGGCTTCCAGTTGCGAGGCTGCTTTTTCGAGTTTCATGGAAACACCTTAGCTCCGAGAGCCCACGACGTCAAAGCTTATTTCGAATATTCTCGAATAACCCGACAATCGCCGTCTCGTTTGCGCCAACCGCCCGCCTCAAATCGACCGCTGATTTACCCGTCTGGCAAGCTCTTCCGCGCTTTCGACGCGTTCGGAATATCGGTTGGTGAGATAGGCCGACCGGTCGCGCAGAAGAAGCGTGAATTTCATCAGCTCCTCCATCACGTCGACGATGCGGTTGTAGTAGGGCGAGGGCTTCATGCGCCCGGCCGCATCGAATTCGTTGAATGCCTTTGCCACCGACGATTGGTTGGGGATCGTAAACATGCGCATCCAGCGGCCCAGGATACGCAGTTGGTTGATGGCATTGAAGCTTTGTGAGCCGCCGGAAACCTGCATGACGGCAAGCGTCCGGCCCTGGGTGGGACGCACCGAGCCCAACGACAATGGCAGCCAGTCGATCTGCGATTTCATGATACCGGTCATTGAACCGTGACGTTCGGGCGAACACCAGACCTGACCTTCGGACCAGAGCGAGAGCTCACGCAGCTCTCTCACCTTGGGGTGATCGGCGGGCGCCGAATCCGGCAGCGGCAGACCGGCAGGGTTGAAGATACGGACTTCAGCGCCAAGCCAGGTCAAGATACGTGCCGCTTCCTCAGTGGCCATGCGGGAATAGGAACGCTCCCGCAAGGAGCCGTAGAGCATCAAGATCCGAGGCTTGTGGGCCGAGGCGGCCACATCGAACAGCGCAGATGCATCGATTGCCGGGAGTTGCTCCATATCTATGTTTGGCAGGGACCCTGCGTGATCGACTGGTTTCATGGCTTCAAAGCTTTCTTATTTCGAGTTTCATCGAAATAGATAGGCGTGATACGTCGTGGCGTCAAAGCAAATTTCGAGAAATGTCGAAATACTCTAGGCGACGCGCTTGCCGCTGGCGTCGACGACGACCTCGCCGTCCTCCTTGGTGAAGGGGCCGATATCCGGATTGGGCAGGATATCGAGCACCGCTTCGGAGGGTCGGGCGAGCATGGTGCCGAGCGGCGTCACCACGATCGGCCGGTTGATCAGGATCGGATGCGCCAGCATGAAATCGAGGATCTCGTCGTCGCTCCACTTCGGGTCGCCCAGGCCAAGCTCGGCATAAGGCGTGCCCTTTTCGCGCAGCAATTGGCGCGGCGTCATGCCCATCGCTGCGATCAGTTCGACGAGCTTTTCGCGCGACGGCGGGGTTTTCAGATATTCGATCACCTCCGGCTCCTCGCCGGACTGCCTGACGATGGCCAGCGTGTTGCGCGAGGTGCCGCAATCGGGGTTGTGGTAGATGGTGACGGTCATTGCGCAGCTTTCATCTGTCCGACTGGTTTCGGTTGGGCGAGCAGCCACCCTGCCAATGCCATGGCGAGCAACGCGCCCAAAAGCTCGGCGGCGATGAAGCCCGGCAGATCGGTGGGACGGATCCCGGCAAAAGTGTTGGAGAACGCGCGGGCGATGGCGACGGCCGGATTGGCAAAGGATGTCGACGCGGTGAACCAATAGGCGGCGGTGATATAGAGCCCAACCAGCCAAGGGATAGAATCCGGGCGCGAACGCAGGCCGGCAAGAATGGTGAAGACCAGCCCGAAGGCGGCGACCAGCTCCGCAATCCATTGGCCGCCTCCGGTCCGCACCGTCGCCGACACTTCCAGGATCGGCAATTCGAACATTGCATGCGCCAGGAACGTTCCAGCGATGCCGCCGGCAATCTGGGCGGCGACGTAGGCCAGCGCTGCGTTCGTTTCGATTTCACGCCGAAGCGCGAACACCAGCGTCACCGCCGGGTTGAAGTGCGCTCCGGAGATCGGCCCGAATATGGTGATGAGCACGACCAGGATCGCCCCGGTCGGCAAGGTGTTGCCGAGCAGCGAGACGGCGACATCGTTGCTCAGCCTGTCAGCCATGATGCCGGAACCGACCACGGTGGCGACCAGCAGAGCCGTGCCGAGGGCCTCGGCAACAAGGCGCCGGGAAAGCTGAACCACCTCAGCCGGCCTTCGGCAGATTGCGGCCGATCTCGTCGAGGCGCTTCTGCAGCGCAAGTCTGTCGACCGCATTGATCGGCAGGCTGACAAAGATCGAAATTCGGTTGTTGAGCATGCGGTAGGCTTCGGCGAAGGCGAGATGCTTTTCCGCCTCGGTGCCTTCGACGGCTGCAGGATCAGGTACGCCCCAATGCGCCGTCATCGGTTGCCCGGGCCAGACCGGACAGGATTCGTTGGCGGCATTGTCGCAGACCGTGAAGACGAAATTCATCTCTGGGGCACTTGGCTCCGCAAACTCTTGCCAGTCTTTCGAACGGGCGAACGACGTGTCGTAGTTGAGGCTTTTCAAAAGCTGAAGGGCATAGGGATGAACCTCTCCCTTCGGATGCGATCCAGCCGAATAGGCCTTGAACTTGCCTGCGCCGACGCGGTTCAGGATCGCCTCGGCGAGAATCGACCTTGCCGAATTGCCGGTGCAGAGAAAAAGAACATTGTATGGCTCGCTCATCGCGCACCTCCCTTCTAGCAGTTGCAGGTCACAGCCTGGATCACAGGCTGGCAAAGTTCCGGCGCGCCATTGCAGCAGTCCTCCATCAGGTAGGCCAGCAGATCGCGAAAGCCGGTCATATCGGCGAAATAGCGCACGCTGCGGCCCTCCCGTTCGGTTCGCACCAGGCCGGCATGCGACAGGATCTTGAGATGGGCCGACATCGTATTCGGGAACGCGGCGAGCCGCGAAGCGATCTCGCCCGCCGGCACGCCGTCGGCTCCAGCCCGCACCAAAAGGCGAAAAACGTCCAGCCGGGTTTCCTGGCCGAGCGCGGCAAGCGCCGAAAGGGCGAGTGTCTTGTCCATAATTCCAGGATTCCAGAAATGGCGAAGAGAGTCAACCCGCCTCTGCCAGCGACCCAAGGCAATCTCTCAGTTTTGAATTCGCCCTTTAATCGTTTGCGTTGCCCCTCACCTGCCTGCCGGCATCCTCTCCCCGTATAGTGACGGGGAGAGGGGCCTCGTCATCGGTGATTTCGCCAAACATCGGCGGTGCAGAAACGACGCCAACGCTGCGGCCAGCCCCTTCTCCCCGTCACTATACGGGGAGAAGTGCCCGGCAGGGCGATGAGGGGCGGCGCCGACTTGTACAACTGATCGTATCCGACACATCGAAGCGATGCCAGCAGCCCTCGGCGGCTCGCTCGACCAAATCAGCCAGGCACCGTGGCGGCAATGGCATCAGCGCGGCCAAGACCGGCAACCGCTTTCCTGACCCGCTGCAGATGCGCCTGGCGTCCGGCGGCCGAGACGCTGTCCATCCGGTAGAGCGCCAGGAATTTGGTCCGGCACAGCGGATGGCAGACGGAGCGGAAGCCGCGCAGCAGGGTTCGCCGGCCGGGCTGTCCCATGATCCACGACATCAGCGGCGTGGCACCGCATGTGGTCATCGCCACCACCCGGCGTATGTGCCGCAATTTGGGCCGCGGACCGCGTCGTGCGGTCGGCATCTCGAAAGCGAAGCCCGGCACCAGCACACGCTCCAGCCAGCCTTTCAGCATCGCCGGCACGCCATACCACCAGGTCGGGTAAATGAAGACGACCGCCTCGGCCCAGATCAGCTCCTGCGCATGTTCGTGCACCGGTTGCAGGTTCGCCGCCTTGTCGTGGTAACCGCGCCATTCCTGCGTGCGCATGACTGGATCGAAGCCGGTCGCATGGAGATCGAGCAGGTGGACCTGATGCCCCCTTTCGGCAAGCGTCTCCAGCACCGTATCGCGCACGGCGCCGTTGAAGCTGTCGGTGCAGGGATGGCAATAGACGACGAGGACCTTCATCTTGCGCTCAGCCCGGTCGGTCGCCAGAGGATCGCGGTGCTGCATGCAAGCGCGTCGCATGCAAACAAGCCACCCGCAGACATAGTCGATCAGCTGTTTTCATGCGAAGCCCCGCAGCCCCATATCAAGACGCAACACCTCCAGTCGCGTCAAGCCCCGCTCGTTCGCTCAAGGAAAATTGCGCAGACATGGGCTTGCTGGAGGGCGCTGTCCCGCATGCCTTGAGGTACTCCGCGGGATGCGGCGCTGCGGAGTATCATGCCCAAGAACTCCCAGCATTGTTCCCAGAATGTCTGCGCCCTAGCTTCAGGGCGTGTTCAAAGCGTCAGGAGAAAACGATGCAGACAGGAAAACTGAGCGGCAAGATCGCCTTGGTGACGGGCGCCTCCTCCGGCATCGGCGAGGCCACCGCCTTGGCGCTGGCGGCCGAGGGCGCCACGCTGGCGATTGCCGCGCGGCGCACTGAGCGCCTGGACGATCTGGCGAGGCGGATCCGTGAGAACCGGCAGCACCGCGCTGCCGATTGCCGTCGACGTCACCGACGAAGCGCAAGCCACGGCGATGGTCGAACGGGTCCTGCAGGAGTACGGCCGGCTCGACATTCTGCTTGCGGTTGCCGGCGTCGGCGTCGCCGCGCCGTTCCGCAATACGACGCCGGAAGAATACCGCCGGATGGTCGACGTCAACATTCTGGGCCTGCTTTATCCGATCCATGCGGCGCTGCCGTCGATGCAACGGCAAGGCGCCGGCCACATCGTCGTCGTTTCTTCCGGCACCGGCCGTTATATCCACCCTTCGGTGGTCTATTCCGGCACCAAGCACGCGGTAAGCGCGATGGCGGAATCGCTTCGCCGCGAGATCGGCAAGGACGGCATCCGCGTGACCTGCATCGAGCCTGGCGCCGTCAAGACCGAGTTCACCCAGAATATGCGCGCCGATGTGCGCCAGGCGGTCGAGCTAAGGCTTGGCGACATGGAGCAGCTGGAAAGCGAGGACATCGCCGCCGCCATCCAGTATGCGGTGACGCAGCCGCCACGGGTCAACGTCAACATCCTGACGCTCTATCCGACCGAGCAGGCATGAGCTTGGCCGACAGATATGGTGCCCTGCGCCGCCCCGCAGCATCATCCCCCGGTCATCAGCGTGAACACAAGCTGCCGCAGCTTGCCGCCCGGGCCGAATTCGACCCGGTCGAAATCGCGGCTCGCCTGCCGCTGTGCCTGCGAAATTCCGGCGAGCCGTCTCGTCACTTCCGTCCTGATCTTGCTGCAGCCGCGGTCGTCGGGGACGGTCAGGCCGATCGTGGCCGCCTCGATCTTGTGCACCATGTCGATGATGCTGGCGCCGTGCACCTTCTCGTGGGCGGCGAGGCCGGTTGCGAAAACCTCCCAGTTCTTCTGGATGGCGCCCGGCAGCCGCGCGGCCGGCTTCGGCAAGGTGTAGGTGATGATCAGCTTCGGCCGCGCCGACACCAGCACGCAGGCGTCGCCTTGCGGCTGGTAGTCCCTCACCCAGGTCAGCTTGAAATTGGTATGCGCGATGACGCGGCGCTCGCCGAGCAGCGGCCCGCGCCCGCCGATCGAGGCATAGAGCTCCGGCCCGGATTGCCCTGAGACGGCATAGGTCTCGACCTTCTCGACTGCCTGCCAGCCGGCATGCGCCGGCGATGCCGGCAGAGAGGCGAGCAGCAGGCAAAGGAGAATGGCTGTTTTCATACAAGTCCTCGCAGCCGCTGCGCACGATGCAAAAGACATGCAGTTCCCTTCCGTGGACATAGCCGGCGGCCGGCTATAGTGGGATGCTCGTATACAAGAATCCACAGGCAACGCCATGTCGCCGCGACCGAACATTGCCCGGCAACGCCCTACCCCCGGGACCCAGCCTCCCGGCGTCAGCCTGTGCCGCGCCCTGTCGAAGCTTGGCCTGTGCTCGCGTAAGCAGGCCGAGCTTCTGGTTGCCGAGGGGCGCGTGCGGGTCGCCGGCAAGATCGTGCGCAACGGCTCGATGCGCGTCGATCCCGGCCGCGACCGCATCGAGGTCGACGGCCGCCGCGTCGCCGCCGAGCGCAAGGTCTATCTGATGCTCAACAAGCCGCGCGGACTGGTTACCACCCGCGACGACCCGCAGGACCGCGGCACCGTCTATGATTGCCTGGCCAGCCTCGACCTGCCCTTCGTCTCGCCGGTCGGCCGCCTCGACAAGGCCAGCGAGGGCCTGCTCGTGATGACCAACGACACGCGCTTCGCGCAGCGCCTGCTCGACCCCGCCTCGCATGTCGCCAAGACCTATCACGTGCAGATCGGCGCCCTGCCCGACGAGGCCATGCTGGCGCGGTTGCGCGCCGGCGCGACAGTCGATGGCGACTTGCTGACGGCCCGGTCGATCGAGCTGCTGCGCGGCGGCACCAGCACCGCTTGGCTGGAGATCGTGCTCGACGAGGGCCGCAACCGCCATATCCGAAGGCTGCTCGGCGCCCACGATATCGAGGTGCTGCGCCTGGTGCGCGTTGCGATCGGCCAATTGCAGCTCGGCGAGCTTGCCAAGGGCAAGGCACGCCATCTGAGCGCCGAAGATCTGGCGCTGCTTCGGGCCTGAAGGACAGAGCGAAGCATCACCCCGCACCCAGGCCGGTTTGATGAGCGTTCTCATGGATTTCGGCAAAATCCAGCCCATATCCTAGATATGGAGCTTTGAGCGTGAAACTCGCGCGTGCGGTCCTGCTTGCCGCGGCTTTCGTGGCTGCTGCGGCCGTTTGTCCCTCTTCCGCAACCGGAGAGGCGAACGGCCGGGAGAAAATTGTGTTGCGCGTCGAGATCGACGGCGCCATCGGTCCGGCGAGTGCCAGGCAGCTCGAGGAAGCGCTGGCGGTGGCCGCGGACCGAAACGCCCAGGCTCTCATCCTGCAGATGGACACGCCCGGCGGGCTGGTTACCAGCATGCGCGAGATGATCGCCGCTATCCTCGCCTCGCCGGTTCCCGTCATCGGCTATGTCGCGCCCGCCGGCGGGCACGCGGCGAGCGCCGGAACCTACATCCTCTACGCTACCCATGTAGCGGCGATGGCGCCCGGCACCAATCTGGGCGCGGCAACGCCGATCGAGATGGGCGGGCCGCTGCCATCGTTTCCCGGCGACAAGAACGATGGCCCGGAGGCGGACAAGGACAAGAAGAACGCACCCGCGGGCGATGCGATGATCGCCAAGGCGACGAACGACGCCGTTGCCCTGATCCGCAGCCTGGCTGAATTGCGCGGGCGCAATGCCGAATGGGGTGAAAAGGCCGTGCGCGAGGCGGCCAGCCTGTCGGCCGGCGCGGCGCTGCAGGAGCATGTCATCGACTTCGTCGCCCGCGACACCACCGAGTTGCTTCAACTGGCCGACGGCCGGACCGTCGAGATCGCCGGCAAGAAAGAGGCATTGGCGACGAAAGGGCTGCCGGTTGAAACGCTCGAACCAGGCTGGCTCATCCGGCTTCTCGCCGTCATCACGGACCCAAACATCGCCGTCATCCTGATGCTGGTCGGCGTCTATGGCCTCGTCTTCGAATTCACGAGCCCGGGCGCGGTCGCGCCTGGCGTGATCGGCACGATTTGCCTTCTGCTCGGCCTCTATGCGCTCAATCTCCTGCCGATCAGCTATGCCGGCCTTGCCTTGATGCTGCTTGGCATCATCTTTCTCGTCGTCGAAGCCTTGAACCCGACAGTGGTCCTTGGGCTGGGAGGCGTGGCTGCGTTTCTGCTGGGCGCTGCCATGCTGCTCAAGATCGAGGGGCCCGGCTTCGAGATGTCGTGGGCCGTTATCGGCACCGCCGCCGTCCTGACGCTCGGCCTGGCGCTGTTGACCGGCAGCTATCTGTGGGCGGCCCGCAAGAACGTTCCGCGTGTTGGCGCACAGGCCATGCAGGGGCTGCCGGCGGAGATTCTCGACTGGCAGGGCAGCGAGGGCCACGTGCTCGCCCGGGGCGAGCGCTGGCGGGCAAAAGCCGACGAACCGCTTGCGGTGGGCGACAGCGTCGAGGTGGCTGATGTCAGGGGTCTTGTGCTGACGATACGGCGCCGCAATGTGGGAAGCGATGGAGCAAGGCAATGATCATCGGTTATGTGGCCTATCTGGCAGCAGCGCTCGTCGTGGTCATGTTCTTATCCGCGGCCATTCGCGTCCTGAGGGAATATCAACGCGGGGTGGTCTTCACGCTCGGCCGCTTCACCGGGGTCAAGGGCCCCGGCCTTATCATCCTCATCCCCTTCGTGCAGCAGATGGTGAAGGTCGACCTGCGAGTGGTGGTCCAGGACGTGCCGCCGCAGGACGTGATCTCGCGCGACAACGTCTCGGTGAAGGTCAACGCGGTGCTGTATTTTCGTATCGTCGACGCCGAGCGGGCGGTGATCCAGGTCGAAGACTTCATGACCGCCACCAACCAGCTGGCACAGACCACGCTGCGCTCGGTGCTCGGCAAGCATGAGCTCGATGAAATGCTGGCCGAACGTGACAAGCTCAACAGCGATATCCAGGAGATTCTCGACCAGCGCACCGATGCCTGGGGCATCAAGGTCTCCGATGTCGAGATCAAGCATGTCGACCTCAACGAGAACATGGTCCGCGCCATCGCCAAGCAGGCCGAGGCGGAACGGCTGCGGCGTGCGAAAGTGATCAATGCCGACGGCGAACAACAGGCGGCGGCAAAGCTCGTCGAGGCTGGCAAGATGCTGGCCGAAGCACCGCAAGCCATGCAGCTACGCTATTTCGAGGCTCTCCATGACATCGCCGGCGAGCGCTCGTCGACGGTCGTGTTTCCGGTGCCAATGGATCTGCTCGGTCATTTCATCAAGCAGGGCGGGAAGTGAGGGAGGAGCGCATAATCTCCCTCGTGGGGAGATCAGCACCCTCACCTCTGCCACGGCGGGACCGGCGCAAAGCGTTTGCCGATCCAGTCGGCGAAGGCACGTGTCTTGGCGGCTTGCCCCTTGGCCGAAGGCATGACGACATAGACGGCCCCTTCGTCGGCAAGGGTCCAGTCCTCCAGCACTGGCACCAGCCGGCCGTCGGCGAGCTCGCGTCCGACCAGCCAATCCGTGCTCATCATCAGCCCGACGCCTTGCACGGCGGCTTCGACCAGGACCTCGGCGTCGTCGGTGACCAGCGGGCCGGAGACCTCGATACTGACGCGGCGGCCCGTGGTGTCGGTCATCTCCCAGGCCGGAAAGGTCTGGAAGCCTGAGAAGCCGAGACAGCTGTGTTCCAGCAGCGCTTCCGGCGCAGCCGGCGTGCCCCGGCGGGCGAGGTAGGACGGCGCGGCGCACAGCAGCCGCCGCCGTGTCGCGACCTTGCGCGCCACCAGCCGCGAATCCTCCAGCGCGCCGAGACGAACGGCAACATCGAAATTCTCGGCGACGAGATCGACGAAGCGGTTGGAGAACTCGGCCTCGATACGGACGTCGGGAAATTCGGCGAGAAACTGTGGCAGCAGGGGGCCGATCCACATGCGCCCGAACGAGCCGGGCAGCGCCAGCCGCAGCACGCCGCGCGGCCCGCCGCCGGCATGCGCCGACGCGACAGCCTCGGCTTCGTCGACGGCGGCCAGGATAGCGCGGATGCGGACGAGGAACTCCGAACCCGCCTCGGTCAGCGACACGCTTCGCGTCGTCCGGTGCAGCAGGCGCACGCCCAACCGCTCTTCCAGGGAGGCAAGGCGCCGCGACAGGATCGTTGCGTCGCGGCCGATGCGAGCCGCCGCCTTGGTGAAGGAGCGTGCTTCGGCGATTGCCGCGAAGGCGGCCATTTCGGCCAATGCTGCCGGTTCGTGCGATTGCTGCATCTGGCGCAGAGCTCAAATGTAAAAGCCAAGGATTATATACCAATAGCGCAGCAGCTAGTTTCACTCAATCCCGGCCCGTCAATCGGCCCATCAACCGGAGTGAGACATGAAAGCGATCGAACTGACTGCCCCGAGACTGGACGCGTTTCGCGCGGCCACCGTTCCCACGCCTGAACCGCAGCGCGGCGAAGTGCTGATCCGCCTGCGCGCCGCAAGCCTCAACTTTGTCGACGTCGCGATCGCGAGCGGCAACTATCCAGGCCCGAGCTTTCCGCTCATTCCCGTCGTCGACGGCGCCGGCGAGATCGTCGGCATCGGCGAGGGCGTGTCGAGGCTCGCCGTCAACGACCGCATCATCGCCCATGCAAAACCGCGTTGGATCGGCGGCCGTCCGCGGCCTTATGAGACCAGAGAGATGCGCGGGCTGACACTGCCCGGCTCGCTCGCCGAATATGTCGTGCTGCCGGCCAATGCCGTCGTGCCGATGCCGGCTCACTTGTCCTTCGAAGCGGCAGCAACGCTGCCGATCGCTGGCACCACCGCCTGGAACGCGATCCGCGCCGCCGATGCCGGGCCCGGATCAGTCGTCGTCCTGCTCGGCACCGGCGGTGTGTCGATCTTGACCCTGCAGCTGGCAAAGGCAGCCGGCGCCACGGTCATCATCACCTCGTCGTCGGACGAAAAGCTGGCCCGCGCCAAGGCCTTGGGTGCGGATCATCTCATCAACTATCGTGAGACACCGGACTGGGACGCCAAGGTGCTCGAGCTGACCGACGGCCTCGGCGCCGATCTGATCGTCGAGACCGGCGGCTCGGCCACCTTCGCCCGCTCAATCAATGCCGCGGCGCCCGGCGGCACGGTGTTCGCGATCGGCTTCGTCACCGGCGCCGAGGCCACCACGAACCTGCTGCCGATCATCATCAAGGCGCTCAAGGTAGTGGGCAACAACACCGGTTCGGTATCCGACCTGCGCGACGCTGCGCGCGCTATCGGCGCCGCCCGTATCGATCCGGTCATCGACACAATCTACAGCCAGCACCAGGCGACCGAGGCCTACGCCCACATGGCGGCCGGCGGCCGGCATTTCGGCAAGCTTGCGTTCAGTCTGTCGTGGTGAGCCTGAAAAGGCAGGGCGTTCAAGCTGCCGATCTCCCCCCTCGTGGGGGAGATGTCCGGCAGGACAGAGAGGGGCGCTGTCCCTCCAGCCTATCAAGCAGTTCGCGCACCCACGTAAGGTTCTCAGCTCATCAAAGTTGAACTGAACGCTGGCGATCCTTCACGCTCCCCTCTGCCCTGCCGGGCATCTCCCCCACGAGGGGGGAGATTGGCAGTTCCACCGCGTCCGCCTAAATCAGCTTCTCCAGCGTGATCGGCAGATCCCGCACCCGTTTCCCGGTGGCGTGGAATACCGCGTTGGCGATCGCCGGCGCCACGCCGACGATGCCTAGCTCGCCGACCCCCTTGCCGCCAAGCACCGAGGAATGCGGGTCGGGAATACCGACTGAGATTACCTCGATGTCGGGAATGTCGGCATTGGTGGCGATGAGATAGTCGGCGAGGTTGTTGTTGACGATGCGGCCGTGGCGGCGGTCGACGATGCCTTCCTCGAGCAGCGCCTGGCCGATGCCCATGATGATGCCGCCCTTCCACTGGCTTTCGGCGAGCTTGGGGTTATAGAGCCGGCCCGAATCCAGCGCCGATACCACGCGCGACACACGAACCGTGCCAAAGTCCTCGTCGACGCGCACTTCGATGAAATGCGCGCACCAGCTGTGGCGGGAATAGTCGCCCTCGGTGTGCGGCAGCGCCATGGCTATGGTGGTGTAGTTCTTGTAGCGGTCCTCGACCGTCGAATTGGCCGGCATCGTGTCGCCCTTGGCCTCGATATGCTGGCGCCCGACGCTGCTGAGCAGTTCGGCGATGGAAACTTCAGGGCCGTTGCCGCGCGGCGACGAAATGCGGCCATTGGCGACGACGAGCGTGTTGGCCTGCAGCGTATGGAACGGCGAAGCCGGATCACTGATGGCGAGCCCGACCAACTGGTCGAGCGCGGCACTCGCCGCCTTGTGGACGGCGCCGGTCATCACCCCGGCCAGCCGCGAACCGCCGGTGACGCCGGCACGGGCATAGCGGGAATCGCCGAGCTTGACGATGACGTTTTCCGCCGGCACGCCCAGCACCTCGGCGGCGGTCTGCGCCAAGATCGTGTAGGTGCCCTGCCCCATGTCGATCGACGAGCTTTCGACCTCAACCGAGCCGTCGGCGAGAATGCGCACGACCGCCTCGCCATAGGCGCGCCGCACCGGGTAGGTGCCGGCGGCGACGCCCCAGCCGATCAACTGGTTGCCGTCGCGCATCGAACGCGGCTGGGGCGTCCGCTTCGACCAGCCAAAGGCTTCAGCGCCGGCCGCGAACGCCTCGCGCAGCTGCCGTGTCGACCACGGCTTCTTCGCATGCGGATCCTGCTCGGCATAGTTCCTGAGACGGATTTCCAGCGGGTCGATACCGACCTCATAGGCGAGCTCGTCGATCGCGCTTTCGATGCCGAAGGCGCTCGGGTTCTCGCCCGGCGCGCGCAATGCCCCCGGCACCACCGTGTTGACCCGCACGACGTTCTGCCGCGACGAGAAATTCGGCGTCGCGTACATGACCGAGGTGACCGAGCCGAGCGGCTCGACCCACATGCCGTCGACCGAGGTCTCGTTGACGCCGCGATGCACGATCGACTGGATCTGACCCTCTGCGTTGGCGCCGAGCGCCACGGTCTGGCGCGTCGCCGCCCGTCCGCCATAGGCGGTGAAGGTCTGCGGCCTGCTGACCGCCAGCTTCACCGGCCGTCCCAGCATTTTCGCGGCGACTGCCGCCACCGCGCCGTAGCCATAGGCGAACGCCTTGGAGCCGAAGCCGCCGCCAATATAGGGCGAGACCAGTCGCACATTCTCGAACGGCACGCCGAACCATTCGGCATAGGTCCGCGCCATGCCGTCGAGCCACTGGCTCGGCTCCCAGACCGTGAGTTGGTCGTCCTGCCACTTTGCGATCAGGCCATGCGGCTCCATCGGCGCCTGGTATTCGCGCGGCGTGTTGTAGGCGTTGCAGATCCTGACCGGAGCCGAGGCGAACGCGGTCTCCGCCTCACCCCACTCCTTGGTCATCGCATCGACCGCAATGCCGTCGCCGGCTTTCGGATCGCTGAGGTCGACGATCGCCGGCGCCTCGTCATAGGCGATCTTGACCAGCGCCGCGGCTGCGACCGCCTGTTCGAAGCTCTCGGCCACCACCGCCGCGATATGCTGGCCGCTGAAGGTGATGCTGCGCGCCAGCGGGCAATAGGCAACAGCCGGCGGCGGCGTGCCCAGCCAGTCCGTGGCGGTTCTCAGCGGCAGGAAATTGTCGGGCGTCAGCACCAGCAGCACGCCCGGCGCGGCTTCGGCCGCTGCCGTGTCGATCGACTGCACCCGGCCGGCGGCAATGGTACTCTCGACCAGCACCGCATAGGTGAGCCCCTCGAGCTGCTGCTCGACGGCGTATTTGGCGGCACCGGTGATCTTGGCCGGTCCGTCGACGCGCGACAGCCGGCCGCCGACCTGATCCGCGAGGACGGCGCCGTCCGAAGCGTCGCCGCGTTTGGCATCGCCAGGTCTTGTTCTCAACTCGTGAACGGTCATGCCGTTTCTCCCATTTTGAGGATGGCGCGGGCGACGACGCGCGGCGCCAGTTCGATCTTGTAGTGGTTGGCGCCATGGTCGACGGCGCCCTCGACGGCGAGCAGGCTGGCTTGCCTGACGACCTCCGGCTCGAGCACCTTGCCTTTCAGCGCCTCTTCGACGGCGCGGGCGCGCCATGGCTTGGTGGCAACGCCGCCAAGCGCGACGCGCAGATCGCGGATCGTCCTTCCGTCGGCCTCGAACTCGATACCGACCGCGGCACTTGCCGCGGCGAATTCATAGGACTGGCGGTCGCGGACCTTGAGATAGGTCGAGCGGCGGGCGGCGGCCGAAGCGGGAATGCCGATCGCGGTGATCATCTCGCCGGGTTCGATCGCATGTTCCCGTTCGGGCGTGCTGCCCGGCGGCAGGAAAAAATCATCGACGGCGACCTGACGGTCGCCGAGATGGAGGATCGCGTCGAAGGCGACGAGCGCAACCGCCAGGTCGCCGGGATAGGTGGCGATGCAGGCTTCGCTGGTGCCGAGCACGGCATGACCACGGGTGACGCCGCCGATCGCCGAGCAGCCGCTGCCGGGCGAGCGCTTGTTGCAAGCGGGGAAATTCGCCGGATCGCGGAAATAGGGGCAGCGCGTACGCTGCATCAAATTGCCGCCGATCGTCGCCATGTTGCGCAACTGCGCCGATGCGGCCTGCCACAATGCTTCCGAGACGGCTGGGAACCGACTCTTGATATCGGCATGGTCGGCGACGCGGCTCATCCTGGCCAGCGCGCCGATCGTGGCGCCCCGGTCATCAACGGCAATCGTGTCCAGTCCCTTGAGATGGGTGATGTCGACCACGGTCTCGGGTTCGGCAACGCCGCATTTCGCGAGATCGACAAGCGTCGTGCCGCCGGCCAAAAGCATGGCGCCGGGAAGTGCTGCTGCCTCACGGGCTGCATCGACGGAGCCGGCGCGGAGATACGAAAAGTCCCTCATGACGCGGCCTCCACGGCCGCCTGGCGCACGGCGGCGATGATATGCGGATAGGCGCCGCAGCGGCAGAGATTGCCGGCCATGTATTCGCGGATCTCCTCGTCGGAACCGGCATGGCCCTCGCGAATGCAGGCGACCGCCGACATGATCTGGCCCGGCGTGCAATAGCCGCACTGGAAGGCATCCTGTTCGAGGAAGGCGGCCTGCACCGCATGCAGCGTGCCATCCTCCCCGGCAAGCCCTTCGATGGTGGTGATGTCCCTGCTCTCAGCCTGAGTGGCAAGCGTCAGGCAGGCCAGCACGCGCTGGCCGTCGATATGCACCGTGCAGGCGCCGCACTGGCCCTGGTCGCAGCCCTTCTTGGTGCCGGTCAGGCCGAGATGGTCGCGCAAGGCGTCGAGCAGGGTAACGCGCGGTTCGACCTCCAGCTCATGTCGATGTCCGTTGATTTGAAGTTGGATTGGAGTTCGGGTTTTGCTTGTCATGGGGCGTCTGGCTCCAGTTGCTTGACGCGGGAGGGGATGATCTGGTGCCCGGCCGGCGAGCGGCAAGGTCAGCTTATGGCTAGGTGAAGGCTATCTTCCCCTTGGGGGAAATGCCCGGCAGGGCAGAGGGGGTCTGCCTGACTTGGCGCGACCTCGGGGAGGCTGCGGCTTGCGAGGTCGAAAGACGTGACATACCCGATCCCGTGATTACATGAGAAAGGCGCTCCACAATCGGAGGCGCCTCCGCTTATTACCTAAGGACCTGCTCGGCCCTGTTCAAGCCCAGGATCGAAAATGATCAAAATTGGAGAAAATTGGCAGGGCAGCCAGCCGTCATGCCTGGAGACAAAAAAGCACCACCGGCC
Organism: Mesorhizobium sp. M0983; assembly: GCF_040318975.1. Classification (NCBI taxonomy): domain Bacteria; kingdom Pseudomonadati; phylum Pseudomonadota; class Alphaproteobacteria; order Hyphomicrobiales; family Phyllobacteriaceae; genus Mesorhizobium; species Mesorhizobium sp. M0983. Next base: position 253,593 of record NZ_JAMYNH010000006.1, on the reverse strand, counting down.
CAAGCCGGTGGTGCTCTCTGAACTGTCTGTAGGGGCAGGACAGTCCAATGATCCTGAGGGGATCGTGCTCAATGTCGGCTCATTTTTGCCTCAGGGCATCGGCCGAACAGATGAGGAGTGCCGGCCGCGCCAGGAAATATCCTCCGTCGTCATCCACCGGGACAGGCAAGATGCGGAACGCCGGCCCAGACTCGATCCTGTGATTGTATTTACTTGCGATTATATTTGTCGGAGGCGTAACGAAGTTGGAGGCGTCTCCGTTGTTGAAACGGGGCCTGCCCTATTCGGATCAACACTGGAGAAAAAATTGGCCGCAGAGCCGCCCGTCATATCTGGAGACAAGGCCGAAGCCGCCGCTGCAAAACCGCTGCGCGCCGACGCGCAGCGCAACCGCGACGCACTGGTCGAGGTCGCGGCGAAAGCCTTTGCCGCGCATGGCGTCGATGCCTCGCTGGAGGAGATTGCGCGTCAGGCCGGCGTCGGCATCGGCACGCTCTACCGGCATTTCCCAACGCGCGAGCATCTGGTCGAGGTGGTTTATCGGCGCGAAGTGGAAGGACTGTGCCAGGCGGCCGACGAACTCGCCCACGATCATGTGCCCGACGTCGCGCTCGAACAATGGATGCAGCGCTTCGTCGACTACATCGCCACCAAGCGCGGGCTGTCGACAAGCCTGCGCATCCTGCTCACAACCAACTCCACCCTGTTCTCCGACGTTTCGGGCAGGGTGACGCTGGCTTTGCGGCGGCTGATCGATGCCGCGGTCGCCAACGGCTCGATCCGCAGCGACGTCGATGCCTCCGACGTGCTGCATGCGCTGGGCGGCATCTATTCGGCCCCGGACACCAAGGACTGGCGCGACCGCTCGCGCCGATTGGTGTCGCTGCTGATGGATGGGCTGCGGTTTGGAGCGGCCAAATCCGGCCCATCCAGGGAATGACGAATGCAATGACTGCCCTTATTTCAGCGAGATGCTCATACCGCTGAGATCGGCGTTGACTTGCAGACCTACCTGCCTGCCTGTGAGTTCGAGTTGGGCACCCTTGTCATTGGTCATGACGATCACCTGGGCTCCTTTGCCAAGCGCGCCGCCACCGCCCGCTGCACCGTACACCCCCGTCACATCCCGGGCGCGGCGTATGTGGCGCACGGTACCTTTGAAATAGGTCTTGGAGGCGCCGAAGGCGAGGCCGCCCGAGATGCCGCCGACCGAGATGGGATATCGGCGACCATGGAAGGTCAGTGTGCCCTCGCCTCCGGAGCCGCCGATGAAAAAGGCCGCCTTGTAGATGGCGAAGCGGATCGTACCGCTGTCGGCATGCGCGACGCTGGCAAAGCTAACTGCCGCGGCGGCGATGACGGCAACCGCGACTGAACGAAATCTGGACGAAATCTTCATGATGAGAACTCCTCAAGATCGCCGCATGCCCAGCCGACCGGGCACATCGGCGTCGTATCAAAGTCATAGCTGAACAGTCTCGCCCGTCATTGGTTCCAAGCACGCGGCCTGAATTCGGCTGCGAGAAGACAGCTACGAAACGAGGCGGACGGCGAGCATAGACCTGGCTGTAAGAACAGCGGCCGAATGGTGGGAATCCTTCGCCGGCGCTCCTATGAAAACGTAGGTGTTGAAGCCGAACGGTATTAGTCTGCGCTGTCTGGGGTTTCGGGAGCGCGGCAAAGAATGGATTTGAACTCTGGCTACGGCTACCTGCTGATCGGCGGCCTGATCCTGGTCGGTGCCGGGCTCCTGGTCGTTTCGCTGATCGTCAATCTCCGTGTGGCGCACAGTGTGCGTGACGACGTACGCCATCGTGAAAAGCTGCTGGAATATTATCGCAACATCTTTTCGCAGCTGGGCGTGATCCTGATCGGCATTGGCGTGTCCCTGTTCATCTTCTTTTTCCAGCAGAACTATCAGGACCAGCGTAAACGCGAAACGGAGCTCCAGCAGGTTCTCGCCAAACTGGCGGCGCGTATTGCCCGCGGCGGCGCCGTCGTGGAGGCCCTTGGCGAATTCGATGCGCTGCTGGATGATGGCGGCGCCTATGTCAGTCCGGAACTCGGCGGCAACAATGCCGCGGTCAGCGCCCACGGGACGGCGCTCGCCAAGCAGGTTTCGCAGATCCTTCTGGTCGAACGCGACGTCGATGTTCAGGGGTTCGATACCCTGAATTTATCACGCGATTTCGAAGCATCGTTCGTCGTCAACGAGCTCAACCCAACGCTATGGTTCAACATCGTCCGGGACGAGAGCGACATCAAATATGCCACCACTCAGATCGCCCTGGATTACAAGGACCTGCAGGATGCGATCGGCGGCGAGGCGATCGAGGTTGCGATCGCCAATCCCGAAAAGGAGCGGAAGATCAAGCAGGAGGTGCTCGACATTTTTTATGATGCCGACCTCCTGCGCCAGCGCAGCAGGCGGTTTCTCGGCCGCGCATGCTGGCTGTTCAGCAAGGGGCGCGGTTTCGTCAAGCTTGCACCGGCCAATGAGATCGAAGCCGATGCCAGGTCGCACCAAGAATGGATCGACCGGTCGAAACCCTTCCTGACGCAAGCGACGCCGGGCAGCGGCGATTGCTTCAAATTGCTCCAGTTCGGCCCGGCATCCTGAACCGGCAAAGGCTCGCCCGCCCCGCGACGGCTAATCACCCTCGCGCTGCAGCGTGCCGAGATGATTGTCGTTGAGAAACTCGATGGTCACGGCCGACGCCTTGCCGTCGGGGTCGATGACAAAGCTGACGGCCGAGGGCCTGTCCGGCATCTCGGCATCGGGGAAGGTCACGAAGAGGTCGCGGTCGAAATGCTTCAGTGGATAGGACCGCGCACCGGCGGGCCCGACCTTGAGGACAAGAGCCTCTCCTTCGCCCGACACAATAGCATCGCCGATGAAGTCGTTGAAGTAACGGCCGGCATAGGCACTGGCTGGCCCGGCCGGACTTGCCGGAGAGGGCGGCACGGCATAGGTGGCCTTGGCCGCCGCAATCACCGGCCCGAACATGCCTGCATAGATATCATTCCATGCCTTTACCTTATCTTTCCCCAGCGTTCCGTCGAAGACGAGATCGGCGAAGCTGTCGGACAGTCCCTCCGGCACGCCTGTCGGAAAGGCGTTGGCGATGACGACGATGCCAAGCTTCTCCTCGGGGAAGAGCATCACCAGACTGCGTGCGCCGGTGCTGAAGGCGCCCGCATGACCCCAGACCAGCCCGTGCCGGCCGAATTCGACATTCCAGCCGAGGCCGTAGAAGGCCTCGCCTCCGGAGACGGGGTTCTTGCCGCGAACCATCAAGGGAATATGTGTCTGGTCCAGCGCATCGGCGGCAATGAGTCTCTTGCCGGCGTAGGCCCCGTTGCCGAGCACAAGGCGCATCCATTGAGAGAGATCGCGTGCGGTGGAACTGACGCCGCCTGCTGGCGCCTGCGCATCCGGATAGCGCTGGACCTTCGCGGCCCAGGCGCCATCGATCTTGGCGTGGAGTTCGGCGCGGTTGGCGTGCTTGATGAAGTCCGAATGACGCGAACTGGTCGAGGCCATTCCAAGCGGACGATAGAGCTTCTCTTCGGCGACCTCTTCCCAGGGCTTGCCCGTCGGCTTCGCGGCGGCGACGGCACCCTCGGTCAGTCCGAAATTACTGTAGGAATAGCCGGCACGAAAGCTCGACGACGGCGACACGAACCGCAGGCGGCGCAGGATCTCCCCGCGGTCATAGCCAATGTCCTCGAGGTCGTCGCCCGCCGTGCCGGGAAGCCCGCTGCGGTGCGCAAACAGGTCGCGGACCGTGAGTTCGCTGGTCGGATAGGGCTCGGCGAGCCGGAAAGCCGGATCGAGGTCGGCGATCTTCGAATCCCAGGAAGCGACCCCGTTGCTGACCAGCGCCGCCACGACGGTGGCGGAGACCGGCTTGGAGAGGGAGGCGATCTGGAAGACCGTGTCCGCATCGACGGTCTCCGGTTTTCCGGCTTCGCGATGCCCGAACCCCTTGAGGAAGATCACCTCGTCGCCATGCACGACGCCGATGGCCAGACCGGGCACGCTACCATCCGCGACGACGCCTTCGGCAAGTAGTTCGAGCTTCGCAAGGGCCGCGGCGATCCTGTCGGGTGGGATGGTATCGGCCGACGCCGCTTTCGGCAAAAGCACCATGATAGCGATGAAGGCCAACATCCTCCAACGGAGGTGGTTCCGCTTTATGAATAGCCGCATGCTCAGCCCCCTCCGCTTCACCGGCGTGCACTATTGCAGGCCGACGCAGGGAAGGCCAGCCTCACGCTCGACCCGCCATCCATTGACGGATGTCGGTTTCGCACCAGTCGAAATTCAGACAGCCGCGCCTGAGCTAGGATGCCGCGCGCAGGCGAAGGCGCCGCCTGCTGGCGCGGGCCTTCTCCGCCACCGCAGCGGTGATCTCGACCACGCCGTCTTCACGCGGTCTGGCGTTGGTGACCTTGTGGAGCCGCTCATAGGGCAACAGTTCCTTGACCCGGGCTTGAAGCGACGCGACTTCGGCACGCAGATCCTCGCATTCCTGCCGCTGGACGTCGAACTGTATCTGTTCGGATGCCTGCTGCAGGGAAAGCTGCGAAAAATTCGCGCTGACCGCGGAAAGGTTCATCTTGTCGCTTTCGCTCTCCTTCATGAGAGCAGACAATTTTTCCTCGGCGATTTGCTTTTCGGCCACCGCGTCGCTCGCTTGAGCCTTGAGCCTGGCGATCTCGCTGACGGCTTCGCTGTTGTGGTTCGAGGCGGCTTCCAGTCGCGATCGGAGATCCTCGATCTCAGAACGCAAGCCGGTCATCTCCGCGACACCGCGTGCAAGTTCGGCTTCCCTGTCCCCGTCCCTGATGCGGGCCGCTTCCGTCATTTCCGACAGCTTGGCCTGCGCCATGTCGAGCGATTTCTGCAGCCGCATTTCCTCTTTCTCGCTCTTGCCAAGCGCGACCAGCAGTTCCGAAACCTGTGCGGCGTCATTGGCGTGGACAGTCGAGAGTTCGTCCAGCCTGTGCCGGGCCTCGGCCTCCCGTTTCAGCGCCTTGTCGAGGTCGATCGACAGGCTAACATGTTTCTCCCGCAGCATCTCGTTCTCGCGCGAGCGTCTGTTGGCCTCGACCGCTCTGGCCGAGAGCGTTTTGACAAGCTCGCCGAACTCGGCCTCGCGTTTTGCGCTCGCATTGCCTGCCACGACGAGCTCCAGCCTTGCTGCAGCCAGCGCGCCGCGAAGTGCTTCCTTGTCCTCGACCAGGCTCGCCTCATGCTGCTGCAGCGCCTCGATAGCGCTGTCGCGCTCGCGCTGCTTTCTGGTTGCATCGTGGAGCTGTTCGGATAGTGCTCTTTGTTGCGCGGTCAAGCTGGTATTTGCCAGCTCCAATTCGTTGGCGCGAAGAATGTCGCCGTGGAGGAGTTTCAGGAATTCGCCTGTCAGATGATGCGAGGTCGCGATCTCCGACAGTTTCGCATGGATCTCCCCAAGATACTCCTGCGCGTCGTGAAAGAGCCCATCGACCGCACTTAAGGCAGCGAGCCGGGTTTGCGTGTGGGGCGTCAGCCGTCGCGCGGTCTCGAAGGCATCCGCATTGGCCTCAAGTTGCGAGCTGTCATCCATTGCCGCGAGATTCCCATCCGACACAGTCTCATCCGGGACAGTGACGTCGTTCAACGGCGACTGATCGTCCACGTTGAGACATTCGCTAAACGCATCCGCCAAATCGGTTTCGAGCTCCTTGAACGCCCTCTCCACAGTCTCGGCACGCTTGATCAAACCTTTGAAATTCATGACTGAATATCCCTCTCGTGCAGCGCCGTTAAGGAGCGAACATTCGCCTCCCCCGAATACGGGTTCACCCCTGACCGTGCGCTCTGGCCGACGCCACGCTAGGGACAGGCTCGGCCACTGTCCTCGTGTATTTGAATGACGCGCCTCGCGGCAGTCGCCGATGGCGCGATTCGTAGCGACGGCGACAGTTCCAACGAACGCGTTGGGCGGCATCTGCTCGGCCGCCGCAAAACCGTCGAAGCTCGACATGAACCGGTTATTTCGACGTCTGGCGGCATCGGTGCTTGATGCCGCCAATATTTCATTCCACACACCGGTCACGATGACGGACGAGATACGGGATCAGCGCCAGGTGTTCAGGTGGGCCTTGCCTGCCTCCGCGGTCCTGCATTTGCTCGCCGCGGCGCTTCTGTTGTCCGCGCTGCCGGTGTCGCCCCCGCAGCCGCAGAAGGATCAGGCCATCGGGGTGGATCTGGTGCCGCCGCCCAAACCATCGGAGAAAGCCAAACCTCCGCCTCCTGCGAAACCGCCCAAGCCCGAAAAGCCGCCGGAAGCAAAGATCGAGACGCCGGCGCATCCGGAAGCCGGCCCTCAGAGGCCTGTCTTCCAATTCGGCGAGAAGGACGCTGGTCCTCGCAAGTCTCTGGACGGCAACAGTGCGGAGGATGGTTCGGAACAACCGACGGCGCCGCAAGATCCCAATAAACAGGATCTTGCGCAGCCACCTGCCGTGACTGCGGTAGACGGCAAAGACCCGGCTCCGCCGCCTGGCGCATCCGCGCCGCCTAAGCCCAAGCGAGCGGCCAAGGTGCAAAAGCCGCTGAAGCTTGAAGAAGCGAAAAGATTGTTCTCGCAAACAGCAACCGGTGATCCAATCGCGACAACCGCCATGAGAAATGTGCCGCGCCCCGATCGGATCGGTCAGCTCTGCTTCTGGGAAGTGCGCGAACAGTTGCGCCATGCTTCGCCCCCCTACTTTCCTGACGTCTTGCGTCCCTTCAGGTTGAAGGCCGGCAATATCATGCAAGTCTCCAGGACCGAGTTCCGCGCCGGCGGGCAGTGGTACGCTCTGAGCTTTCGTTGCGAGGTCGATCCGGATGCGACGAAAGTCGTGTCGTTCGCCTTCCGTGTTGGAGATCCAGTGCCAGCGCCGCGGACTGCCCGCCAAATGGGTGGCCCAGACTGATCGAGGTCGGCTCGCCGGCCGCATCAAATCTACGATGCCGGCGAAGTCTTCGCGCCCCGGCATCCGTAAGGTGGCTTTCGCCAGCAGCCGCCTCACGGTGGGACGAATGCTCGCCCGCCTTGGCAATCGCTGTGTCGAGGTTTAGCTTATGCTAAGGGAGGGTTCGATGACTTCAAGTTTCAATGTTCACCATGCTGCCGGCTATGAGCAGCTCATGGGTCGCTGGAGCCAAAAGCTCGCGCCGCTGTTCATCGACTTCGCGGGCCTTAAGGACGGCGAAAAGATCCTCGACGTCGGTTGTGGCACAGGCAGCCTGACCTTCGCGCTCGTCAAGGCCGCTGAACTCCGTGAGGTCGCCGCGATCGATTTTTCGGCCGTTTTCGTCGAGGAGGCAATCCGGCGCAACACCGACCCGCGGATAAAAATCCGCCAGGCGGATGCCTGCGCCCTGCCCTTTGAGGACGGCGCGTTTGACCGCGCCCTGGCGCTGCTCGTGCTCCATTTCGTGCCCGAAACCGGCAAGGCAGTCGCTGAGATGCGCCGCGTCGTGCGGCCGGGCGGCGTGGTCGCGGCGACCGTATGGGACCATCTCGGCGGCATGCCCGGAATGCGCATGATGATCGACACGGTGGCAGTGCTCAGCGAAGGCGGCCGCCAGCTGCGCGCCCGCTATTGCACCCAGCCGATGATGCAGCCGGGCGAAATGCAACGGACCTTTGTCGAACAGGGTCTCCGGGACGTTACGGAAACGCAGCTGATGATCCGCATGGACTACCAAAACTTCGACGACTACTGGGCGCCGATTGCCGCCGGCGAAGGGCCGCTCGGCAAGTATGTGGCCACGCTCGATCCAGAAGAGCGGGCGCGCACCGACGCCGCCATGCGCGACGCCTATGAGGCCGGCCGGCCCGACGGCCCGAGGTCCTTTGCCAATGTCGCCTGGGCCTGCCGCGGTGTCGTTGCCTGACGTTGGCGCTAGCCGATCCCGTAGACCAACCCGACGCGGCCGTCCGACAACTGCTCAACCTTGCGCAGTTCGAGCCCACGACGATTCTTCGCCGTTCCAAACAGCGCCTTTCCTTCACCGGCGAGCAGCGGATAGACGATCAGCCTGAGTTCATCCACCAGCCCGGCATCGATAAGGCTCGCGGTAATTCGGGCGCCGCCCATAAGGTAGATGTCCTTGCCGGGCTGCTGTTTCAGCGCAGCGATATCCTCGAAATTCCGCACGAAGCGCGTCTTTGGCCAGGCCGCCGAAGTCATTGTGTTCGACAGCACATAATGCGGCGTCTGGGCGGCGAAGCGGGCCCATTCGAGCTCGGCCGGCTTCGGCAATTTGCCGGTCATCGGCAGCGGCTTGTCGGGCTCGTTCTGGATGGCGCTCCAGTAGCGCTCGTAGCCAGCATACATGACGCCGCCAAGCAGGCAGGCATCGATTTGCGGCGTCAGGCCGTATTCCTCAGACCACGCATCGACCCAATCGGCGTAACCCTCGGGTCCCTCCATCTTGCCGTCGACGGAAATTTTCATTCCAGTGATCAATTTACGCATGACTTCCTCCATCAGGCTTGCGGGATGCAAGCACGTTTCGTCGGATCATCGTTGCTTCGTGTGGCTGGCGGCGACCTCAGGGATGGCCGCCGCGAGTTACATCAGGCCGGCAGGCGGCGGTCGTATTCGTCCCGCAGGCGGCTCCAGCCGTCCCAGAACGAGGTCGGTGTCTTACCCGCCAGGCGGGCGGCCAGCAGGTCGAGGTGCACGTGCCAGCCGGCGGTGATGTTGAGCTGGATTGCACGTTCCGGCAGGCGCCGATGGACGACGGTGAGCAGCACATCGCTACCCTTCGCCTCCAGCAGGAAGGAGACGCCGCCGGTATTTCCCCAGGTGATGGAAAGCTTGCGCGGCGGATCGAGTTCGGTGATCCGGCCCTCCATCCGATGCTCTTCGGGGAAGCCCGCGGGGCGCTGGCCAGGCGGGTCGGTCAGCTCGTCGTTACGCCAGACGAACTCGAACGTGCTGCCGGCCTTCATTTCCATCTGGCCTGCGGCCATCCATTGCCGTCGCAAGTCACTCTCGGTGAGATAGGCCCAGACGCGCTCGATGGGGCCGGGCAAAAGGCGCTGGATGGTGAACGTGGCGGGCTCGGTCAGCTCGCCATAGGCGCCGATGGTTCTCATCTGGTTCATTGCTCGTCTCCTTCTTTCGGATTGGGCGATTTCCTGGGCTCATCCTGGGCTTTGCGTGCGTCCTCTTCGCGAAGAAGGCGTTCGAGAACATCGAGACGACCGGTCCAGAAGCGCTCGTAGAAGCTGAGCCACTGATGGGCGCTGGCCAGCGGTCCAGGGGCTAGTCGGCACAGATGCGTGCGGCCCCTCACCTCTCGACGAATAAGCCCTGCGTTCTCCAGCGCCTTGATGTGCTTGGAGGCGGCCGCGAGCGACATCACGAAGGGTTCCGCCAGCTGGCTTACCGTTTTCTCGCCATCGGCGAGATCGCGAAGCATGTGCCGGCGGGTGGCGTCGCCAAGGGCGTGAAAAACCGCGTCCATCTGGGATGTCTCTAATTCAACCATGTAGTTGAATATAGGCGCACGCTTTGAGATAGTCAACCGTTTGGTTGAATAATTTATGTGAAGCGCTGCGGGGCTGTTTGCGCCATCGAGCGCGTCGACGTGACGGGAGATACGGACGCGCCCCGCGACAGTAAGGGCGAGGCCCTTATTTGCCTTCGAAGAAAGCGTGGATCGCGGCTTCCAGCTTTTCGATAAGCTGAGGGTTGTGGCAGCTGCCAGCCCAGATCAGGGCGTTTAGCCTCATCTCCTTGTTGATAAAGCTCACCTTCCCACAATCCAGCAGGTATTCCGCGATCTCGTAGTGCCGCCCCTTGATAGCCTCGATGAGCGCGTTGTTTCTCCCCGTCTTGTCGGTCAGATTTACTTCCGCGCCATTCTCCACGAGCAACTTGACGACTTCGAGATGCCCGTTCTTCGCCGCCTCGATAAGAGCCGTTCTGCCGTAGTAGTCAGCTCGCGCGTTGATCTCTATTTGGGGGTGTTTCACCAGGGCTGAGATACACGCGTAATGTCCCCTGGCGGACGCAAGGCTCAAGGGCGTGCTCTTCCACTTGTTTCTGGAATTCACGTCGATTTCCGGGTCTTCGATCAGCGCCTCCACCACAGCTGTGTGGTCATTGAGGGCTGAAAGGTGAAGTGCAGACCAGCCGCCATCGTCCGGCTGATTGATATCGGCGCCAGCCGCCAATTCCGATCGAACCGCCTCCGCACCGCCGTTTTCTGCCGCGACCAGCAGAGGCGACCAGTCTCTTGCCCCTTCGGCTTCCAAGCTGTTGGTCAACGCAGTCGCCTCCTCGGATAGTCGATAGAATACCACATTATCCGCGATAATGGCGGCTCCTGTACTGGAGTCCAATGGGTCAAAAGCTGGAACGCTGTCGGCCCGAACGGACATCGAGATCAGCGCTTCACGTCCGTCTCCTCACATTCTCCTGATATTGACTCGCTTTGGCGGTCATCCAGACTAGATAGAGCGTGCGCCGGGCGGAACGATGCAGAAGGACGTGAACATGCCTGAACAGATTACCCTGAATAGACCTGAACAGATCAGATTGAACGACGGCTCCGCCATTCCGCAAATCGGCCTTGGCGTATGGCAGGTCGATCCAGCCATCACGGCCAAGGTGGTGCGCTGGGGGATCGAGGCCGGCTACAGGCTGATCGATACCGCCGAAGGCTATCAGAACGAGGAAGGTGTCGGGCAGGCGATCCGCTCGGCCGGCGTGCCGAGAAGCGAGTTGTTCATTACCTCGAAACTGCGCAACGGCGCCCATCAGCGCGACGCCGCCTTGCGCGCCTTCGACGAGACGATGAGCAAGCTCGGCATCGAACAGATCGACCTGTTCCTGATCCACTGGCCGGTGCCCAGCCAGGACAGATATGTCGAGGCGTGGAAGACGCTGATCGAACTCAGGCAATCAGGCCGCATAAAGTCGATCGGCGTTTCGAACTTCAACCAGGACCATCTCGAACGGATCATCGGCGAGACCGGCGTCACGCCTACCGTCAACCAGATCGAGCTCCACCCCCGCTTCCAGCAGCGTGACAAACGCGAATTTCATGACAGGCACAACATCCGCATCGAGAGCTGGAGCCCGCTGGGCAGCGGCCGGCTGTTGAGCGATCCGACGCTTGAAAGCATTGCCAGGAAACACGGCAAGTCGGTGGCGCAGACGATCGTCAGGTGGCATCTTCAGGAAGGGCTGATCGTCATTCCAAAGTCGATCCACCAGGACCGCATCGCCGCCAATTTCGACGTCTTCGATTTCGAGCTGGAAGCGAAAGACCTCGAGCTTATCCGGGGCATGGATTCGCCCGACGGCCGCACCGGCCCAAACCCCGCTACAGCCGCATTCCTGTTCTGAGGGCCGACAGTGAAGCTGCCGATCTCCCCCCTTGTGGGGGAGATGTCCGGCAGGACAGAGGGGGGCGCTGTCCCGCCGGCCTATTGAACTCTCCGGCTCATATCCCAACCCAGCGGGACCTCAGGCAGCCGGTTCACTGACGGAAAAAAGCTGCAGGCTGCCGGGAACACCTGCAAGCTCCATCTCGCCATGCTCTTCAAAAGCCAGGCCGGAACCGGCCACGAGATCACGAACCGTGCGCGACGCGATGATCTCGCCCGGTCCGGCAACGTCGAGCAGATGTGATGCCAGTTGAATTGCAACACCGGTGAAGTCGTCTCCGCGCCTTTCGCATTCGCCAATATGGACTGCCGCGCGAACCTGAAGGTCTAACCTCTTCATTCGACGACGGACCGCGATTGCACATTGGATCGCCCGCGTTGGTCGCAGAAATACCGCGAGAAACCCGTTTCCGGTGCGGCTGATTTCCTGACCGTTAGCAAGATGCAATTCGTTGCGTATCTCGTCGTCGTGTCGCTGCATCAGATCGCGCCGCGCCCGGTCGCTAGCGTTGACGGGAGCCGGCGGCAACCCGACGATTTCCATGTGCAGCACCGTCACAAGCACGCGCTCGCTCGACGTTGCCGGCAGCGAGCCGGTGACAAAAGCCTGGATCTCGTCGACCAAACGATCGGAATTCTCCCCCCAGATTACGTGATCACGGCCGGCAAGCTCAATGTATCTGGCGCCTTCGATATGCGTTGCCAGGTAGCGCCCCTCTTCCGGTTTTACCCAGCGGTCGCCCGCCGTCTGCACGATCAGTGTCGGGACGTGAACGGTTGGGAGAAGGGCGCGAACATCGATTTCAGTGCCCCAGCGCCAGAGCGCGACCGCGTCGGCAGGCGAGGCTGAATTCCTAAGATAGGCGGCGAACCATTCTCTCTCGAAACTGTCGTTCATCAGGCTGGGCGCGGCGTTGCTCATGTCCGCCGGCTCCCCCCACTGTCTCTCGACGGCGGTCAGATCTTCTTCTACCTGCTCGCTTGTCCTTGCCCATGGATAATCCGGCGACCATCGGCCGCTGGCATAGGTTCCGTTGAGCACGACAGCCGCTGTTCGTTCGGGATAGGTCGCCGCGAAAAGCATGCACATAGGCCCCCCTTCGGAGCTGCCGAACAGAACCGTTCGCTTTGATCCGACCGCATCCAACACCGCTCGCATGTCTTCCATCCGCTCTTCCAGCGTTGGCAAACCAACATTGCGATCGGACAGTCCGGTGCCTCGCTTGTCCATACGGATCAGGCGGGCAAAGGAACCGAGACGCTGGAGCATATGCGCCAGCCGCGGCGATGACCAGGCAAGGTCGAGATTGGAGACCCACCCAGGCACATAGATCAGGTCGACCGGCCCGTCGCCGGTTACCTGATAGGCGATGTTGATTCCGGCCGATTTGACATAGTGGGTCGCGGGGCGCATCGGCTCGGCCCGGGACGCCGGCCGCTCACCTGTTCGGGCTGCCGACGTTGGCGGTGTCTGGGAAGGCGACACCGAGGCGGCTATCCGGGTAGCGGCTTGCGGCGTCACGCGGCGCGTCCGCAGGTCATCATAGAGTTGCCGGGTCTCCGGCTCGGGCTGCAAGCGGAGCTGCAGTTGCAGCACATCACGGCAGCGCTCATACTGTTTCAGCGCGAGGTTAAAGCGGCCCTGGGCGGCATAGGTCCGCATCAGGGCTCGGTGGATATCCTCCCGTAAGGGCTCCAAAGCCAGCAGGCGCACCGCCGCCCGCAGGCATGATGGAAGATCATTCGTTGCCGAATAGTGCGCGACGAGCTTCTCCAGCACGATGGTTGCGATTGCCCTCAATCGCTCGCGCTCCACTCTGAGCCAATCTTCGAACGGCTCCTCCTTCAGGCCGAACCCGTCCAGGAGGTCGCCACGATAGACGACGAGCGCTTGCTCGAGTTGCTCCGGGTCGGAGCCGGCGGCCAGCGACTCGAACCGCGCGACGTCGAAATCAAGATCGTCGAGATTGAGCGTAATGCTGTCGCCGTCGCTCAGAAACCTTTCGCCATCGGATGCGCCCATTCCTTTCCTTATGGCGGATAGGGCCTGTCGAAGGTTCATTCGGGCCTGGGTTTGGCTGTTGCCGCCCCACAAAAGCGCGGCGAGCTTCTCGCGCGATTGGGAGTGTCCGGATTGCAGGGCGAGATAAGCCAGCATGGCGCGAGCCTTGCGGCTGAAAACCGGGGCCACCGCTCCTCCGGCAAAGTCAAAGCCGCCTAACAGACAGAGATGAGGGTGCGCCATCGGATCCGCCACAGCCACAGCTTCTTTGCGATCCTTTCCTGTACTTGCCTCTATTTCAACCGTCATTTCGCCCGGCCTGGTGTTTTTCACGAATCCTTCACGCTGGCTCCACCGCGTTTCTCACGACGCAGGGAAGACAAGTGTCGGGAGACTGGTATCTCAGGAGGACGCTGTGCTACCCCCGACGGAATGGCCCATCTGGCATGATGATTCAAGGCAGGACCCGCAGCCGCGCGGCGGGCCACTGCGCCACGACATTGCGCTCGCGCGCTATCTTGAGAACCAGCGGGCCCGCCGGGCGTCAATGATCCAGGGGTTCGATTTCCGGACCGCCGCGGTCAGCTTGCGCGCACTTTTGGCGAATGCGGGTGGCCGTGGATATCGGCTCTTGGAGGTCCTGGGCATTCGGCCCTTTCATATCCCCGAGCCATCCACCAGCGGCACATCTTCGCCTTCCCACGGGCTCGGCATTGAGCCTTTGCTGAGATTGGCCGACGGCAGCGGCATCCAGCACTTCAGTTCGGGTTCGGCATATTCGACGATGCGTCCTGGAGACGAATCGGAAGCGCGCCAGCCTTCGCTGCCGAACTGATCGGCGCGGGCCCAGTAAGCCATGTCGACCTCGGCCGGCCCCTGTTCGGAAGGCCGAACCGTGACAAGGATTCTGCTGCCGTCCCTTGGCGCGCTCGACATGTGGCGCCACTGATCGGGCTCGTCCATTGCACTTCCTCCTGCGATCTTCGCCTCGCGCGGATAGTCGCTTCGCGTTCGGAAGCGGTCAACCCGAACTTTTTTGCCTGAGGCAAAATCCCTGCCCCGTCGTCGAGGAACAAGTCATGGCGCGCCGGGTTTGGGCAAGTTGTTGAAGGAAGCAAAATGAGACCAGCGCGCCGACCGATCGTTAGCATTGTTGCATGGCAGGCCGCGCCCTTCGTTCCCAACCCGGTCCGATCGCAATGAGGCAGGCCGGTTCCGATCGTTCCACCCCACCGGAGGAGGGTAAAGGCGGCATAGGCCGCGCGCTCGGCCTCGGCCTGATAACAGGGGCGGCCGACGACGATTGTTCCGCGATAGGCACCTATGCCAGCGCCGGCGCCCGTTTCGGACCCGACCTGCTTTGGACGGCTCCGGTGACGTTGCCGATGATGTACGCGGTCGTCTACCTGTCGTCGAAGCTCGGCCAGGTATCGGGGCGCGGATTGTTCCACGTCATCAAGGACTTTTACCCGCGGTGGCTGCTCTGGTCGGTGCTTTTGGGTGTGCTCGTCGGCAACACCATCGAGGCAGCGGCGGATCTCGGTGGAATGGCCGCGGCGATCAACATATTCGTGCCGCTTCCCATTCCGCTGATCGTGCTGTTCGTCGCCGCCCTCATCTTCGCCCTCCAGGTCTTCGGCTCCTATACTTTGATCCGCAACATCTTTCGCTGGCTGGCGCTGGCGCTGCTCGCCTATGTCGGTGCCGCCATTCTGGCCAAGCCGGACGCCGCGGCGGTGCTGCGTGGGACGCTGCTCCCCAGGATCGAATTCAACCGTGAGTTCCTGTCGATCCTGGTCGCCATCATCGGCACGACGCTGTCCGCCTATCTCTACACGTGGCAGTCCAATGAGGAGGTCGAGGAGGAGATTGCCCAGGGGCGGACAACGCTCAGGGAAAGGAAGGGCGCCACCGACAGCGAACTCCGTCGCTCTCGCCGGGACATCCTCATCGGCATGATGTTTTCAAATCTCATCATGTATTTCATCATCCTGTCGACGGGTGCTACGCTCTACAAGGCGGGCCACCACGATATCGACACGGCCGCGCAGGCGGCGGAGGCGCTGCGGCCGCTCGCCGGCCAGGCCGCAAGCGTTCTGTTCGCCGCAGGCGTGATTGGCGTCGGTTTCCTCGCGGTTCCTGTCATGACCACCGGCGCTGCCTATGATGTGGCGCAAGCCATCGGCTGGAAAAACAGCCTGCACGCCCGGGCTCGAGAGGCGCCCAAATTTTATCTCGCCATCGGATTTTTTACCGCGATCGCCGCCGGCCTCAACTTCCTTGGCTTCAATCCGATGAAGGCGCTGGTCTGGTCCGGCATCGTTCAAGGCTTCTCGACGCCGCCCTTGCTGCTGCTCATCATGCTGATGACGAACAACCGCAGGATCATGGGCGACCAGGTGAACAGCCGCAGCACCAACATACTCGGTTGGGCAACGACCGCCGCTATTTTCTCGGCGACGATCGGCCTGGTGGCAACCTGGTTCATGTGATCAGGCGGAAGCAAAGGGATGCCGCCGGTTGGATTACCCGTTCCCGCTTGCGGATTGTCCCAACTTTGCCGGTCTTGGAAATTCCACAACGTCGCCCGTGGGCCGCTTGTATTGTGCCGCGACAATTGCATCGATCAGGAGATCCAGAGCCGCACGAGCCGTGCGGCTCGTCTCGTCCTCGCCGCTCAAATAATGGCAGGCTCGTTCGAGGTGGAGGTGTGCGGCGGCAAAGTCGCTTGTCATAGGCTTCTCCTTGTTGCCCGCCGGCCGGCAAGATGACCGCCTCGATTTACCCAAAAGCAAATATCCACAGCCGGATTTGAATCAAATTGGCCTGACTCACCACATGCCGCGGACCCCACGCCAGCACCTTGGCCTGTGCCCGCGCCGCGTCCTCTCCGAGGGCCGCTAGGCCATCCAGGATCGTGGCATCAGGACATGGTTCCCCGACGTCGCGCCGGAGCGCCCGAGGGCGACTTGCCTGATATGTCCGGCCGGCTGTTCATGCGCTCTGTCCGACGCGCTACGCTATCGCGGCTGCAGGCGCTGCAGCGATCTTTCAGCGCGGTACGGCGCGTTGAATGAACCAATTGCGGGCGATGTGCAGCAAACTCAGTTCGCTCATCGCCCTGCTTTTGAAATTTTCGCGCTCTTTTAATTCTACAAAATCTCTAGACTTAAAATAGATCGCTAGACCCAAGATCTTAAAATAGAGCGCTTGAGAGGGAGCCAGGAATGTCGAAAAAGCTCGTGGTGGGGCTGTCGGGCAACTTGACCCGGCCATCGAAGACCAAGGCGTTCGTCAGCCACATTGTCGGGCAGGCCGCCGAAAGCATCGGCGCAGCCTCGGCCGTCTTCGACATCGAGGATCTCGGCGCGTCCCTGCCGCAGGCAAGGCGCCTCGGCGACCTCGACCCGGCGGCGCGCAACATCGTCGAACGGCTGCTGGGCGCCGACATCCTGGTGGCCGGCTCGCCCACTTTCAAAGGCAGTTATACCGGGCTTTTCAAGCACTTCTTCGACCTGCTCGACCCGTCATCGCTGAGGGGCAAGCCCGTCATCCTCGCCGCGACCGGCGGGGGCGAACGCCATTCGCTGATCGTCGAGCACCAGCTGCGGCCGCTGTTCGGCTTCTTCGAGGCGCTGACTGTGCCGACCGCGATCTACGCCTCCGACAAGGATTTTGCCAATGGCGTGCTGGTGTCGGACGCGATCCATGCCCGCGCCCGGCAGGCGGTCGCCGAGGCATGCCGGGTAACCGGAGTGCCCTATCGCGTCGGCCTTGCCGCCTGAACGCACCACTGACCCGAGATCCCCTCCCCGACCAATCCAGGAGCACGCCGCGATGACCAGATCCAGCAAATCCAGGCAAATCAAACTGGGCGCTTTCCTGCCCGGCGGCGGACAGCATATCGCCGCCTGGCGCCATCCCGAGGCGCCAGCCGACGGCGCCACCAATTTCGAGTTCCACAAGCAGCTTGCCCTGACCGCCGAGCGCGGCCTGTTCGACGCTTATTTCCTCGCCGACAATCTGACGGTCGGGCTCGGCGCCCGCGAAGGCGGCAATGCCAAGATCGCCGGCTTCGAGCCAGTGACGCTGTTTGCAGCGCTGGCGCCGCTCACCACGCATCTCGGCTTCATCGCCACCGCCTCGACCACCTATGAGGAGCCCTACACGCTCGCCCGCAAATTCGCCTCTCTCGATCATCTGTCGAATGGCCGCGCCGGCTGGAACGTCGTCACCTCGGCCGGCGACGAAACCGCGCGCAACTTCAATCGCGACACTCAGCCTGCCCACGCCGAGCGCTATGCCCGCGCGCATGAGCATGTCGAGACGGTCAAGGCGCTGTGGGACAGTTGCGAGGACGACGCCTTCATCCGCGATAAGAAATCGGGGCGCTTCTACGACAAGGACAAGCTCCACGACATCGACCACAAGGGCGCGCATTTCAGCGTCAAGGGTCCGCTCAACGTGCCGCGCCCTGTGCAGGGGCACCCGGTGGTGGTGCAGGCGGGGCAATCGGAGGACGGCCGCAAGCTCGCCGCCCACTCGGCGGAAGTCATCTTCACCGCCCATCAGAACCTGGCGTCGGCGCAGGAATTCTACCGCGACATCAAGGCCCGCGTGGCGGCCGTCGGCCGCGATCCCGAGCAGGTGCTGATCATGCCCGGCGTAGCACCCTTCGTCGGCCGCACCGAAGAAGAAGCGCGCGCCAAATACCAGCAGCTGAACGATCTCATCCTGCCCGAAGACGGCGTCGCCCTGCTCAACGGGCTGGCCGGCCAGACGCTCGACATCAGGGGTTATCCGCTCGACGGCCCGCTGCCGCCAAGCAAGGAAACCGAAGGCATGAAGAGCCGCCAGGCGCTGATCCGCCAGATTGCCGACGAGCACAACTTCACCATCCGCCAGCTCTACCAATGGGTGGCAACGGCCCGCGGCCATTACACCGTCATCGGCAGCGCCACGCAGGTCGCCGACCAGTTGGAGGAGTGGTTCGGCAACGAAGCCGCCGAC
Source organism: Mesorhizobium sp. M0983 (assembly GCF_040318975.1). Classification (NCBI taxonomy): domain Bacteria; kingdom Pseudomonadati; phylum Pseudomonadota; class Alphaproteobacteria; order Hyphomicrobiales; family Phyllobacteriaceae; genus Mesorhizobium; species Mesorhizobium sp. M0983. Next base: position 235,137 of record NZ_JAMYNH010000006.1, on the reverse strand, counting down.
GGCTTCAACATCCTGCCGCCCTGGCTGCCCGGCGGGCTCAACGACTTCGTCGAGCTGGTGATCCCCGAACTGCAGCGCCGCGGCCTATTCCGCACCGCCTATGAAGGCAGGACGCTACGCGAAAACCTCGGCCTCAGGCGGCCGGAAAACCCGTGGACCGCCGCCCGCTCGGCCGTGCTGGCCGCCGAATAATCCCGAGAAGCCCAATACTTTCCAAGCAAGAGGCAAGACGATGACCTTGCAGCACATCGAACAGGCCGCCAGCCTCGGCACGCGTGACACCACCACAAGCCTCGGCTCGGACTTCCTGCGCCTCGGCGGCCGGGCGGGAATTCGCTTCCTGTCGCGCTACGGCGCCCTCATTGCCTTCCTCGCAATCTGGCAAGTGTCGAGTAGCGCAGGGTGGGTCAACACGGCCGTGCTGCCGCCGATCGATACGATTGTCGCGGCACTTTGGAAGGGGTTGGCCGGCGGCACTCTGCTCGGTGACATCGCCATCAGCCTGCAGCGCGCCGGTCTCGCCTTCGCGGCCGCCGTGCTGGTCGCCATCCCGCTTGGCCTGTTCATGGGCCAGGTGCGCGCGGTCGAGACCGCGCTCGATCCCATCCTGCAGGTCTTCCGCCAGACCTCGGCGCTGGCGCTCTATCCCGTATTCATCCTGCTGCTTGGGCTCGGCGAAGCCTCCAAGGTGTTCGTCATCTTCTGGGCGACGCTGTTCCCGCTGCTGCTCAACACCATCGGCGGCGTCAAGCAGGTCGATCCGAAACTGCTGGAGATGGCCCGCGTCTATGGCGCCAGGCAGCTCACCGTCTTCCGCCGCGTCGTGCTGCCCGGCGCCGTGCCCTCGATCTTCGTTGGGCTGAGGCTCAGCGCCACCACGGCGCTGCTGCTGTTGATCGCCTCCGAAATGATCGGCGCCAATAAGGGCATCGGCTTTCAGGTGATGAACGCGCAGTACAACTTCCAGATCCCGCTGATGTTTGCGGCAATCGTCATCCTCGCCGGCCTCGGCCTGATCGCCAACCAGGCGCTGGTCAGCCTGCAGCGGCGGCTCTGCCGCTGGAACAATGCCGTCGACTGACCTCCCCTTTCGCCATCGACCAGACCCAAGCCAAGCCAACCAGGAAAGACCACCATGAAAGTCACCCGCCGTTCCCTGCTTGCCGGCGCACCCTTCGCCGCCGGCCTTCTCGCCGCCGGCCTGCCGCGCTTCGCCTTTGCCGAAGCCGCACCCGTCAAGTTCCGCTCCCTCGCCAGCCGCGGCAGCATCTCTCCGCATGAGCTTGCCGGCGAGCTCGGCTATTTCAAAGGCCTCGGTATCGAGGTCGAGAATGTCGGCTATTCCGGCGGCGGCCCGGAATCGCTGTTTGCGCTGGCCTCCGGGAGCGTCGATATCGGCTCGGCCGCAACCGCCGCCGTGATCAATTCGATCTCCGGCGGCAACGACTTCGTCGCCGCCTATCCGAGCAACGGCATCAACGGCAAGGTGCGAAGCGTCTTCTACGTGCTCGACGACAGCCCGATCAAATCGATCGCCGACATTGCCGGCAAGACAATCGCCGTCAACACGCTCGGCGCCCATCTCGACTACACCGTGCGCGAGGCGCTGCACAGCGTCGGCCTGTCGCCGGACGCCGCCAATCTCGTCGTCGTGCCCGGACCGCAACTCGAACAGACCTTGCGCTCCCGCCAGGTCGACATCGCGGCGCTCGGCTACTGGCAGGCGACCTTTGCCGGCGCGCTGGTCGACAATGGCGGCGTGCGTGGCGTGTTCAACGACACCGACGTGCTGGGCGAACTGGCCGGCGGCTTCGTCGTGCTCAGGCGCGACTTCATCGCCGCGCATCCCGATGCCGCCCGCAATTTCGTCGAGCAATCGGCGCGCGCCTCCGACTGGTCGCTGCAGAACCCCGACGAAGCGCGCAAGGTGCTCGCGACAATCCTCGACAAGCGCGGCGAAAACGGCGAGCTGGCGCGCTACTGGACCGGCTTCGGGCTGCGCCAGGGCGCCAAGGCGACGGACCGCGACATCGACTTCTGGGTCAGCGTGCTCGAGCGCGACGGCCGCCTGCCAAAGGGTAAGCTGAAGGCGACAGACATCCTCTACCGGCCCGGCGAAACCAAGACCAACTGACAAGGCCAACCGGCAGCTGGGAGACGAGCGCGATGAGCAGCACAAGCGGCGGTGAGGTCAGCATACGCGACCTGTCCAAATCGTTCAGCATCGGCGGGCGCTCGCTTGCCGTGCTGAGGACCCTCAACCTCGACATCCGCTCGGGCGAATGCCTGGTCATCGTCGGCGCCAGCGGATCTGGCAAGACCACGCTGCTGCGCATTCTTGCCGGGCTGGAGGCCGCCGACAGCGGCGGCGTCGCCATCGACGGCAAGCCGGTGCACGGCGTCGGCGCCGAGCGCGCGGTGATCTTCCAGGAACCGCGCCTGCTGCCCTGGCTGACCGTGCTCGGCAATGTCGCCTTCGGCCTCGAAGTGCGCGGCGTGCCGAAGGCCGAGGCCGAGGAACGGGCGCGCTTCTATATCGCGCTCGTCGGCCTCGCCGAATTCGGCGATGCTTTCCCGAGGCAGCTGTCGGGCGGCATGGCGCAGCGCGTCGGCATCGCCCGCGCCTTGACCGTGCAGCCCGAAATCCTGCTGCTCGACGAGCCGCTGGGCGCGCTTGACGCGATGACCAAGATCGGCATGCAGGAGGAACTGGCGCGCATTTGGAGCGAGGAGAACGTCACCATGGTGATGGTGACGCACGACCTCGAGGAAGCGATCTACCTGGCCGACAGGGTGCTGATCCTGCCCAAGGAGAAAGGCGGCGCGGCGCGGCTGATCGACATCGACCTGCCCCGCCCGCGCGAGCGCAGCGAAAGCCGCTTCGTACGCTACCGCGAAGAACTGCTGCGCGAATTCGGCCTGCACTGAAAGGCCCCCTACGCGATCTTGGGTTCCTCGCCCCGCAAAGCGGGGAGAGGTGGCTCGGCGAAGCCGAGACGGAGAGGGGTCTTCCTTTTTTGAAATCCTCTCCCCCCGCGCTCTTTCCTGGAACCGGATTCCCCGCCCCCGCATTTCCTTAACCGGGAGGCGAAGGAGCGCGGCATGAAAGCTTTGTTCGCAATCTTTGGCGGCTTCGTCCTGACGCTCGCCGTATTCGCCAGCGGCCTCGCATTCGCCACCTGGCTATTGATAGCCAAGCCGGTGCGGCCGCCCGCCCCGGTCTCCAGCGTCGCCGAACTGTGGGCCAAGGATCCGCGCCCGGTAAACCCGGCCTCGCAGCGCCTCGAGCGCCTCCCGGCCCGCCCGGTTCCCGTTCGCACCTCGGAAGTTGATCGCAGCTCGAAACCCGCCGACACCGCCGCAGCTTCGACACCCGACACCACCGGCTCCATCAAGCCGGCGGTGGAAGAGCAGCAGACGCTGCCCGCCGCCCATGTCGAATGGTGCGCCAGCCGCTACCGCTCCTACAGGCCAGGCGACAACCGCTACACATCCTACAGCGGCCAACAGCGCCCCTGCATATCGCCCTATCTCGACGCCGCCGATGACGGCAGCTACGTCGAGGCGAGCGATACGTCGTCAGTGGAGGGCTACCCGCCACCGGATGAACCCGGCGGCGCCGAGTTCTCATCCGACCACGTCCAATACTGCTTCAGCCGCTACCGCTCGTACCGGCCGGAGGACAACAGCTATCAACCGTATTCCGGCGGGCCACGTCGGCAGTGCGAGTAGGCTGGCGCGCCGGATGGCGGGCTAGCGGACCGAAGGGCATGGTGTCTTGTGCGATCCCACCCTCGAGCGGCTAACCAACGATCACGCAAATTTTTTTGGATCGTTCGGATCGGCGCGGCGTTCATCCGACAGGCAAAGGAGGAATTAAGATGGGCGACGAACGGGACGACAAGATTCGTGAGCGCGCATACCAGATCTGGGAACGCGAAGGCGGGATCCATGGCGATCCCGAGCGGCACTGGCACCGGGCCGAGGCCGAGATCGACAGGGAGGCAGCCCTGCCGCTGACGGCAGGCGATGCCCTGCCGGAAACCCGCGAGTTCGCGAGTTCCGACGTCTTGACGGTGGAGGCCCTGGCGGTGCGCACCGGCATATCGGGCGAACAGGCACAGGAGCTGATCGACAGGCTGGGCAACGACCGGGCGGCGATCGAACAAGCCGCGCGCAACCTCAAGGGGAAGCAGCGGCTCGGGGAGTGACAGATGATCAGAAAACTCAAAGACGGAAAATACCGCCTCTATTCGCGCAAGAAGGACGAAAAGACCGGCAAGCGCCGCAATCTCGGGACGTTTGACAGCCGCGAGGCCGCGGAGAAGCACGAACGTGAGGTGCAGTATTTCAAGAAGCATTGAGGCGGCGTTGGGCGTGTTGTCGCTTGCCAGGCAGCCGCGCCGGATGCCTGACGGAACCTGAGCCTGCGAAGACGGCGGCCACGCATCTCTGCGCCGGACAGTTTACGAGAACATGGTGCGTCCAGAAGCAGGTAACGACGCCCATCGCGGTCGCCCGCGGATTTTAGCACGGTATGCAAATTGTTCAGAACCGTACCTGATGCACCTCGCGCAAGCGGCATAAACCTTTCAGTGACGAAGCGTTCGCTTGCAATGTGGGCGATGCCTCCACTAGTTTCTGGTCAAATTGAACAAAACGGGAACAAAAATGTCACGGGCGAATTGAATTCGCGTTCGCCGTCCGGCGTGTTGCGCACCACAGGGCCTGGCTGGTTGGGATAGATGTCGATGGAGGGTTCGAGATTGCCGAGGATATCCCGCAAGGCGCGGGTCCACTGGCGAATGGCCTCCTGGCTGGTCGTGATATTGTAAAGATTGCACATTTCAGGCCGTTCCCGGATGCTTAGGCATCTTGTTGGAAACGGCCCGGAATTTCCAGCGCTGTCCGTTAGGTTGCTGACACGGCAGGCCGTGTCAGCAATGGCTTTGTGAGACCTACCGCGCCGATTGTCTCATAGCTTGTGCGGCGACTGCCGCCAGAAAAGCCCTCGCCGCGGCATCGCAGGCCGCTCGAGACGGGCCCTTGGCGAAAAGAAGAAGCTCGGCGGCTCGAATGTTGAGCCCGTGCTTCCTTGCGAATGTGGCTAGATCGTAAGGCTTGTTGTCGTAAGGCACGTCGTCGTAGTCGATCGTCAGATCGTAGTTTTCTTTCATTTTCTTCCTCCCGTTAGCGATCTTCCCCCTCCTGTCGCTAACGCAAAATTAACGTCGATGGCGTCGGGCGAGTCCACCAATCAGAGATTGTGTAAAAAACGTACGAACTCGGATGCTCGCCCTCGCCACGGCGCCGCGAGCAATCGCCGCGAGCCGGACCGCTCGAAAGAGCCGATTATGGGGGCACGTTGGAAAAGGCAGCCACGGCCTGGTGCCACGGGGTGTCCGCGACCCTACCGTGCCTAATGGCCGTCATTTTCATCTTCCTGGCCCGGTCCGCAAAGCCGGCCTCGTTGGGTCAGCTAAAGAATAAATCCGGCTAATAACACCGTAAGGAGCAGTGACAGCGGAACAGCCGCAAGACACCAGATCTCCAACGTGTTGTTTTGCAGCGGGTCCATCGTCAGCCTCACTTTTTGGTTCGTCATTGTGACACTAACGGTTGGTCGGAGGTAGCGGTTCCAAGCGACGCTGTTCATAGAGCGCTGCCTGTGCTGCATATTAGCAACAGCTTGACGACCGCTGAGCCCGTACCGCTTGGAGAACTTCACTTGGCGCCGGTGGATGGGCATTCCGCAGGAATGCAAGCGCCCCTCCATCAGGCGTGCGGGGATCGATCGCCGCATATGATCAGCGCCGAGCCATGCCCCGGAACCCAATGGCTGCGTCGACCTCCGGCCGAAGTTTCGCTACCACCGAGCAGACCCGATGTTCACTCCAGCCAGCGATGCCCGTTTATAGGACCTAAGTCTGACCTGCCTGCGCAATGGTCTCGTGTACGGCCGGCGCCGGGAACAACTGCGCCCGTCTTCAGTTGATGGCGTCACCTCCTCGAGGAGAGATCGGCGCAGAATCAGTCCCTTCAGCGCTGATTAGGGTCCGCCTGCCATTGATGGATTTGGCAGGCGGACCCTTGGTTCTGTACGCTCCAGATCGAAAGCGGGTAAGCTCGGGATCACTCATCATCCCAGAAATCCTGCAGAGAGGCATGGCGGAGGGCTCCTCGCCCTGAGATGCTTGACCTGGCTTGACATCCGAGACGACCTCCCAGCGCGCGCACGCAGCGGGGGGCGCCCTCAGCCCTCCAGCGCCTCGTGCTGGTAAAGCTCGTCCATGCTGAGCGTCGCGAGCGCCGCGAAGGGCGCCTGCTTTTTCACGCGGCCGTGGCTCAGGATCACCACGTCGTCGCAGAACGAGATGGTGCTGCGATGGTGGCTGATGACGATGGTGGTGCGGCGGCCGGCGCGCGACTTCAGCGTCTCGACGATCGCCGCTTCCGACAGCCCGTCCACCGCATTGGTGGCTTCGTCGAGGATGAGGATATCGGGATCGCGCACCAGGGCTCTGGCCAGCGCGATCCGCTGCCGCTGTCCCGCCGAGAGGTTGACGCCGCGGTAGCCGACGACGGTCCTGTAGCCTTGCGGCAGTTGCTCGATGAAGCCATGCGCTTCGGCCAGTTTTGCCGCGCGCTCGGCGTCATCGGCCGAGGCCGCGTCCTGGCCGTAGATAATGTTGTCGAAAATCGTGCCGTCGACCAGCTCCAGCTCCTGGCTGGCGAGCGCGATGTGCTTTCGCCATTGGCTGGGGTCGATGCGGTCCAGAGGCGATCCATCGACGAGGATCCTGCCGCTATCCGGTTCGACGAAGCGGCACAGGAGATTGACGATCGTCGTCTTGCCGGCGCCAGAGCGGCCGATCAGCGCGGTCGAGCGGCCGCTGCGGATGTCGAAATTCGCCGCATGCAGCACCACCGCGCGCTGTTCCGAACCAGAATAGGTAAAGGTGACGTCCTCGAACTTGATGCCTTGGCTGAGCCCGGGGAACGCCGCGTCACCTTGCGGCGGCTCGGGCTTACCGGATGGGTCCAGCATCCACGTCACCTCTTCAAGCGATCCGCTCAGGCCCTGCAACTGGCTCCAGGCCATTTGCAGCGACCGCATGTAGGGCTGCAGCCTGTAGAGCAGGATGACGAAGGCGACGATCAGCGGGAAGCTGACATTGGCGAACCAGGCGCCGATCACCACCGCCAGGAACAGCATGGCGTGCAGAACCTCGGTCAGCGGCGGCAACGCTCCCTGACGCGTCAAAAGCACGAACGCCGCCCGGCGCACTGCATCCGATGCCTGGTCGAATGCCGCCTTCTCGCGTTGCTCCTGGCCGAAGATGCGGATCAGCCGTCCGGCATGCACCAGATGCAGCATCTGTGATGCGAGCTGGCTGTTGCGGGAGGCGACGCTGCGGCTCGGCGCCTTCAGATTGGCCGACAGCATGGCGTGCGCGACCTGCACCAGCGCCAGGCCCAGCGTGACCAGCAGCGTCATCTGCCACGACAGGAGCAGCAGGAAGGTCAGCAGGATGATCGCGGCCGATGCGTTGACGATTGCCCCCAGCGTGATCTGGATGGCATCCGAGGCCCGCCAGGATTCGTTGGAGATGATGTTGAGCAGCCGTCCAGGGCTTTGCTGCAGGAAGAACGGGTAGCCCACCCGCAGCAGCTGCTCCGACAGCGCGCTGCGGATCGAATGGCTTGCCTTGCCGTAGATGAAGGTGGTCAGCAGCGTATTGGCGTAGGCGAACAGGTTCTTGAGCACGATCGAGCCGAGGATGGCGACGGATATGACGATCAGCCGGTCGCGCTCGCTCAGGCTGGATCCGACATGCTGGAAGACGGCGGAAAAGCCAGCCATGCCGGTCTGCCCCTGCCCCATGATTATGTTCAGCAACGGGATGATCAGGCCGATGCCGAACCCCTCAAGCGCCGCACTGAGCAGCCCGAGCACCACCACGGCCGGAAGCAGGCGCAACTGCTTTTGCCCGAGCGCGCGGCGCAGCATCGGCAGGCTGGGCGGCATCAATCGCATGATTGCGGATCACCTCGCCTCGGCATTTGCCTGTTGCTCCTGTCGCATTTGCGCCGGCTGCGGCGATTTCACCAGCGAAAGCACCGCGAACTTGGCCGCGCCGAGCAAGTTCATGCCGATGATCGGCCAGTGCGACAGCTTGAGTTCACGGTCGAACAGAGGGCCTTTCCTCAGTTCGCGCAAGGCCGCCCTCATGGACCAGTAGAAATGGCGAAGCAGCCACGGCGCGTGCCGGATATGTTTCAGGCAAAGCCCGCCATTGCCCATGCTGTAGTCGCGGTGCAGCTTTTCTATGGCCTTGCGATCGCGCCGACCATGATGGTGGTAAATCGTCATGTCGGGCACATATTCGACCGGAATCCCAAGCAGCACCGCCCGCACGAGATAGTCCGTATCCTCGGCCGAGCGCAGCGGGCCGCCGGCGCCGAAGCGTTCGTCGAAACGGCCGATGCGGGCTGCAACATCACGGTGCATCGTCATGTTGCAGCCAAGCACGAAGCCACCGGGATGGACATCCGGCGTAAGCCGCGCGCGCACCGGCGACCGCTTGATGGTGAACGGCAGGTCGCGGGGATCGCCGATCTCGACGCGGCCACCACGGATGACCCGTTCGCCGGCCGAATAGTGCCGTTGCAGATCGTGCAGATAATCCTTGTGGACTGCGCAATCGTCGTCGACGAAGACGAGCACGCGGCCCCGCGCCCGCTCCAGCCCGGCGTTGCGCGCGGCCGCCAGTCCAGGTCGTGGTTCGCGAATAGCGGTGAACGGGATGTCCGACAGTTCGGCGATGCTGGCCAGCCGTTTGGCGGTGCTGTCGGTCGAGCCGTTGTCGACAACCACCAGCTCGGCGGCAAAGTCGGCATGGGCACGACACGCGGCCTGGATCGACCTGATACAGGGCTCGAGCACGGCGACGCGGTCGCGTGTGCAGACGATGAAGCTGACCGCCGGCGCCGGTCCATGCTGCGGCCGCGGCGACATGGCCGCCGGCACCGTCGAGTGGCCGCGCTGCTGGAGCTGGTGCGATTTGACGAACATGCGTTGCTAGCTCAACTGGTTCGAAGGCAAAACCGCCGCGGCCGGCACGGATTGCAGATACCGCGACAGGGCATCCACCTGCCTGGTGACCGACATCGAGGCGAGACTGAAGCGCGGCGCGAAGGCACCGGTGCGAAACACGTACTGCTCGCGGCGCCGGATGAGCTTCCATTTCGCGGTCCGCGTCAGGAATTCGTGCATCAGCAACGGCTGTCTTTCTCCCGATATGAGCTGATAGAGGAAGTAGAACAGGTTCAGCGTGCCGGCCTGGTAGCTCGGCCTCGCCTCGGCCGGCAGCGCGGCAATCCTTTCTTCCAGCGCAAGGATCCACTCGGCGGCACGGCGAACCGTGCCCATCGACAGGACCTCACCGATGTCGCGGAGGTCTTGCGTCTCTTCCGCGAGCCCCTCGCGCTCGAGGTTCTCGGCGACGATCTTCAAATGCGTCCTGCGCATTTCGCGCTTGTGCCTGTTGGTCACGCTGTCGTCATGGATACGATAGGCGATCAGGCTTTCGGGGATCATGGCCGCCGGGTAGCGGTCGGTCAGCCGCCTGAACAGGTCGAAGTCTTCGGCGTGCTTGTACCTTTCGTTATAAAATAGAACGCTCTCTTCGATGACCTTCCTGTTGTAGACGACCGTGGAATGCATGCAGATCGTGAAGAACATCGACAAGATGCGCAGGCTATTGTCCTGGAATATCGGATCGGGCGAACCCCTGACGATGCGGTTGCCGAGCAAGGTGTCGAAACCCGCGCCGCACAGCGCGAGGTCAGGCTGCTGGTTGAACAGCGCGACCTGTCGCGACAGGCGCCGGGGATAGGCGACATCGTCGGCGTCCATCCTGGCGACCAGATCGCCGCGGGCCATGGCCAGGCCTTCGTTCAAAGTTGCAATCAGGCCACGGTTTTCGCGTGAGATGATCGAGATGCGATTGTCGGCCTGGCGGTATTTCTGTAGGATCTGCAGTGAGTTGTCGGTCGAGCCATCATCGATGGCGATGACCTCCAGACGATCGTAATCCTGGCGCAGGATGCTACCCAGCGCAGCGGCAAGATAAGGTCCCGCATTGTAGGTCGGCAGCAGAACGGAGACTAAGGGAGCAGCCATTGGTCAGCCCCGACCGCTTCGTTGCAACTTGCGTGGCAAGCGCGATGCGCCATCAAGCGGCCTGCTCGGATATGCTCCTGCCGCGAGCCAACCGCTGTTGGTCGTATCGATGCCTGTCGGGAAGCCGGCTCGGCCTCTCCGGGCAACATAGGGGAAGTGGCGCTTTAGGCTGTTGAGCGGCTTCTCGAAAAGCAGCCATGAAACCGACGCCAGCATGAGCGTCACCGTTCCCGCCACCAGGAACCGTCCCGGCCCTTGTTCCGAGACGTTGAGCGGAATCCAGGGCTGCGATTTGACGACGAGCGACAGCACTATCGGATGGTAGAGATAAACGCCGTAGCTGATGCGGCCAAGGCCAAGCAGCGGCGGCAGTTCGAGACCTTTTCCGATATAGCCACAAACGCCTGTCGAACAGCTTGCAACGATGACCACCAGCGGCACGAGAGGCAGGATCTGCAACAGCAGCCAGAGGCCCCATTCCTGCAGCGGATTTGCCGGCGCCGGCGCAAACCACTGCAGAACGAAAAACGCCGCGGCGAGCCACGGCCAGCCAGCTCGAAGCCATTGCGGCAGGCCAGCGGATCTTGACCGGTAAGCGGCAAGCAGCGCCCCTGACGCCAGCGCGTCCATCGACGCCGGCGGCAGCAGGTCGCGCGACAAACCGGGTGTTCCCGCGATCGGCCAATAAAACCGGTAGGCCAGCGACAGCCCGATAACGGCGATACAGATCGCTTCGAGGCGCCGGCGCGGCGCCAGCAGCACGATCAACGGCCAGGCGATATAGAACTGCTCCTCGATGCTCAGGCTCCAGAAATGGCAGAGCAGCCAGGGCGTCCATTCATTCTGCGCTGCGTACCAGAAATTCGACAGATAGAGCGCGTGCCAGGCCAGCGATCCTCTCGACTGCTCCATGTCCGTAAGCCAGACGAAACCCAGCACGGCGAAATAGGGCGGGAATATCCGCAGCGCCCGCCTGATATAGAAGGATCTCAGCGCCGGTCCGGTTTCGAATTCGGCGGCCGAGCGGGCTTCGAGCAGCAGGCGGGTAATCAGAAAGCCGCTCAGCACGAAGAACAGACGTACGCCGATATGGCCCCAGAACGAGGATCCTCCGGCCGCGAAGAAGTGTGCGTACAGCACCATCGTCACGGCGATGGCCCTCAGCGCGTCCAATTGGGTGTCGCGCGCATTTCCCATTAGCGGCGTGCGCCGGCGGGACGGCGAAACTGCCAATCGGTCAACATAGCGGCGTCGTTCACGGCGCATTTCCAATCGGAAGCGCCCCCCTCACGCAGGATAAGGCGCCACCATTGTGCAACGCAACACAAAAAGTTGACATATTTGAAACAGGAACGTGAGGCGCGGCTAATCAAAGCCAAAAAACAGCGGGAGCCAGCCCGAATTGTCCATTTTTGACGATTTTCGCGCGCTGCCTTGGCCCGCCGATATCGGCGGCAGGGTGCTGCGATGCAGCATGTTCGCCGCCATCACGGAACGCGTGAAGCTGATCCGTTCGATCGCCGCCAGCGGCACTGGCGTCAGCCTCGTCACACACGATCTCGCCACGGTGCGGGCGCTGGCCGACAGGATCGTGGTTCTCAGCCTCGGACGCGTGGCCTATGACGGATCCGCCAGGCACTTGAGCGCCGACCAGTTGTGGGGCCTCATGGCGAGCGGCACCCTCGCATCCGCCGGGCAGTAGAAGGCGTTTTGAAGCGGGGACCCGCTTCGCGCGAGCTTCCCGCCTCCGAGCGACAATTACGCCTCCTTGCCGGCATTCGCGAGCGCCACTGTGCGACGCTCCGGAAGCCCCATTCCGACGAGCGCGCCGGCGAGCGAGAGCAGCGCGGAGACGTCGATTGCCGCGGTGAAGCCATCGCTGAACGCGTCGGTGGACGAGAAGCTTCCAGTGCCGGCGAACACCGCACCGGCGATCGCGATCCCGGATACGCCGCCCAGAAAGCGGAATGTATTGAACGTGCCGGCAGCCTTGCCGACCTCCGGCCGCGCGACCGCATTGAGGACCGCATTCTGCGCGGCAGGCATGGCCATCGACACGCCGGCACCGGTAATGATCAGGGGCGCGACTAGCTGGATGTAGGGCAGATCAGGTGCTGCGATCTGCGCCAGCCAGGCCATTCCAGCCGCTTGCAGGATCAATCCGGCCACGACAAGCCAGCGCTCGCCGACGCGGTTGATCAGGCTGCCGGCGATCGGTGCGACCACGAAAAGCGTGGCGGTCCAGGGCAGCAATCCCATGCCGGCCCCGAGCGGCCCACGGCTCTGGGCAAACTGCAGAAACTGCGGCAGCAGGAATACGAGGCCGTACATGGCGGCGCAGAGCAGGAAGTTCGCCCCTACGCCCGAGGAGAATGCGCGCGCCTGAAAGAACCGCAAAGGCAGCATGGGCTCACGGGTACGCAGCTGCCAAAGGACGAATGCGATGGCCAGAACCAGCCCGGCCGTCAGCGCCGACAGCACTTCAGAGCTGCTCCAGCCGACGATGTTGCCGCGCATCAGACCCCAGACCACTCCAAATGCCGCCGCAGTCACCAGCACGACGCCGAGGACATCGATAGCCGTGCCCGGCCCGTAACTCTCCGGAATCCGACGCAGCACCAGCGGGATGAGAACGATGCCGACCGGAACATTGAGCCAGAAGATCCAGTGCCAGGAGAGGCCTTCGGAGATCGCACCGCCCGCCATCGGACCGATGATCAGGGCCAGGCCGGTGATGCTGCTGAAGATACCCAGCGCCTTGCCTCGTTCCTCCGGGGGAAAAGCGACGCTCAGCAGCGCCATGGCCAGCGGCATGACCATTGCAGCACCCGCGCCCTGAACCGCACGGGCCGCAATCAGCAATCCGGCATTTCCAGCGAGCGCGCAGGCAACCGACGCTGCGACGAACAACGCCAATCCGGCAACGAGCGTACGGCGGCGACCGAACCGGTCACCGAGCGCAGCCCCGGTCATGAGCAGGACGGCAAAGCTCAAATTATAGGCGTTCATCGTCCATTGCAGCGTCTCCAGCGAGGCATCGAGTTCGACCCGCATCGTGCTCAATGCGGTCGCCACGACCATCGCATCGAGAACGACCATCAAGGAGCCTATCGACGTGAGGGCGAGAACCCAGACCTTCGTTGATCCCGCACTTTGCTTGCTCATGATTATGGCGCCTCCGGCTTGAACAGAGGGCCCGCCAGTCTCGCGGTCCCATGATCCAGAGACGCGGAGGCACCACCAAAGGATTCCAGCTAAAGAAAGTTTTTTCGACCGAATCCTTTTGCCATCGTCGAGCGTCTATAAGACGCTGCGCCTGATGGCGGGCGCGCCTGCCCTGGGAGACACGCAATGAAATCGATCCTTGTGCGATGACCGGATCCGCATCCGGCACGCCAGAAGGACGGGAGCCATTTGACCGGCTGCTCGGCGAATTGCGGCCGAAACTGCACCGCTATTGTGCCCGCATGACCGGTTCGGTGATCGATGCCGAGGATGTCGTCCAGGAAGCTACGGTCAAGGCGCTCGAGGCGTTCCCAGGGACCGGACCGATAGCCAATGTCGAGGGCTGGCTGTTCCGCATCGCGCACAATGCAGCGCTCGACCACCTGCGCCGTCGCGCCAGGGTGGATGCCGCGCATGCCATCGAGGATATCGACATGATACCTGACCCCGGCATGTCGGCCGAGGGTCGACACACTGCAGCCGCAAGCCTGCAGACCTTCATGCGCCTCCCCGCGGCGCAGCGTAGCAGCGTCATCCTCATGGATGTGCTCGGCTATACGATCGAAGAGATCGGCAACATTATCGACAGCAGCGTTCCGGCGGTGAAAGCCGCACTGCATCGCGGCCGTCTGCGCCTGCGCGAAGTCGCCGGCGAGCCTAACGATCGGCCTGTGCCGGTGTTGGCCGAGCCCGAGCGGGCGCGTCTGGCAGCCTATGTGGAGCGGTTCAACGCCCGCGACTTCGATACGATCCGCGACATGCTGGCCGAGGACGTGCGGCTTGACCTCGTCAACCGGCTCCGGGCGAGCGGCCGCACGAAAGTGGGCCGGTACTTCCACAATTACGCGGGTATCCACGATTGGCGGCTGCTTCCAGGCCTGGTGGATCGGCACCCAGCCATACTTGTCATCGATCCGGATGACTCGGCCGGAGGGCCAAGATACTTTATCCTGCTGGAATGGACGGGCGACAGATTGGCGAGAATTCGCGATTTCCGCTATGCGCGCTACACGCTTGATGGCGCCGAGGTGGTGCCTCTGCGAGCATAGCAATTCGCTTTTCATAATGCCGAACAAGCACTGCCAGATCGCGGCCGCTTGCCATCCAAGCGGCCGCCCTTTTCTGCTGATCCGGCTTTAAGCCGGTTGCAACTCCCGGCGCGGCAGCGGCGGGAAGGCGATCGCAATCGCCATCGCGCCAAGCCCGACAAGGGCCGAGCCGATGAACAGCCAGGAATAGCTGGCATAGGCATCGAACACCATGCCGCCGGCGAGCGGGCCGAAAGCCATGCCGAGGCTGGACAGCATGGTTACGGCACCGAACACCGTGCCGAGGATGCGCTGGCCGAAATATTCGCGCGCCAGCACCGCATAGAGCGGCATGACACCGCCATAGGTGGCGCCGAAGATGACGGCGAGCGTGTAGAATTGACCAAGCTCGCTGACCGCCAGATAGGCGGCGATGACCACCGCCTGTATGGCCAGCCCGGTGATCAGCACCGGCTTGACGCCCAGCCGATCGGCAAGCACGCCGTAAAGCAGCCGGCCACCCAGCCCTGCCAGGCCCTCGATGCTGTAGATGCTGACCGCCGCCATCGGCGCTATGCCGCACAGCATCGCATAGCTCACCATATGGAAGATCGGCCCCGAATGCGCTGCGCAGCAGGCAAAGAAGGTCAGTCCCAACACGATGAATTGCGGCGAGCGCAGCGCCTGCGGAACCGTCATGCCGGCACCCTCGGCGGCAACGGTTGGGGCAGCGCCGTCGGCAGCGGGCTGGGGCGGCTGGCGCACCAGAAGCGCGGCCGGCAGTAGCAGCACCCACGCGGTTATGCCGATATCGAACATCGCCGTGCGCCAGTCATAGGCCGAAATCAGCCAGCGCGCGAAGGGCGAGATGGTCATTGGCGCTACGCCCATGCCGGCCGAGACCAGCGAGACCGCGAGGCTGCGGTTCGTGTCGAACCAGGCGGAGGTCAGCGCGATCATCGGCGCGAAGAAGGCGCTTGCCGCGAGGCCGACGAGCACGCCATAGGTCAGCTGGAAAACGAGCAGCGAGCCGGTGCGGCTGGCCAGGACCAGCGCCAGGCCAAGCAATACGGCGCCGGTCATGACGACGATGCGAGCGCCGAAGCGGTCGTAAATGGCGCCCCAGGCGAAGCCGCCGAGGCCCATTACCAGGAAGTTCAGCGTCATCGCACTCGATATGCCGGCGCGCGACCATTGTGTGTCGAGCGCCATCGGTTCGAGGAAGATCGCCAGCGAGAACATCGCCCCGAGGGCGACACAGGTCATCAGCGCGCCAGCCGCGACGATAACCCAACGATAGGGAAGGCTCATTTCACTTTTCTCCCATGCCGGAAGCGTTGATACGGCACGACCTTTTCGAGCTTCGCCGAGCCGCTTGCGTCCGAAGGACGTTGGAGACGTTTTGAATCCGACAATCCGGTTGCATTTTTTATCCAGTCAAGAAATTGCGCCGCTCAATTGCTCCATTGCATTGACCGTGCACAGTGCTGAGCTAGATTTCCAGCCTGGCGATAAGGAGCTATCAGGTATGGAACTTCATCGCGGCCGTCTCATCGACCACATCCAGTTGGTGGTCAGGGATCTCAAGGCCAGCCGGCGCTTTTACGAGGCGGTTTTCAAGGTGCTCGATATTCCGATCGGCGGCAGCGCCGAGGATTATTTCTGGGCCGACGAGCTGTTCATCTCCAGCCCCGACAGCCCGGCAGCCCAGGGAAAGCTGACGGGGCGCCACCACCTTGCCTTCCAGGCAAAGGACCGCGCCATGGTCGACGCCTTCTACAGGGCCGGCCTCGATGGCGGCGGCACGGACAATGGCGCACCGGGCGAGCGGCAGCACTACCATCCCGGCTACTACGCCGCCTTCCTGCTCGATCCCGACGGCAACAATATCGAGGCCGTCCACCACGGCCCGGCCAACCGCAGCGCCGAGTCAGTGAAGATTGCGTTCTGAAGATCGGGTGATGGGGCAAGAATCTTGCTTGCGACGGCGTCGGATCGGCTGCGGAGGTCATTCCGCGCTGCGCTATCGCATCAGCGCCGCCATCTGGCCCGCCAGGAAATCGACGAACAGCCGCGCCCGGACGGGTAGCTGTCGCCCATACGCATGGACGATGTACACCGGCATGGTCGGCATCGCCACCTCGGGCAGGATGCGGACCAGGCGGCCCGTGTCGAGATCGTCCTGCACGGCAAACCGCATCAGATGCGCGATGCCGGCGCCGGCAAGTGCCGCATTGCGGATGGCACCACCATCATCGGTATCGAGCCGCCCATCCGGCACGATCATCGTACCGTCGGCAAAAGTGACGGGATAGGGCCGGCCGGCCATCTGGTAGCGGACGAATTCGTGGTTCGGTAAATCCTCGACCGATGCCGGACGGCCGCGCCGCTCGACATAGGCCGGTGAGACCACCAGCACGATCGGCAGATTGGCGATCTTGCGCGCGATGAGCCCGGTGTCCGAGAGCTGCCCCATGCGCACCGCAACGTCATAGCCTTCGCGGATCAGGTCGGCGTGGCGGTCGGTGACGCTGAGCTCTAGTTTGACTGCGCCATGCCGCGAAAGGAACGCCTGCGCCCATGCCGCGATCAGGCCGCGGCCGAGTTCGACCGGCGCTGTGACGCGCAGCAGGCCGCGCGCTGTATCGGCCAGCTGGACGATGTCTTCGGCATCGTCCAGCGCCCTGAGCAGCGGCGCCACGCGCTCGTAATAAGCGATGCCTTCACTGGTCAGCCCGAGCCGGCGCGTCGAGCGCTTGATCAGCCTGACGCCCAGCCGCCGCTCGAGCCGCGCCACGCTTTTCGACACCGCCGATGGGCTGGAGCCGACCAGCCGGCTGGCGGCATGGAACGAGCCGGCATCGACCGTGCGGACGAAGGCGACGAGACCGGCGGTCTTTTCGAGGATGGTGGTCATTCCGGAATTCCAGGCACGAAAGAATGGATCATGATGATCCTAATACGATTTCTGATCATCATTAAATACCGCTCATCATCGACAAAGGAGAGATTTGATGAGCAAGCTGAACGGCAAGGTCGCCATCGTCACCGGCGCCTCCAAGGGTATCGGCGCTGCCATCGCCAAGGGTCTTGCCACGGCCGGCGCCGCGGTGGTCGTCAACTACGCCTCGTCACAGGAAGGCGCCGACCGCGTCGTCGCCGAGATCGAGGACCGTGGCGGCCGCGCCGTCACCGTCCAGGGCGACGTGTCGCAAGCGGCCGACGTGCGCCGCCTGTTCGAGGCGGCGAAATCGGAGTTTGGCGGGCTCGACATCCTGGTCAACAATGCCGGCGTCTTCGCGTTCGAGCCGCTGGAAGCGGTTACCGAGGCCGAGTTCCACCGTGAGTTCGACACCAATGTGTTGGGCATCATTCTGACCACGCAAGCAGCAGTGAGCCATTTTGGCCCGGGCGGCGGCAGCATCATCAACATAAGCTCGGTTGCCAGCCGCAATCCGCAGCCGAACTCGCTCGTCTACGCCGCCACCAAGGGAGCGGTGGACACGATCACGCTGTCGATGTCGCGGGAGCTCGGCGCACGCAACATCCGCGTCAACGCGATCGCGCCCGGCGGCATCGATACCGAAGGCCTCGCGCGCATCGGCATCGTCGGCAGCGAATTCGAGAAGCAGATTATCGCCATGACCCCGCTCGGTCGCTTCGGCCTGCCCGATGACGTCGCCCGCGTCGCGGTGTTCCTCGCCTCCGACGAGGCGTCATGGCTGACCGGCGAGCGCATCACCGCCTCGGGCGGCTGGCGATAGGCATGGAGGGCGCGGACCTGCCGTTTCACGGACCATGCCCCACGCCGCGCGACGTCGAGGACCACCGCAATCGATGACGACAGCGATCTAAGCCCTATGTTTCAGCGAGGGGGAAGCGCCGTGCGCTATCGATGACGGCGAGATGCCAGGGAGGTAACGGATGACGGGCGACGAAACAGCAATCCGAAAGCTGGTCGAGACGTGGATGGATGCGAGTAAGCGTGGAGACATCGCGACTGTCCTCAGCTTGATGACGGACGATGCGATCTTCATGGTTCCCGGCCGGGAACCCTTCGACAAGGAGATCTTCGCGGCGGCCGCGCAGGAGACGGCCGGCGTTCATATCGACGGCACGAGCGATATCGTGGAACTACAGCTTCTCGGCAATTGGGCCTTCATCCGCAGCCGCATCGACATGACCGCGACCCCGCCGAATGGCGAGCCGGTCCATCGATCGGGATATGCGCTGACGCTCCTGCGTAAGGAGCCAGATGGTGAGTGGCGGCTCGCGCGCGACGCTAACCTGCTGACCCTGCAAGGCTAGAGCCGGTCTCCGGCATCTCTGCACCAGGAGGCGCGCTAGGGGGAGCGACAAGGTGGCGAAGATGCGTTCAACGTCGCCCTGAACAGCATTCCCCTCCTCCATCTGATTACACCGGCAAGAGGGCGTTCGGCTTGACATCGGCGATGGAGGCGAAAGTGTGCGTTTCGCGCACGCCGGGCAGAGGCAGGATGACCCGCTGCAGGAAATCCTGGAACACCGCCATTTCAGCGATCCGCGCCTTGACCAGATAATCGAAACCGCCAACCACCATATGGCACTCCAGAACCTCCGGAGCTTTCGCCACGGCTTCGGCGAAGCGGTCAAAGACATGCGGCGCCGTGTGGTCAAGCCTGACCTCGATGAACACCAGCGTTCCCCTGCCGACCTTGCGCGGATCGAGCATAGCCCTGACCGCGGTGATGAACCCGTCGCGGAACAGGCGCTTCACCCGCTGGCTGGTTCCGGTCGGCGACAGCCCGACACGCCCGGCAAGATCAAGCGTCGTCCGGCGCCCATCCTCCTGCAGCAGCCGGAGCAGGCTGCGGTCTATCTGGTCGAGATCGTCCATTCACAATCCACTCTATCTCAGGGATTTGTGTGCTTAATTCACGCACAGATGCCAAAATCAACGTATTTCATCACATAAAACCTCGCAATAGCCTGCGCTTCCCTCACCCACTCAAAGCAGATGTGGTGAGCCGATTTCGACGAACACAGGAGTGCAGGATGACCAAGGAAGCGTGCAGCCCAGCCGGCAAGAGTGCGGCGGAAATCAGCAAGGGAGCGACCGAGATCCTGGTGCTGAGCGAAGCCGACGTGATGGCGTGCATCGACCTCAGCCAGCTTCTCGACGTTCTGGAAGACGGCTTCAAGGCGCTGTCACAAGGTAAGGTCGTCAATCCACCCCGACCACAGCTCGACATCCCCGGAGCCGGCTACAGCCTCGCCATGCCGGCCTGGATGGAGGACATGAACCTGACCGTCAAGATCGTCAATGTCTTCGAAGGCAACCTGGCCAAGAACCTGCCCAGCCATCTCGCCACCATCAGCCTGTTCGATCCGCTGTCCGGCCTGCCGGTCTGCATCATGGACGGCACCTTCATAACCGCGGTGCGAACCTCCGGCTCCGCCGTGCTGTCGGTGCGCGCGCTTGCCCGCCGGGATGCCAGGATAGCGACAGTGATCGGCGCCGGCGTGCAGGCCAACCAGCACCTGCATCTGTTGCCGCTGGTGCGCGACTTTGCCGAAATCCGGGTCGCTTCGAAGAGCTTCGACGATGCGGCAGCGCTTGCCCGGCTGCATCCGTCGGTGGTGGCGGTCGCCGACCTCGAGGCGGCAGTGCGCAGTTCGGACGTGGTGTGCCTGGCGACCCACTCCTACCAGCCGGTGATCGACGCAGGCTGGGTCCAGCCGGGCACGCATGTCTCGTCGGTCGGGGTGGCGCCGCCCGGCGGAGAAATGCCGATCGAGCTCATCGGCAAATCCAGTCTTTTTGTCGAAACCAAGGATGCGTTCAAACCGACCCCGGTCGGTTCTTGCGAGCTTGCCGGCTTCGACCCGGATTTCGGCACCGAGCTTGGCGCCATGCTGCTCGACCGCGCGCCGGGTCGCGTTTCGAATCAACAGATCACCACCTACAAGGCGATGGGCATTGCGATGGAAGACATGGTCGCCGCCGACCTCGCCTATCGTTGCGCCAAGCGTCTGCGCAAGGGAAAGCTCATCGTGCTGTAGGCGCGTGCCGCGAGCCAGGCGGGTTCGACGTTGCTGACAATGGCGCTTTCGTGGGAGCGTTGGGGCTAAAGGCCGGCCCCTCAGGCCGGCTCGCGCTTCAGCGCCTGTGCCATGCAGTGGATGCCGCCGCCGGTCTTCGAGATCTCGCTCATATCGATGGCCGCGACCTCGAAGCCGCGTGCCTTGAGCTGGCCGATCAGCGCCTGGCTGGACGTCGGCGCGATCACCCTGTCCTTGCCCAGCGACATGAAGTTGCAGCCGAGCGCCATCGTGTCCTGGAACGGCACGTCGATGATCTCGTGGCCCTTGCCCTTCAGCCAGTCGACGATGCCCGGCTCCGTGCAGGCGAGGCAGACGGCGGTCAGCTTCTCGGCGATCGGCACCACCATCAGGTCGATATGGACGTAATATTCGTCGATGAACGCGATGCGGGTCTCCCAGCCCTCCTTGTCGAACCAGGCCTGGACCTGGCGGGCGCCCTCCTCCTGCGTGCGGGCGCCGCCGCACCCGATCAGCACCACGCCGTCCTCGATGACGTTGAAGTCGCCGCCTTCGAATGTGCCGGCGGTGACCATGTCATAGACCGGGATGCCGAGCTTCTCATAGGTGCGGATCGCCGCGTAGTTCTCGCCGCGCCGCCACCAGTTGGCCATCGCGGTGATGATGACGCCATATGGCGTCATCACGCTGGAATCGCGTGAATAGACCTGCATCGGCAGTTCCGGCGTCGGCTCATGCCAGTGGATGTTGACGGCGAAATGCTCATAGGCGGCGACAAGGTCCTTGTGCTGCGCCTGCGCGATCTGGACATTGCAAGGCGCCTCGCGCAGATGTTTTCGCGATAGCGAGCTGGTCGAGAGATGGCGCAGGAAATTGGGCGAGCCGAGCAGCACGTCGGTCAGCACGTCGGTCTCGTTGGCGAAGCCCCAGGCGGTCAGCTTCTTGGTGCCGCCGGCCGGGTTGCGGCGCTGCAGCGAAAACGGCTCGGTGACGATGCGGTCATGGACGGTCATGGGTTCTCCTCGTGAAGGGGCGGCTTGGTTGAGTCATGCGGCTTGGTTGCTCGGTATCCACCAGTCCCGTCCGCGCGGGGAGGTGATGTATTCCGGCCAGCGAAATCCAATTGGCGGCTCGTAGTCGCAGAGCGGCGCGATCCAGTTCGAGCCGCCGATGCCGCCACCGGTGCGGGCGACGAATTCGTCCATCGCCGCGTCGCGCGCGGCCTCGTCTTCCAACAGGCGAAGTGCTGCCAGCGCGACCGTCTTTGCGGCGCAGATGACCATCGGGTCGATGGTGGCAGAAATGCCGCCCAGCGCATTCATCGCCCAGGACGGAAAGGCGTGACCGTTCTCCGAGCGCAATGCCGGGCGAGCGACATAGAACCGCGCCGTCGGCGTATGCCATGACATGTCGGTGTAGTCGTCGGACGTCGAATTCACCTGCGACGGCGCCAGGTCGCGGCGCAGGATCGCTTCTGCCTCGCGAGGTTCGATCAGCAGTTCCAGTTCCTCGATGAAAGGCTCCTCGCTCGCCACCCCGCCGGCATTGACCTGGATTTCGCGGGCGATCGCCTTAGCCGTCTCGTCCCAGCGCGGCGGCCCGACCGCCGCCAGCGCGTCGAAGGCAATGCCAGCCATTACGTGATTGGCGAGCCCCGGCCGCGACTTCGACACCCAGTGCCGCTCATAGCGGCAGCCGCCCATCACCGCGACGGCTTCCGCATTGCGGTCAAGCACGGCGGTGACCTGCTCGGCCATCGCCAGCGTCGGCACGCGGATCATGTACTGGATCTCGGCCAGCCCGGCCGGCAGATTGTCGGCGGTCGCCTGCCCCGCCGTCAGGATCGCCTCGCTGATCGACCAGCCGCCCTGATGCGGCAGCACGGAATCGCGTAGCGCCTTCGAGGCCATGTACATCATCATGAGCGCGTCGTTGGCGCCCGGCGCCCGGACCGCCGAATGCGCCTGCGGGATCGGCGCCGCGTTGCCTGCCGCCCTCGCCCAATGTTCCGGCTCGTCGCAGATGAAGCGGTAGATCATCGCATAGGCCGCACCGCAATGCGTGTCCCAGCGCGCCGTGTTGCACAGCGGCAGCATGTAAAAAGGATGGAAGGAGATCATGCCCGCCAGCCCATCGTAATAGCCCTTCGCGGCATGGATCGGCTTCGATCCCCTCACCTTCTCCGCCGGCTCTCCGGTGAAGCGCAGCGTGCCCGATATGCCGTGGCGCTGCATCGCCGCCTTGGTCGCCAGCAGCCCGCCGAGGCTGGCAATGCCGAGCCCGGAATGCGGATCGGTGTGGCCGCCGGCCTGTTCGCCGAGGCCCGGACGCGGTCGCTTCACCGTCGCCGCATCCTGGCAATTGCCAGGCACCGCGTCGTACTCGGCATACATGCCGATTGTCGGGCCGGTCCCGTTGGTCCAGTGGGCGCAGAAGGCGGTCGGCATGCCGCCAGAGCCCTCTTCAACGGTAAAGCCTTCGTGCTTCAGGCGCTCGACATACCAGGCGGCCGACTGGTATTCGCGCCAGGCGGTCTCGCCGAAGTCGAAGATGGTCCGCGTCCACGCCGACAGCGACGGCTGGATGTCGTCCAGACAGGCAAGCGCGGTCGCTTGCGCCGAGGTCACCGGTTTCTCCATGGCGGAAAGAAAGCAGTGAAGCGCCTCGCCAAAAAGTGATATGTTTTCCCGGCTCATGCAAATTCGGTTCACCTCTTGAGAATTCCCTCGACGCAGGCGCTGCGCGCGCTCGACAGTTTTGCCCGCCACGGCAGCGTCTGGCGCGCCGCTGACGAACTGCATCTGACCCGCAGTGCGGTCAGTCATCAATTGCGCCTGCTCGAACGCGATCTCGGCTTCGACCTGCTCGCGCGCATCGGCAAGGGCGTGGCGCTGACGCCACGCGGCCAACGCTATGCCAGCGACGTGCGCAAGGCGCTGACGGTGCTAGGCGACGCGGTGACACGCCATGCCGGCACCGGCATCGGCGGCTCGTTCAGTGTCAGTTGTACGCCGGGTTTCGCCTCGCTGTTCCTGTGCACCCATATCGGCGAGTTCCGGCAGATGTACCCCGATGTCGCACTGCGCATCCTGACGCCGCGGCGCCTCGACGACGTCAGCAATGCCGAGGCCGACGCCTTCATCGCCTTCGGCGTCGGCAACTGGCCGAACCGCGTGGTCGAACCATTGTGCGAAATCTCCTTCACGCCGCTGTGCAGCCCCACGCTGCTCAACAAGATCGGCGGCTTCTCCAAGCCGGCAGACGTGCTGCGCGCCAATCTCCTGCATCTCGGTGACACCGAGGACTGGGCGCGCTGGCTGGCCCTGTCCAAGGTCGAGAACCCCGACCCGGAAGGCGGCATCTTCTTTTCCGACATGAACCTGGTCTTTTCGGCGGCGATTGCCGGCCAGGGCATCGCCATGGGCGACGAGCTGACCAGTCGCCGGGCGCTGAGCGAAGGCCGGCTGGTGCGTCCCTTCGACATCGCGATCAATTCGCCGCGCTCGTATTTTCTGGTTTCCGAGCACGCCAAGGCAGCGCATCCGGTGCTGGAGGCGTTTGGGCGATGGCTGAGGTCGAAGCTGTCGGAGAACAAGGAGCGCTAATCTCCCCCTTGAGGAGGAGATTGGCGCATAGATGAATCAAATTTGCCGATCAGGCGAAAACTATTCGGTTGCGGTGAGCCGCCGCCCTGCCTACGATTTCGCCTACGCTAAGGAAAGGGCAGGATGCAGCAACCCGGCCGGGCCGCAGAGATCAAGGCAATCGGGATCGGCAAGAGCTTCGGCTCGTTCCGTGCGCTGGATGATCTGACGCTCGATATCGGCCGTGGCGAGTTCCTCACCCTGCTCGGCCCCTCCGGTTCCGGCAAGACCACCTTCCTGATGATCCTTGCCGGCTTCATTCAGCCGACCGACGGCCGCCTTTACAGCGACGGCGTCGACATCACCGAGCGGCCGGCCGAGCAGCGTGCCGCCGGCATGGTTTTCCAGGGCTACGCATTGTTCCCGCATATGAGCGTCGAGGCCAACATCGCCTTCCCGCTCAAGGTGCGCAAGAAACCGGCGGCCGAGATCAAACGCCGCGTCGGCGAAATGATCGAGCGCGTCGGGCTCAAGGGCCACGAGAAGAAACTGCCGTCGCAATTGTCCGGCGGCCAGCAGCAGCGCGTGGCGTTGGCGCGGGCGCTGGTGTTCGAGCCGGGCGTACTTTTGCTCGATGAGCCGTTTTCGGCACTCGACAAGGGCCTGCGCGGCCAGATGCAGGCCGAGATGAAGCGGTTGCACCAGGAGACCGGCACCACCTTCGTCTTCGTCACCCATGATCAGAGCGAGGCGCTGGCGTTGTCGTCTCGCGTCGCCATCTTCAACCATGGCAAACTGCTGCAGGTCGGCGCGCCGGACGAGGTCTATGATCGGCCGGACAACCGCTTCGTCGCCGAGTTCCTGGGCGAGATCAACATGCTGCCGCTGAAGGGCGTGCGCCCGGCCGACAATGGCTCGACGGGCCTCTGCGAAGACCGCGCGATCAGCATGCGCTGCAAGGCCGAGAAGGTCCGGGGCGACGCCATCCTGGCGATCCGGCCCGAATACATGTCGATCGCCCGCGAAGCCGCCGCAGGCGAGAACGGCATTGCCGCGACTGCCGTCGCCTCGACCTATCTCGGCGCTGCAACGCGGCTCGATCTGACGACGCGCCAAGGCGCCAAGATGACGGTCTCGGTGCCGAACGAGGTTGCCACTTCCGCGCTCAGCCAAGGCAATTCCGTCTGGCTGACCTGGCCGGCGGAGAAAGGTTTCCTCCTTCCGGATGGAGGACAATGACGATCGGCGTGGCGAATTCGCCAAGCTGACTTTCAGGAAATACCAACGACAAAAAAGGGGAACTGACATGACAAACCAAACCAAGAAACATTCCATCGAGGCGCTGTCCGCCAGGGCCGTGCGCGGAGAGATCTCGCGCCGGCAGTTCACGCAGCTGGCCGCGCTGGTGCTGGCCGGCACGCCGATGCTGCTGCGCTCGACCGGCGCCTTTGCCGCGGCGAAGGAACTGGTGCTGGTCAACTGGGGCGGCGACGCCATCACCGCCTATGACGCGGCTTACGGCCAGGCCTTCACCAAGGAGACCGGCATCGTCGTTAAGATGGATGGCTCCGGCCCGACCGAAGGCGCAATCGCGGCGCAGTTCAAGAGCGGCGCCCCGACCTGGGACCTGGTCGACGTCGATCCGTTCTCGGCCATCACGCTCGGCGCGCAGGGCATGCTCGAGCCGATCGACTATACGATCGTCGACAAGAAGAAGATGCGCGAGGGGTTCGGTTGGGAACACGCCGCCTCGACCTATTTCTTCTCCTACGTCATCGCCTACGATGCCGAGAAATACGGCAGCCAGGCACCGACCGGCATGGCCGACTTCTTCGACGTGGCAAAATTCCCCGGCAAGCGCTCGCTCTACAAATGGGGCGTGTCGAGCTGGGAAGCGGTCCTGCTTGCCGACGGCATCGCGCCGGCCTCGCTCTATCCGCTCGACCTCAAGCGCGCGCATGACAAGATCGCTGCCTTCAAGGAAAACGTCGTCGCCTATTGGGGTGGCGGCGCCGAAAGCCAGAGCGTGCTGCTCAATGGCGAGGCCTCGATGGCGATCGTCTGGTCGACCCGGGCTTCGCTCATCGAGCAGGATTCCGGCGGCAAGATCAAGTTCATCTGGGACCAGGGCCTGATCTCGCCCGGCGCGCTCGCCGTGCTCAAGGGCAATCCCGGCGGCAAGGACGCGGCGATGAAGTTCATCGCCAGCACCCAGGACCCGGAGAAGGAACTCATCATGTTCGACAAGCTCGGCCAGGGTCCGGCCAATCCGGCCACCGATGCGCTGATCCCCGCCGACAAGAAGCGCATCAACCCGGTCGATCCCGAGAACATGAAAAAGCAGATCCCGCTCGACATGGATTGGTACGCCAAGAACTATGGGGCAGCACTCGACGAATACACGAAGATCATCTCCGCCTGACAAGCCGGGATAACCGGATGAGAGCATACCTCTCCGACAGGATGGGCGCGGCGCTGTTGATGGCGCCGCTGCTCCTCTTTCTTGTGCTGGCCTATGCCTGGCCATTCCTCGGCGTGGTCAAATGGAGTTTTACGCTGCCCACGCCGGGGCTGGGGCAGTACAATGCGCTGCTCACGGATCAGTTGGTGCAGTCGGTCTTTATCCGCACGCTGCGCATCGCGGCGATCGTGACGATCGTTTCGGTTGCCGCCGCCTACGCCATCACCGTTGTCTGGGTGCGCGGCACGCCGGTGCAGCGCGTCGTGGCCGAATTCTGCATCCTGGTGCCGTTCTGGATCTCGGTGCTGACCCGCGCCTTCGGCTGGGTGGCGCTTTTGTCCAATCGCGGCCTGATTAACACCTGGCTGCAGGCGGTCGGCTTCATCTCGGAGCCGCTGGCGCTGGTGCGCAACGAGTTCGGCGTCATCGTCGGCATGACGCATTTCCTCATCCCCTTCGCCGTGTTTCCGCTGGCCTCTTCGATGCGCAGTCTCGACGACCGCGTGCTGCTGGCGGCGCGCGGCCTCGGCTCCAGCCGCATGCGGACCTTCTGGTCGGTGTTCGTGCCGATGACCCGCTCCGGCATCATCGGCTCGGCGCTGATCGTTTTCGTCTTTTCGCTCGGCTTCTTCGTCACGCCGGCGATCCTCGGCGGCGGTCGTAGCGTGATGATCGCCGAGTTGATCTATCTCCGCATCTTCCAGAGCCCGGACTGGGGCCTGGGCGCTGCGATCAGCGTGGTGCTGGTGCTGTTCGTCGGCGCGCTGATGGCGCTGCTGTTCCGCTATATCAGACCAAAGCAGTTGGTGTAGCGCGATGCCGACCTATCGCCCCGGTCCCGTCTCGCTGGTCCTCGCCGCCCTGGTCGCGCTGTTTCTGCTGTTGCCGCTGCTCGCCGTCATTCCGGTGTCGCTGACGCCGAGCCGCATGCTGGCGATGCCGTCGGGCGAATTGTCGCTGCGCCATTACCGGGCGTTGATCGAGGATCCGCGCTGGATCAACTCGATCCTGCTCTCGATCAGGATCGGCGTCGTCAGCAGCGCCTTTTCCACCGTGCTCGCGCTCTGCTTCGGCCTCGGCGTCTGGATGTTCCAGCCGCGCTTCACCGCAGCATTGGTCGGCTTCGTGCTGCTGCCGATGGTGGTACCGCCGGTGGTCTCGGCAATCACGCTCTATTTCCTGCTGACCTCGATCTCGGGTTTCTCGTCGTTCTTCGGCTATGACACCTGGCTGGGTGTCGCCATGGCGCATGCGGTGATGACGGTGCCCTTCGCCACGGTGCTGATCCTGGTGTCGCTCAGCCAGCTCGACCGCCGCATCGATCTTGCCGCGCGCGGCCTCGGCGCCACCGTGTGGGAGCGCGCCACCCGCATCATCATGCCCAACATCAAGTTCGGCATCGTCACCGCGGCGTTGTTGTCCTTCGTGCTGTCCTGGGAAGAGATCGGCGTCACCCTGTTCATCACCTCGGTCAACGCCATCACGCTGCCGCGCTTGATGTGGATGGGCCTGCGCGACAACATCGACCCGGCGATCGCCGCACTCTCGGTGATCCTGATCGTCATCACGGTGCTGGTGCTTGTGGCGCGCAGCGTCGTGGTCAGGCTGCGCGCGGCGCAGTGAGGGCCGCCTCACTGCCGCGGTGACTGGCGCGAATGAAACCTTGCGCCACGATTTTCGTTATAGGTAGTTCAACACGTCGAAGGCTTCGCCATGAATCAAGGATGGTTTTCCAAGCCGGTTGCGGTTGCGGTCGGCATCGTGGGAGATATCCGCAACATTTCCAACGCACGGCAGGCTGTCGAATTGCTGGAAGCCCACTGGCGCGACGCTGGCAGCGCCAAACACGGCTTGGCACGGCGCACATGCCGCCGCGCTATGAGCGACGACCGCTGGACCGAAGCCGCCAGGGACGCGTTCATCGAGGCCGCGCGGGAAGCGCATGTCCTGGTCGAGCGAGCCGTTGAACCGCAGGACCGGTCCAGGCAGGCGGGACCGTGATCGATTTGTGAGCCTCGGTGGTTCGGCCGATCTATTGCATCTCAGGCAGCATGCAGCCTTGGAATGGCACTGACGTCAACCTCGCGCTCCGCGTGCCACGCATCGTAAGCGGCCTGCATCCTGAGCCAGATCGCGGCGCCGTCGCCGAACATCTTTCCAAGGCGCGCCGCGACGGCCGGCGAGACCGGCTTCTTTTCGCGGATGATGTCGTAAAGCTGCTGGCGCGAGATTCCGAGCAGATTGGCGATTTCCACCTTGGTCTTTCCGGTTGCCGGGATAATGTCGTCGAGCGGCGCCCCAGGGTGGGATGGGCAGCGCTCCATCGGACGCATCGGCTTATAACAGGTCATGGGCTGGTTGTCCTTCGGTTGGGTCGCCACGTGCCCATAGTGATATTGCTCGAAATCTACCCGGGTTGCCAGACCTCCCGAAAACCTGGCGGCGTTGTGTCACTGCGCCACCCACTACCCCATAGCGTGGCGGATTCTCTTGGACAGGCGGCTCAAAAATGCCGGCCTCGACGACGCATCGAGCTTCCACGACAGCACCGCCGTGGCCATTTTCCGCGGCAACACCCCGACCGACAGGAACCATGCGGCAAGGATGACGCGCCGCCGCAGGGATGCGGTCATTTCGAGGCTGGCGACGGCGCCGGCCGCCCCGAGCGCCAGCCGGGAATCGTCGGCCACCGGATGTCGGTCTCTGTCGGCGCAGAGCGACGCCAGCCGCTCCTCCAGGTGGACCGGATCGTGGCGGACAGCATCCGACGGCACGATGGTCAGGCCGATCCCGGAGGCCTGGTCCGACAGTGCCTGCATGCGGCGGAAATCGTGGGTTACCCGCCAGCGTGCCCGCTCGGCGAGCTTTTCGCCGAAGACCGAATGGTTGGCGCCGTGGATCCGGTAGGCGCCGAGGCATTCGTCGATGGATTGGACGTGCCCGTACATCGGCGCCAGCGTTGCCAGATAGCCGTCAGCGCCCTGGCGGAACTCCGGCTCCGGTATCGGCATGATCGATTCGAGCGTTGCGCGGTCAAAGGCGAGCCCGCTGGTCACGGTCGTCTGATAGCGGCCCTTGTGCAGGAGTTTCGGCATGACGTCGCCGCTGTCGAAAGCCAGTTCGGGCGGCGGAAAGACATCCTTGATGCGTTGCCCTTCGTCGACGATGTGCAGTCTGGACTGGACCTGGGCGGTTGCCTCGTCCCAGGTCTCGACGATGGTGGAGACGGCGGTCGGATAGAGATAATCGTCGGCGTCGAGGAACAGGACGATCTTGCCCGAGCTCGCTGCGAAGCCGGTGTTGAATGCCGCGGCGTGTCCGCCATTTTGCGCTCGCGGACATGCGAGGATCTCGTCGCGATACGATTCCATGATTGTCGTGGAATTGTCCTGCGATGCATCGTCGACGACGATGACTTCGACATCCGCGTAGTCCTGCTCGAGGGCGCTGTCGATGCTGCGTTTGAGGAACCGCGCGTAGTTGTAGTTCGGGATGATGATGGATACCGGAATTCTCGGGACAGTCTGCATCGCGTTTGACCTCGCATCTTGCTTTGGTTCGGCAAAGGCCCGCTCATGGGCCTGCCCCCCCTCTTCAAGCGCCCTCTTGGCGCGCAACGAGTTCCCTGGGAGAAAGCCTGCGCTTTCTATCAGGAGACGGGTCACGTTTCGCTTTGCGACTTCGTACTGAGGCCGCCATGCCTTCGAGGGCTGCTGCCATGGTAAGGGGTCGGCGGCAGCAAAAGCCCAGACGGTTCGGCCAAGGTGATGTCGCAACCGAGCCCGACGGAAAATGTCTCGCCTCGCGATCAGGTCAGGAGCGAAGCGGACGGGTGCCTTGAAGGCATGGCGGATACTGGCCTTCAAATGCGGCTGGAACAAGCCCCGCATCGAAAACAGGGCCACTTCAGGTTGCGTTACAGGCGGCATGCCGCGACGGGCCGGTGCTTTTGCCCCAGAGCCGGCGAACCGCCTCCGGGGCTTATAGTCACGTGGCCGAGACAGTCAGGCGGCCTGCAAACCCGGCAGCGACAGGTCGACTTCCTCGGGCAAGTCGCCGGCCATGGCGGCGGCAAACTTCGTCTGGTCGAGTTCTCCCTCCCAGCGTGCCACCACCACTGTCGCCACCGCATTGCCGATGAAGTTGGTCAGCGCCCGGCATTCCGACATGAAGCGGTCGACGCCGAGGATCAGCGCCATGCCGGCGACCGGCACGGTGGGGACGACCGAAAGCGTTGCCGCCAGCGTGATGAAGCCGGCGCCGGTGATGCCGGCGGCACCCTTGGAGCTCAGCATGGCGACGGCGAGCAGCAGGATCTGGTCGCCGTAGGTGAGTGGCGTGTCGGTCGCCTGCGCGATGAACAGCGCCGCCAGCGTCATGTAGATGTTGGTGCCGTCCAGATTGAAGGAATAGCCGGTCGGGATGACCAGGCCGACCACCGAGCGGTTGCAGCCGGCGCGCTCCATCTTGGCCATGAGGCCCGGCAATGCCGCTTCCGAGGACGAGGTGCCGAGCACCAGCAGCAGCTCTTCCTTGATGTAGCGGATCAGCGCCAGGATCGAGAAGCCATTGTAGCGGGCAACCGCGCCGAGCACCACCAGCACGAACAGCAGCGCGGTCAGGTAGAATGTGCCGATCAGCATGGCGAGGTTGGCGATCGAGCCGATGCCGTATTTGCCGATTGTGAAGGCCATGGCGCCGAAGGCGCCGATCGGTGCGGCCTTCATCAGGATGGCGACGAGGCGGAAGATCGGCGTGGTCAGTGCCTGCAGGAAATCGACGACCGGACGGCCGCGATCGCCGACCAGTGCCAGGGCGACACCGAACAGCACCGAGAAGAACAACACCTGCAGGATGTCGCCCTGCGCGAAGGCGCCGGTGATGGTGTCGGGGATGATGTTCATCAGGAAGCCGACGATGGTTGTGTCGTGCGCCTTCTCGGCATAGGCCGTCACCTTGGTGGTATCGAGCGTGGCCGGATTGATGTGCATGCCGGCGCCGGGCTGGACGATATTGGAGACGACCAGGCCGACGACAAGCGCCAGCGTCGAGAACACCAGGAAATAGATCATCGCCTTGCCGGCGACGCGGCCGACCTTCTGCAGGTCGGAAACACCGGCGATGCCGGTCGCCACCGTCAGGAAGATCACCGGCGCGATCACCATCTTCACCAGCTTGATGAAGGCATCGCCGAACGGCTTCATCGCCTCGCCGGTTTCCGGATAGAAGTGGCCGAGCAGCACACCGGCGGCGATCGCCGCCAGCACCTGCACATAAAGATGCCGGTATAAGGGAAGTTTGCCGCGCGGCTCGGCGGCAGCGATTGCTGTCTGCATGACGTCCTCCATGGCGCCCCGATCGAAAGCTCGACTCCCCGGGGCAGTTGTTTTGACCAGCAGCCTCGCGACTGCTGAATTCGTGTTTGCAACAGCCGTGCCAGATACGCAGAAGGGCCTTTCATCATTGATTTTGTTGAGCATTCACAAATGTCCGCACTGCTGGACACACAGACAAGTGCGAATCTCCGCATAGGTCGAATTGTGTTTTGTGCGAGTTCATGCACAAATGGGCGATGCTGCAACGCCCCGCCGGTGCCTTGTCTTCGACGCCCGAGCAACTCGCCAGGCGGGCGCGCCGAGCCTGGCTGCTGTTTGCGGCCGTCGCCCTGCTGATCGTCACGGCAGCGCTCTACGGTGCCGGCCTCTACGGCCGCACCGCCGAGGTCGGGACCCTGGCGGCGCAGGGGCGTACCGACGCCAATCTGAAGGTCGCGCTGCTGCGCGCCGTGCTCGAAAGCCCGCGCGCCCTGCCGCTGCTTCTGTCCGCGGACGAGCAAGTGCGTGACGCGCTGTCGCAGAAAAATGCCGCGGCAATCGATGTTCTGAACCGCAAGCTCGAGGGGCTGGTCTCCGGCACCAAGGCGTCGGTGCTCTATGTCGTCGGCACCGACGGACTGGCGATCGCCTCCAGCAACTGGCGCGAGCCGATCAGCTTCGTCGGCAATGACTACCGTTTTCGCGATTATTTCTCCGGCGCAATGCAGGCCGGAACCGCCGAGTACTTTGCGCTCGGCAATGTCAGCAAGCGTCCCGGCCTCTACATTTCGCGACGCGTCGGCGATGCCGCCGCACCGCTCGGCGTCGTCGTCGTCAAGATGGAGTTCGACCAGCTCGAAGCCGACTGGCGCGAGGCCAACCGCCCGGCCTATGTCAGCGACGAGAACGGCGTCGTGCTGATCACCAGCGTGCCGTCCTGGCGCTTCATGACAACCGCGCCGCTGGCCGGACCTGAGCAAGCCGCGATCCGCGACAGCCAACAGTTCGGCGACGCGCCGCTGGTTCCGCTGCCGATCATGCACCGGCAGGCGCTCAGCCCGGATGTGTCGATCGTCCACGCGGTGACGCCCGGCGGCAGTGAGGCGGAGTATCTCAGCCTTTCCACGCCGGTCCCTTCGACCCCATGGCAGCTCGACTATCTGATCCCGGCCGAAGCGCCGATCGCCGCTGCCGTCCGCGAAATGCGGCTTCTGGCACTGGGTGCCGTCGTCCCGCTGCTCGGCCTGGCCGCGTATCTGTTGTGGCGGCGGCAGTCGGCGCAGATGCGGATTGCCGCCGAACAGGCGGCGCGCACCGAACTCGAACGCCGCGTCGTCGAACGCACCGAGGATCTGAGCCAAGCCCGCGACCGGCTGCAGGCCGAGATAGCAGGCCACCGCAGCACCGAAGCCAAGCTCCAAATCGTGCAGCAGGATCTGGTCCAGGCCAACCGCCTCGCCATCCTCGGCCAGGTCGCCGCCGGTGTCGCCCATGAGATCAACCAGCCGGTCGCCACCATCCGCGCCTATGCCGACAATGCCCGCACCTTCCTCGACCGCAAGCAGACCGGGCCGGCCGAGGAAAACCTCGGCGCCATTGCAGCACTTACCGAACGCATCGGCTCAATCACCGAGGAGTTGAAGGCATTTGCCCGCAAGGGCCGCACCGCCGCCGAGCCTGTTGAATTACGTGGTGTTGTCGAGGGCGCGGTCATGCTGTTGAGAAGCCGCTTTGCCGGTCGGCTCGACGCATTGGCCATCGACCTGCCGCCGCCGAGCCTCAAAGTCATGGGCAATCGGGTCCGGCTCGAACAGGTGCTGATCAACCTCTTCCAGAACGCGCTCGAAGCACTCGACGGCCGCGACGACGCTTATGTGCAGGTATCGGTCGAGGAGACCGCGGACGGCGTGACGGTCGGCGTGTCCGATAACGGACCTGGCATTCCGCCCGGGATTCTCAAGTCGCTGTTCACGCCGTTCAACACCTCCAAGGAAAAAGGCCTCGGCCTTGGCCTCGTCATCTCGAAGGACATCGTCGCCGATTATGGCGGCCGCATCGAGGTTTCAAGCAACGACGGCGGCACCCGCTTCTCCATCCATCTCATGAAAGCAGCGTAAGCCATCATGACGAACGACAATGCCGCGCCGGTCATCTTGATCGACGACGATCGCGATCTCCTCAAGGCCACCGCGCAGACGCTGGAGCTTGCCGGCTTCTCGATCTCGGCCTCTGCGGTGGCGGCCGAGGCGCTGGCCAGGCTCGACGCCGATTTTGCCGGCGTCGTGGTGTCCGATATCCGCATGCCGCAGATCGACGGCTTGCAGCTTTTCAACCGCATCCTGCGGCTGGATGCCGACATTCCCGTCATCCTCGTCACCGGGCATGGCGACATCGCCATGGCCGTCAAGGCGATCAAGGACGGCGCCTACGACTTCATCACCAAGCCTTTCGCCGCCGACCGGCTGGTGCAGAGCGTGCGTCGCGCAGCGGAAAAGCGCCGCCTGGTGATGGAGAACCGCGCCTTGCGCGAGGCGGCCGGAGAGGCGCAGGACGGCCTGCCGCTGATCGGCCAGACACCGGCGATGGACAGGCTGCGCCGCACACTGCGCCAGATCGCCGACACCGATGTCGACGTGCTGGTGACCGGCGAGACCGGCTCCGGCAAGGAGGTGGTGGCAAGCCTTCTGCATCGCTGGAGCCGCCGCGCCAAGGGCAATTTCGTCGCGCTGAATTGCGGTACGCTGCCGGAGACCGTCATCGAGAGCGAGTTGTTCGGCCATGAGGCCGGCGCCTTCACCGGCGCGCAGAAGAAACGGATCGGCCGCATCGAGCATGCCAGCGGCGGCACGCTGTTCCTCGACGAGATCGAAAGCATGCCGGTCTCGACACAGGTGCAGATGCTGCGCGTCTTGGAGATGCGCGAGGTCACTCCGCTCGGCACCAACGAGGTGCGGCCGGTGGATCTGCGCGTCGTCGCCGCCGCCAAGGTCGATCTCGGCGATCCGCGCCAGCGCGGCGCCTTCCGCGAGGATCTCTACTATCGGCTCAACGTGGTGACGATCTCCATTCCGCCGCTGCGCGAGCGCCGCGACGACGTCGCCCTGCTGTTCTTCTATTTCGCCGAGCGCGCCGCCGCCCGCTTCCATCGTCGGGTGCCGGCAGTGCCGGCGACGGTACATCGCCATCTGAGCGACCATGACTGGCCGGGCAATGTGCGCGAACTGGCGCATTTCGCCGAGCGGTTCGTGCTTGGATTGGAGGAAGGCGCCGAAGCACAACCCCCTGCCCCAACTGAATCGAACGCCGCCATGAAGCTGCCGGAGCGGCTGGAGCGCTACGAGGCCGACATCATCCGCGAGGCGCTTGGCCGCAACGAGGGCGATGTCAGGCGCACGATCGAAGCGCTGGGGATTCCGCGCAAGACCTTCTACGACAAGCTCCAGCGCCACGGCATCGTGCGCAGCGATTTTTCCAGGTAATCGCCGCCGGGCCGAGAGGCTCGGTTACTTGGCGTCGTGGAAGATGATACCGACAGTGTGGCGCATGCCGGAGCGTAGCCGGCTGACGCCGTGCCTGAGGTTGACGCGGTAATTGCCCTTGCTGCCCTGGACCGGACGATTGTGGACCGCGAAGGCGACTGCATCGCCCTGGCGCAGCGGCACCACCTCGGCGCGGCTCTGCATGCGCGGACGCTGCTCGGTCAGCACGAATTCGCCGCCGGTGAAATCCTTGCCGGGCTCGGACAACAGGATCGCCACCTGCAGCGGGAAGGCAAGATCGCCGTAGAGATCCTGGTGCAGGCAGTTGAAGTCGCCGGGGACATATTGCAGCAGGAGCGGCGTCGGCCGCGTCTGGCCCTGCTCGTGGCATTGCTCGAGGAACGCGGCGTGTTCGTCGGGATAGCGCTGCGCGATACCCATGCGCTCGTTCCAGTCGTTGGCGACCGCAGCCAGGCGCGGATAGAGCGCGGTGCGCAAGCCGCCGATCAGATCGGGCAAGGGATAGCGGAAATAGCCGTACTCGCCCTTGCCGAAACCATGCCGCGCCATGTGGACATGGCTGCGGAAATGGCTCTCGTCCGGATAAAGTCCGGCAATCTGCCGGCACTCCTGCGGCGTCAGCAGCTCTTCCATCACCGCGCAGCCATAGCCGCTCAACTCATCGGCCAGCTTCCGCCAGTCATATCCGGCAACGCGCACCTCCGCCGATTTCACCGCCGCTTTCGCGCCTATCGAATGGATGGTCATGGCTTCGCCTCCTGTGGCTTCTCTGTCATTGAGATGGGTGAAACGGCGCGCGCGGACCACCCGTTTCTTGCCGGGTGAACTCGTTAGCGATTGTCTCGGGGATTTCGTTGAATACAATGCAGCGGGGCTTGCCGCGATGGGGGGGGGCGAATTGAGCGGACGGGTTCGACAAAGGGAGGGGGCAGTCCGGCAATTCCTCGTTTGCCTCGTCGCGATGCTGGTCTCGGCGCTCCCGGCCTTGTCCGCCAGCAGCGACTGCGTCAGCGACGACAAGGTCGAGGCCAGCACGCGGATCGCCGCCTGCACGCGCATGATCGAGGATGCGACAGAGCCCCTCGAAAACCGCGGTATTGCCTATTTCAAGCGCGGCAATGCCCTGACGGAACGAGGCGACTATGACCGCGCGATCGCCGACTACAGCGCGTTCATCGGCATCGCACCGACCGTCGCCAGCGGCTACTACAACCGGGGCATCAGCTGGGTCTTCAAGGGCGACTACGACAAGGGCATCGCCGATCTGGACAAGGCGATCAGCCTGGACCCGAAATATGGCGATGCCTACTACAACCGCGGCGTCGCCTGGACCTTCAAGGGCGAGGACGACCGGGCTTTGGCCGACTATGACAGGGCAATCAGCCTCGATCCCGAAGACGGCAGAAATTACCACAATCGTGGGCTGATCTGGTCACGCAAAGGCGACGACGACCGCGCGATAGCCGACTTCGACCGGGCCATCAGGCTCAACCCGAACGACGTCGGTTCCCTGAATGGCCGAGCCGATGCGTTGACCGGCAGGGGCGAAGAGGAGCGCGCGCTGGCCGACTATGACAAGGTGATCAGCCTCGATCCGAAAAACGCACATGCCTACTACCGGCGCGGCAACGCCCGGCTGACGGGCGGCGATTTTGACGGTGCTATCGCCGACTACAACCAAGTGATCAGCCTCGATCCGAACGATGAGAGCATCTGGTACAACAGAGGGGTGGCCTGGTCAGGCAAGAGCGACAATGACCGCGCCATCGCCGACTACGACAAGGCGATCAGCCTCGATCCGAAAGACCCCAAAGCGTACTTCAATCGAGGTATCGCCTGGGCTAGCAAGGGAGACAATGATCGCGCCATCGCCGACTACGACCAGGTGATCAAGCTCGACCCGAAACAAGCCCTCGCGTATAATAATCGGGGCTTGGCCTGGGTGGCAAAGGAGAACGATGTTCGCGCCTTCGCGGACTACAGCCACGCAATCGATATCGACCCAACACTTGCCATCGCCTACAGCAACCGAGGCTTTCTCTGGAACAAGCGAGGTGAGTACGATCGGGCCATCGACGAATACGACCGGGCGATTGGTCTCGATCCGAAAAATGCAAGAATTTACCACAACCGCGGCATTGCCTGGATGGGAAAGGCCGGCGACGGTCGAGCCATTGCTGACTTCGACCAAGCGATCCTGCTCGATCCGAATTATCCGTACAGCTACTCAAACAGGGGTGTTCTCTATTTCTATTCTGGCTCGCTGGCCAAGGCGCAGGCTGACTTTGAAAAGGCGGCCGCGCTCAGGCCCGACTACGCCTATTTTGCCATCTGGCTGGATATTGTTGAACGACGCAACGGTGCGGCGGGCCATTTGCGGAAGGCAGCTTCCAAGCTCGACATGACGAAGTGGCCGGCGCCTGTGGTTCGAATGCTGCTTGGCGAAAAGACGCCCACCGCGACATTGAACGACGCCGATGACTCGGATCCAACCAAGAAACACGGCAAGTTTTGCGAGATCGGTTTCTACAACGCAGAACTCAGCCGGCTCAAAGGGCAACGCGATCACGCCCTATGGCTTTACAGGCATACCGTCAGCCATTGTCCAAAGAGTTTTATCGAATACCGTGCCGCCAACGCTGCATTACGCGAGTTGGGTGTTTCGCCGTAACTCTGCCCGACGGATGTTCGTTTGCTAAGAAGACTAAGCCGAACAACACGATATAGGTGCATTCTGCCAGACTGATTCAGGCTGTGCCACGTCCATATGTCAGGAGCCTTCGCCAGCGCGATTCCGGTTTTCACTGGCCCGCGCTAGACTGGCAGCAACCGCAACCGGACTGCCCATAGCATGATTGTCCAGACCTGCATCAATGGCGCGCGCAGCGCCGATTTCCACCCCAACCTGCCGCTCGACGCGGAGGCCATGGCGCGCGACGGCGCCGCCTGCGTCGCCACCGGCGCGGCTGAGCTGCATGTCCATGCGCGCGGGCTGGACGGCCGCGAAAGCCTGGCTCCGGCGGCGATGGACCAGACTGTGCTAGCGCTTCGTCGCGCCTGCCCTGGAACGCTGATCGGCGTGTCGACCGGCGCCTGGATCGAGAATGACGACGAGCGGACGCTGGCCGCGATCGCCGCTTGGAGCGAGCTGCCCGACTATGCCTCGGTCAATCTGAGCGAAGACGCCGCGCCCGCCGTCATGGAGAGTCTGCGCCAGCGCGGCATCGGCATCGAGGCGGGGCTTGCCTCCGTCGCCGACGCCGAACGCCTGGTGAGCCTCGACCATGGCAAACGGGTGCTGCGCATCCTGCTCGAAATCTCCGAGCAGCCCTTGGACGCGGCGCTGGAGGTCAGTGACGATATCGCCGCCGTGCTCGACGGCGCCGGGATGCGCCGGGCGATCCTGCTGCACGGTGCCGACGCCACGGTCTGGCCTTTCGTGCACCGGGCGGCGGAACGCCGTTGGTCGACGCGCGTCGGGCTGGAAGACGGCAAGGAGCTTCCTGATGGAACAGTAGCACCCGGTAACGCCGCGCTGACAGCGGCAGCCGTCGCTATCTTCGAGACCAGCCGTTAGCGCGGGGAAACAGCCAATCTCCTCTTCACTGGGGAGATGCCAGGTTTTGACAGAGAGGCAGGCCAAAGTCGGGCGGGTCTAAAGTATAGCCGCGTGCTGGTGTCAGTAAAACTTATCTAAAACTTTACGCATTAATTAAACCAGCAATTAATCAGCACATCAACGACCCCGTGTGTTAATGCTCCCCGCACAGGGGACCATTTTTCGATGAACATCATTCCAGAGAATGATCACGCTGCGCCGCGCCGGGTTCAACAGTATACATCGGTACAGATCCTGCGGGGGCTAGCAGCCCTCATGGTTGTTATCTATCATCTTCCGGCCGCACTGGGCATGCTCGATCTGGGTATTCCCATCCTAAACAGTGGTGTCGATCTGTTTTTCGTCATCAGCGGTTTTGTCATGGTTCTCTCGACGGAGAACAGACGTCGCGACCATCGTGCTTTTTTGATGCAGCGCTTCACGCGCGTCGTTCCGTTCTATTGGGTTATGACCTTCGTCATGGTCGCCGCACTTTGGTTGTTTGCCGGTCGTGCAGTGTCTCTTGAGCAGCTCACCAATAGCCTGCTTTTCATTCCCTATCTCGACACTGTTACAGGTTATGTCCAACCAGTGCTTGGCGTGGGTTGGACGCTCAATCTGGAAATCCTGTTTTACATTCTGTTCGCGGCAACTATGGGTCTTGGCACCTTGACGCAAATGGCCATGGTCGGCGTTGTCTTTGCAATCGCCGTAGCGGCGCGCATCATCTTCAAACCCGCCGCCGATACTGTGCTGTTTTTCTATACCACGCCAATCCTGTTTGAGTTCCTTGCCGGCATGGCTCTCGGCCACCTGGTCGGCAGGCTGGCGCGTTCGCCTGCCGTCCTGGGTGTCTCGGCACTCGTGTTCGCCATCGTGTCCATGCTGGTGATGGGCCTTGGCTTCAACTTGCCGCGAACCCTTGCTCAGGGAATCCCGGCGTTGATCCTTGTCGCGGCTTGCATAAGCCTGGAAAGCTACTTCCGGCTTCTTGCTCCTCGCGTGCTGGCAAGGTTGGGTGATGCTTCCTACTCTCTCTATCTGACACATCCTATCGTGCTGCTTGCGACCGCTCCTGTCGTTGCAAGCGCCTATGTATCACCATGGCTCGCAGGCATGGTTATTGTCACCGCCTGCATTGCCGTCTCCCTGGCCAGCTATAGTTTTATTGAGAAGCCGCTTTTGGCGATATCTCGGATGAGCCTCTCCGCCTATCAGGTGAAGGCACAATAAGTTGCGGTTGCGCCTCGCAACGATTTTGCGACAACGACATGCATAAAACAAGAAACTTAAAGCGCGTCGCAGGATCCGTTCAATGCGACGCGCTCTAGGTACAAAAATAGCCGCCCGGTTGGACCCGAAGCAGCTTGTTATGCACTTCGACAATGTGTCAGTGGCTACTTTGCAATCATGTAGGCATCGTCAGTGTAGAGTTTGCCAACTCCACCATAGTGGCCCACGCCAAACACGAATGACTGAGGTGTACCTGATCCGTCGGAATCCCGCCCGACCGGCCAGGTTGCGTTCGACGACGATTGCCAAAACACCCCGTCCAGATACCAATCGATGCCTACCCCTTCATAGAGATCCGCGCGCAGCTGAAACCAGCGCCCCTTCGGGGCGGGAACATCGTTAGCCGGATTGTGGACTCCGGCCGCCGCATTCTCCACATGCAGCATCACCACATCGTCAGTCGGATTGTCGGTCAGGTTGACCCACCATGTTGGGTCTTGCTTGAAAGGCGATTGCTCGGTCACCTTGAACTGGAAGATATTCGTCCAGCCGTTTCCCGCGTATTGGTAATCGGAGGAAATGAAAAACCACGCGACATAAGTTCCATCGATCCCTGACGGCGACACCGCCTGGAGCGGACGTCCGAAAGCGTCGTTCTTGGCCAGGCCGCCTGCAAAGAGCCACTCCTTGTAGACTTTGGAGTGGGGCTTCCCGGCATTGATGGCAGCCAGCGTCGTTTCGAACTTTCCGAAGCTGTTGCCGCCGTGCGAGGATACATTCCCTGCGCCGGTCGAGACCAGGCCGCTGATAATTGCGTTCAGGCTGGGATCGGCTTCCGCCGGATTCTCCGCCTGGACGAAAGACCAGTCGGTATAGCACGAGGCTCCGGTGCAAGGCCCCTCCTCCCAGTCCGCTCGCCAGTAGGGCGCATTCTGGGCATATGCGGCGCCAGCTGGCGCCATGGCGGCGGTAATGGTGCAGATTGCCGTCAGCACCAACAGATGAGAAATCTTCTTCATGTCGATCTACCGTTCCTTTCTAAGCTATGGATTCCAGGCACCTCTTGCGCCACTTGCTTCTTTCACCCTCGAACACAGCGCGTCCCGAACGGCGCTGTACCGCCAACTCAAGCCGGCGGCGCTGAACCTTCAAAGGGTATCCGGAAAACAAAAAACCCGCCTCGGGAGGGCGGGTCGGCGGCGCGATTAGCACCATACCCAAATTAGTAGCATAGCTGCCGGCACAAAGCAAGAACAAAATGTGGCATCTGCGACGAAACTGCCGACAGGCACAGGGGCACCGCGGATGACGTGGCTCTTGCCGTTGTTAAAAATCTCTCATAAGGTATTTTCATATCAGAAAGAAAATCCGACCGTTTATTTCCTTTTATGAAAGCCTGAGCGTTTGCGGGAACATCTCGATCAGACCGACCGGCGACTGGTCAAGCTGCTGTCGCAGGATGCGCAGCTTGGCGTCAACCGCCTCGCGGAGAAGATGGCGATCTCGGTGCCGACGGTG
Source organism: Mesorhizobium sp. M0983 (assembly GCF_040318975.1). Lineage (NCBI taxonomy): Bacteria > Pseudomonadati > Pseudomonadota > Alphaproteobacteria > Hyphomicrobiales > Phyllobacteriaceae > Mesorhizobium > Mesorhizobium sp. M0983. The sequence goes on along the minus strand of NZ_JAMYNH010000006.1, from coordinate 193,447 downwards.
CGCATGCGGCTGCGCAACCTGCTCGACCGCAACCTGCTCAAGATCGTCGGACTGCTTAACCTGACCGAACGCCCCGAGCTGATCTCGGCCATCGTCGGCATCAACGCGCAAGGGCGCGGCCGGGCGCGTGAACTGGCGCAGCGCATCTCCGAACTGCCTTTCGTGAACTCGGCCGCCGTCGTCACCGGACGCTTCGACATCATCGTCGACGTAACGGTGGCCGGCGATGTCGCCGATCTCTACCGCGTCACCAGCGAGCTGATCCCCGGCGCCGGTGAGCCGGGCGAAGTCGTGCGCAGCGAGACCTTCGTCGTCATGGCGTCCTGCAACAAATGGGTCAGCCTGCCTGAAGGCTGCTGGTCGGACGAGACGCGAAAGGAAATGGCATGAAGATCGCGGTTCTCGGCGGCCTCGGCCTGCAAGGCCGGGCGGCGATCGCCGATCTCGTTGCCAGCGACGGCGTCGAGCAAGTGGTCTGCCTCGACACCGCAACCGACGGCGCGGCGCGGCTTGGCGGCCTGACCGACCTTGCCCGGGTGCGTTTTGTCGTGCCGGAGGGCGCGATCGGTCCGGTGCTGGCCGATGTGATGAAGGACGTCGACGCGGTCATCGACCTGTTGCCGCAGCCGCTGATGCGCGAGGCGGTGCAGGCGGCGATCGCGACGCGCACGCCGCTGGTCACCACCAATTACGGCAAGGCCATCGCCGATCTCGCTCCCGAGGCCGAAAAGGCCGGCGTCTCGATCGTCACCGAATGCGGGCTCGACCCCGGCATCGACCTTGTGCTCTACGCGCGCGCCGCAAGCCAGTTCGACACCATCACCGCGATCGATTCCTATTGCGGCGGCATTCCCGAACCGAAGGCGGTGGTCGAGCCGCTCCGCTACAAGGTGAGCTGGAATTTCGACATGGTTCTGGTCAGCCAGAACCGCGACAGCGTGCTGGTCGAGGACGGCAACCGGGTCGATGTGCCGGCCGCCCGCCAGCACGACAATCGTTTCATCCACGATATCGAGATCGCCGGGCTGGGCAGGCTCGAGGCCTTCCCCAATGGTGACGCGCCGCATTATGCCGGCATGCTCGCCGCCGCCAAGGGGCTGCAGCGCTCCGGCCGCTATTCGCTGCGCTGGCCCGGCTGGTCGGCGTTCTGGGCGCCGCTGAAGCAGCTTGGCCTCCTGTCCGAGGACAAGGTACCCGGCACCGGCGTCAGCCCACGCGAATTCCTCGGCCGGCTGCTCGGTCCGCAACTGCAATACGGCGCCGACGAAAAGGACCTTTGCGTGATGCGCAACGTCTTTGTCGGCAGCGAAGGCGGCCGCCGCAAGACGGTGACCTCGGAGCTGGTCATCGAACGCGACCTCGCCTCCGGCCTGTTCGGCATGAGCCTTGGCGTCGGCTATCCCGCCAGTATCGTGGCGCAGATGCTGGCACGGCGCGAGATCGCCACGCCCGGCCTGCTCAACCCGCTGCTGCATGTGCCCGATGGCCGCTTCCTCGACGAGCTGGCCAGGCGCGGCATCAAGGTCGCCGAAACGGTGAGCTGGGATTGAAGATTTTCGAACGGTGGTTGCCGCCGGCAACGGCGCCGCCGCTCAAAAGGCGCCCCGATGGGGTGAAACAACAAGTGGAACAACAAACGACAACAAGGAGGAATGCCCAAATGAAGATTGCCAAGCTTTTCATCGCCGGACTTGCGCTCGCCGGCCTCACCGCTGCCGCCAGTGCCGGAACGCTCGACGAGATTACCAAGCGCGGTGAGTTGCGCGTCGCCGTGCAGACGCAGGGACCGCCCTTCTCGCTGGTCGGCGCCGCCGGCGAACGCACCGGCAGTTCGGTCGAACTCGCCGAACTGATGGCCAAGGAAATGGGCGTCAAGATCACCTTCCTCGACTTCGACTGGGACGGCCTGATCCCGGCGCTGCTGTCGGGCAAGGCCGATCTTCTGGTTGCCGACATGACGCCGACACTGGCGCGTGGCATGAAGGTCGCCTTCACCAAGCCTTACATGTACACGGGCAGCACCGTCTTCACCAAGGCTGGGACCGCCTTCAAGTCCACCGAGGACTGCAAGGCCAAGGGCACCAAGATCGCGGTGCTGCTCGGCGCCACCGGCGAGAAGGAAGCCAAGGCCGCCTTCCCCGATGCCGACATCAAGAGCTACAAGGGCGGCGGCCCGCTGCTGCTCGACGCCGTCAACAACGGCCAGGCCGATTGCGGCGTCAACGACGTCTCGGCGGTCAAGGGCCAGTCAACCGCTTATCCGGCCGGCAGCTTCATCATCATGCCGGACATGCTGTCGAAGGAGCCACTGGCCTTCGCCACGCGCTATGACGAGCAGGACCTGCTGACCTGGATGAACCTGTTCCTCGACCAGGTCAGCCTCGACGGCCGCCTGCAGAAGAACCTCGATTACTGGGTCAATTCCGACGCCTGGAAGAAGGATCACTGAGTAGAGGGAATAGGGAGTAGGGAGTAGGGAGTAGGGAGTAGGGAACGCTACTCGCTACTCGCTACTCGCTACTCGCTACTCGCCATTCACCAGTCACCAGTCACCGCCTCACCATGCTCGAAAACTTCAGCTTCCGCACCATCGTCGAATATCTGCCCCTGTTCGGGCAGGGCCTCGTCACGACCGTGTGGCTGTCTGTCCTCTCCTTTGCCGGCGCGCTCGCCGTCGGCATCGTACTCGCCGCGATGAACCTGCAGCGCGGCCGGCTGTTCCGCGCCCCGGCCAAGGCCTATATCGATGCAGTGCGCGCCACGCCGCTGCTGGCGCAGCTTTATTTCCTCTATTTCGGCCTGCCGCGGCTCGGCTTCGTCCTGCCCGAGCTCGTCGTCGGCATCCTGGCCCTGTCGCTGAACAGCGGCGCCTATGTCGCCGAGATCATCCGCGCCGGCATCCTGTCGATCCCGCGCGGCCAGGTGGAGGCCGGCGTCGCTTCGGGCATGACCTATGTCCAGCGCATGCGCCTCGTCATCCTGCCGCAGGCGTTTAAGGTGACGATCCCGCCGCTGCTCGGCCAGGCGATCGTGCTGGTCAAGGATTCCGCGCTGTTGTCGCTGATCTCGGTCGCCGAACTGACGCGCGCCGGACAATTGCTCGCTTCCGACCGCTTCATGCCGGCCGAAGGTTTTATCACCATCGCCGCCTTCTACCTGCTGCTCTATTACGGGCTGAAGGGACTGGCGGCACTCTCCGGGCGCTGGCTCGGCCTGGCGGGGGCACGGACATGATCTGGCAGCAACTGCAAAGCATCGCCGGCAGCTATCCCCTCGCCTTGCGCGGCCTCGGCATGACCGTGGTGCTGTCGTTGATCAGCCTGGTGCTGGGCACCTTGCTCGGCTTCGGCCTCGGCATCCTGCGCACAGGCGGCAACCGGCTGATCAGCAGCGCGATCGGCGGCTGGGTCGACCTGATCCGCGGCACTCCGTTCCTGGTGCAGATTTTCCTGATCTTCTTCATCCTGCCGGAACTCGGCATCGAGCTCGACGCCTTCACCGCCGGCATCATCGCGCTGACCAATCTGGCCGCCTGCTTCATCTGCGAGATCGTCGTCGCCGGCATCCGCTCGGTGCCGACCGGCCAGGTCGAGGCGGCGCTGGCGTCCGGCCTGTCGCGCTGGCAGCGCATGCGCCAGGTGGTGCTGCCGCAAGCGATGCGCATCGTGCTGCCGCCGCTGGTCGGGCAATATGTGCTGCTGATCAAGGATTCCTCGGTCGTTTCGGCCATCGGGCTCACCGATCTCACCCGCGTCGGGTGGCTGGTGGTGCAGCGTGTGCCGAACGGCCTGCTCGTCTTCTTCCTCGTCGGCGTCGGTTATTTCATCGTCTGCTACCCCCTGATCATGCTGGCCCGACGGCTGGAACAGCGCATGGGCGCAGCCCATGGCGAGGTGCAGCTATGACGAACCTCAGCAGCAAGAATGGTGCCGGCATGATCGAATTTCGCGGCGTCAACAAATGGTTCGGCCAGCTCAACGTGCTGAAGGATATTACGCTGAGCGTCGAGCCGCGCGAAGTGGTCGTCGTCTGCGGCCCGAGCGGCTCGGGCAAGAGCACCTTGATCCGCTGCATCAACGGGCTGGAGACGATCCGCGACGGCGACCTGACGGTCGACGGCCAGCGCCTCGGCGACCCCGCCACCAACATGACGCGACTGCGTACCGAGATCGGCTTCGTCTTCCAGTCGTTCAACCTCTATCCGCACAAGACGGCGCTCGAGAACGTCACCCTGGCGCCGATCCATGTCCGCAAGATCCCGCGGACTGAGGCCGAGAAGGCCGGGCGCGAGCTGCTCGCCAAGGTCGGCCTCGCCGACAAGGTCGATGCCTATCCGGCGCAGCTCTCAGGCGGCCAGCAGCAGCGCGTGGCGATCGCGCGCTGCCTCGGCATGCGCCCCAAGATCATGCTGTTCGACGAGCCGACCTCGGCGCTCGATCCCGAGATGATCTCAGAAGTGCTCGACGTCATGGTTGCGGTCGCCGAGGAAGGCATGACGATGATGGTGGTGACGCACGAGATGGGCTTTGCCCGCAAGGTCGCCCAGCGCGTCGTGTTCATGGACGCCGGCGCCATTGTCGAGAGCGGCACCCCGGACGAGTTCTTCTCCAACCCAAAGACCGACCGCAGCCGCGCCTTCCTGAGCAAGATCCTGCGGCATTAGGGTTCAAACTCAACTCAGTTGGCTGTCGTCGATGGCCGAGATGGATGGAAAGCGGCCCTTCGCTGGACGTTCCCTAATACGACAGATGCGCGCCGGGCTTCCTCTTAGGGCGGCCATTGCCGCACTTCCACCAGCCGCTTCCCTTATGCGGGCATCAAATCGATGACCCGCATGATCGCGACCGCACTGCTCGTGTTCTGGGTGCCTTCTGTCGTAGCGCCATTAGCGCAGGCCCAAACATCGCCCTTCTTGACTGTGAACTTTTGTTTGTTGTGAACGACCGAAAGTTCTCCCTCAGTCATGTGGCAGAGCATGTCGTTCTTCATCATGTTGTCAGCCGTCTTCGCTCCGGGCTGAATGACAACATCGCGCAGCTTCACCGTTGCATAGGCTGGTATGACCGACTTGCGCTCGCCAAGCGCTACAACTCTGACGCCGGGTGAGACCTCTTTGCCCTCATCGGGGCCGTAAGTCTGGGCGGCTGCTGGTGTCCCCCAAGCGATCAGAGGCGTTGCGGCCAGTGTAAGACCGAGTGCAAGTGTGGATCTACGATTGACGGCTTCCATTGTTTCCTCCCTGTTCAAAAGTTGGTCGGAAAGGCAGGCCAACAATCAACGATGGGCCGTTGCGGCGAAGAGTCAACTGACCTTCCGAGTTAGTTCAGTCTCGCTCGCGGCTAGCGAGTTTCACAAACCACTCGGGTCGCCGAGACGGAGAGGGGAAATTGCGCTGACCATGTCATTGCGTGCGACCTTGTCCCGACATTAAAGACATTTCGTTCTTGCGAAGGCCCTCGCTGCCAAAGACCCCTCTCCGGCCGCTTTGCGGCCACATCTCCCCCCGCTTGGCGGGGGCGAGGAAGCCAAACCTATTGCATATCGGCGTGGGTGCTCAATTCGGCCCTCTTCTCATCCGAGACGACGGCGAGGTCGAGGACCTTCTGCAATTCGGCAGCATGCCGGAACGACGGTTCGGCCTGGACGCCGTTGCGGACTGCATCGATGAAGCGCTGGTAGTTGGTGGGCACCGTTCCGGCGTCCAGAACTTGCCATTTAGCGTTCTCGACGTCTTCGCCGAGGAAGGCATGACCATGATGGTGGTGACGCACGGGATGGGCTTTGCCCGCAAGGTCGCCCAGCGCGTCGTGTTCATGGACGCCGGCGCCATCGTCGAGAGCGGCACCCCGGACGAGTTCTTCTCCAACCCGAAGACCGACCGCAGCCGCTCTTTCCTGAGCAAGATCCTGCGGCATTAGGAGGGCATTAGGACAAAGCGGACCTCAGACGATGCCGTGCTTTCTCAACAGCGCCTGCTCGTCGCCTGATATCCAGCCGAAAACCTTCGGCTCCGCGTCCAATTTCTGCACGAGGTAGTGGACGTCAAAATCTATCGCCACCTTCGATTGATCCCTGCGGGCATAGGTTGCCGTCCAGGCGACATGGGCCACGCAATGATGTTCGTCTATCGGCGAGAGCCTGAGGTTGCGTATCCGCATTTCCTTCGTACCTATCGCGCGATAGTGCGCATAGCCTTGCGCCATGACCTGCTTGAGTTGCCCATCGTTCTTTCCAGTCATGACCCCGGCGGGCGAAGCCGCTATGAAGTCCGAAGCATACAGCGATGCGACTTCATCCATGTCCATGTCGCCGCCGAGGGACTGGTTGAAAAAGCGCTCATATCTCTCGAATAGCTTCCTTACGCTGGTTTCCATCATTTCATCTCCAGGTGAGGCTATGTTGGGTGGGAGCAGGAAACGCTCCGCCGATCTCCGACATCCGCAATGGCCTCAGCCATGATGACTTCGTCCCGGGGGTGGAGCAAGGAGCGAAGCGACGCGGCGCAGACCCTGGGATGACGAATGCGTGGTGCGACCCGATTGTGCACGACTTCGATGCCACCCTTGTCGCCGCAGACGCAACAAGCGAAGCCCTGTTGCTCGGCTTTCGTGATGGCGAGCGCGCGGCTAGCGGCGCGCTCGACCCACTCGATTTGGGCGATCGGAGCTATAGCCGCGCCCCTAGTCAAGCACGACCACGGCCTCCACCTCGAAGAGCATCGGGTCGATTGCAAGCTTGGGAACGGGAATTAGAGTCTGCGCCGGCAGCGCCTCGCCGAACATCTCCTTGACGTTCCTGGTCAAGACCCCAAGCTTGGACATATCGTGATCGACCACAAAGACCGTGAGCTTGGCGACCTGATCCGGCCTGGCACCGAGCGCATCGAGGGCGGTGCGCAAATTTGCGTAGGCCTGCGCAACCTGGACAGCGAAGTCGGGCGACAAGGCTCCCGTGCTGTCCTGGCCGCCCTGTCCGGAGATGTAGGCCAGCCGGGCTCCGCGGGGCGTGATCACCGCCGTGCTGTAGCCATTCGGCGATGGGTCATAGAGGTTTTGTGGATTGACGATGGTCAGCTTGAGATCATTCGCTGTGGCAGTGGAAACGCCCATGGTCATCACGATTAACCCTCCGATAAGCAGGCGCTTGGCGCGTGGCATGATTTTCTCTTGGCTCTGCCGACTGCGAGCAAGACACCCTCGCGGCCGGCATGATTGATATCGGCGATCGACTCGTACGCCGCACGAGCCAGTCGCATGGTACGTCGTACGAGTCAATCGTTCAGGATCGACATTCGTCGCGTTGCCGGTCAAAATCGACGGCCCGAACAGCGAGGAAGACGGATGGCAGCCAAACGTAGCGGCGCCCGGAGCACGCGGTCTCAGCGGACAAGCGGGTCGCTCCAGCCCGTGCAGAAGCCGCGCAGTGAACCGCCTCTCTCGCGGGAACGTATCGTGGCGACCGCGGTAGAACTGCTGGACGCTCAAGGGGTCGACGGATTGACGATGCGTCGGCTGGCCGATCGCCTCGGCTCGGGCGTGATGAGCCTATATTGGCACGTCGACAACAAAGAGGATGTCTTTGATCTGGCGCTCGATTCGGTGCTCGAATATGGCGGACCGCCGCAACTGGTTGAACCTCGAGACTGGCGCGGAGAAGTCGTCCATATGCTCGAAGACTGGCGCGCCAGCATGCTGCGCCATCCTTGGTCGGCATCGCTGTTGCCGCGCCGGGCGCTCGGCGCGAACATCCTCAGTCGCCTTGAACTGCTGAGCAAGACCTTGTCCAGGGCCGGTGTGGCGGACGCAGATTTGAACGTCGCGATATGGTCGCTGTGGAACTATGTGATGGGCGCCACCATCAGCCGGGCGAACTTCGACCTCTCGGACGACGGCAGAGCCGACACGCAGCAGCGCCTTACAGGGCTCAGCGAACGCTATCCGACGATCGAACGCTCTCGTCTGCTGTTGGATAACGATTGGGATGGTGCTTTCCGGAAAGGCCTCGGCTTCCTGCTCGATGGCCTCTCTCCAAGACAATGAACTCTGCTTTCAGAGCCGTGACTTCCTGCCGTGAATGGCGGAGATGCAAACTCGGTTTTGTTTTGACCCTGACCGCCCCCGCCCCGCCGCGAGGAACCCAGGCCTATTGCGCATCCGCGTGCGTGCTCAATTCAGCCCGCTTCTCATCCGAGACGACGGCGAGGTCGAGGACCTTCTGCAATTCGGCAGCATGCCGGAACGACGGTTCGGCCTGGACACCGTTGCGCACTGCATCGACGAAGCGCTGGTAGTTGGTCTGCACCGTTCCGGTGTCCAGAACTTGCCATTTGGCGTTCTCGACGTCTTCGCCGATGCAGGCTTTCAGCTCTGAGCCGGTCAGATTGTGCACGACTTCGATGCCGCCCTTGTCGCCGTAGATGCGCAGACGGAGTTCGTTCAAATGGCCGGTCGCCCAGCGGCTGGCATGGACGACGCCGAAGGCGCCATTGCTGAAATCCAGCGACATCGTGAAACTGTCATTGGCGTCGAGCCCGTACTCGCCGATGCGGTTGCCGGGCGCCTTGTCGAAGGATCTCAGCCGGCAGAACACATGGTCGATATCGAGCGCCGCGCCATAGCTGGCGAAATCGAGGATGTGGATGCCGACGTCGCCCAACACGCCATTGGAGCCATGGCCGCGCGACAGCCGCCACAGCCATTTCGGATCGGTGCGCCAGTCGCCCCAGAACTTGGACACCAGCCAGCTCTGCAGATAGGACGCCTCGACATGCCTGACCGTGCCGATCTCGCCGGCCAGCACCATGGCGCGCGCTCTCTGCAGCGGCGCGACGTTGCGATAGGTCAGGTTGACCATGTTGATGATGCCGGCCCGCTCGGCGGCATCGGCCATCTCACTGGCCTTCTCGAAGTTTTCGGCCAGCGGTTTCTCGCACAGCACCGGCTTGCCTGCCGCGATCAGCATCATGGTGGTCGGATGGTGGATGCGATCCGGCGTCACGTTCGCCACCGCGTCGAACTTGCCCCATGCCAGCGCCTCGTCCAGCGACGCGAACCGGTTGGGGATACCGTAGATGTCCGAAAACTTGTCGACACGCGTACGGTCGAGATCGACGGCGCCGATCAGTTCGACGCCCTCGATCTTGCCGAACTGCCTGGCGTGCTCCTCCGCCATCCAACCGGTGCCGAGTATCAAGAGGCGCATGATTCTTATCCTTAGGACAGGGCTTTATCTTCTTGTTCGACCATGGATTTGTGGTCTAGCGAAAGCCGGCTTCGCCGGCGGAATGAAGTTTTCCGCCGCGCTCGACGATCGGCTCGAGCGCCTTTTCCGCCGGCACGTTCGGCGCATCGAGGATGGCCGGATTGGAGCCGAGCGGGTTGTGCGCCCATCTCACCGCATTGCGCAGCACCTTGTGGACGGTGGCGTCGTGATAGGTCGGATAGGTCTCGTGGCCGGGCCTGAAATAGAAGATGTTGCCGGCGCCGCGGCGATAGGTCAGCCCCGACCGGAACACTTCGCCGCCCTGGAACCACGAGATGAACACGGTCTCGAGCGGCTCCGGCACGGCGAACTGCTCGCCATACATCTCCTCGTTCTCGAGCTCGAAATACTCGCCGATCCCGGCTGCGATCGGGTGGTTGGGGGTGGTCACCCAAAGCCGCTCGCGCTCGCCCGCCTCGCGCCATTTCAGCGTGCAGGGCGTGCCCATCAGCTTCTTGAAAATCTTCGAGAAATGGCCGGAATGGAGAACGATCAGCCCCATGCCCTCCCAGACGCGGCGCGCCACACGCTCGACCACTTTGTCGGCGACGGCGCCATGGTCCTTGTGCCCCCACCACAGCAAGACATCGGTCTCGGCCAGACGGTCGGCCGGCAGCCCATGCTCCGGCTGCTCCAGGGTTGCCCACGACACCGAAATCTCCGGGTCGAGCTTCAGCGCATTGGCAATCGTCGCGTGCATGCCCGCGGGATAGATGCCGGCGACCACCTCATTGGTCCGCTCATGGATATTCTCGCCCCAAACGACAGCGCGTATTGTCATGATGTCCTCTTGATTGTTTGAAGCTGGAGCCGCCCGACCGGTCAGTCATAATATCCCCGGCCGGGAATGAAAACCGTTTCGCGGCCGGCTGCTGACAATCTGTTGGAAATCGGGCGGGAAAGTCCACGCGGCAAAACCAGCGATGCCGGCGCTGTTCCCGCCGACATCTCACATGTTTGCGCTGCCTGCGAATAACCTAAGCGCCGCGGCCCTCTTGGGCGACGCGTGTCAGCGGCTTCGACAGCCGCGGCACCACGACAAGGCGCTTGATCTTGCCTTTCTTGTAGGCGGCGAGGAAGCGGGCATAGTCCTTGAAGACGACGCAGCCATTGGATTCGGCGCGGCCGCCGCGCAGCATGTAGGTGTGGGCGAGCAGGCCGTCGCGGCCATATTTGTTGCTGCCGCTGGCAGGGGTGAGACGCAGTGCCTCGACGCCGTGGAAGCGCGATTCCCGCAGCGTCAGATTGTAGGTGTCGGGCGGCGTCGGACCGACATTCTTCTTGTGAACGTAGCGCGGCTGGTCGACCATCGAACCGTATCCCGAATGTGCCTCCAGCCGCGAGCCGTCGGGCATATAGACGGTCTTGGCCGAGATGTCGTAGACGGCCACGCCGCTGCCCATGCCAGGCGTGGTGAACAGGTTCCTGAAGGCCCCGCCGAGTCCGCCGGAAGGCATGTCGGGCTTGGCATAGGCCAGCATGTCGCCGCCCTGCGTCTTCGACCGTTTGCCCGGCTTGCCCGACACGGCCGGCACTGCCGCTTGTGACGAATTGCGAGGCGACAGGCTGCCGGGTTGCGTCTCGACCGGCGGAGCATCGGCCGTCTGGACCTTGCTCGCCCTGGATGCCTGGGTCTTCGATGCCTGGGCCTTGGATGCCTGGGGCGGCTCCGTTTTTGCTGCCTGATCCTTTGGCGTCCGGTCTTTCGGCGCCCGGTCTTTCGAGGCTTGAGTCTGGGGCGCCGGCTGATCGATGACCGCCCGCGGACGCAGCGTCGGCAGCGGAATGCTGTCGGGCATGTCGTCCTGCGGCGGCAGCGAGGCCAACTGGACCTCAGGTTCTTGCGGCTCTTGTGAAGCCGCGGGCTCGCTTGCCATGACGGCTGCCGGGAGCACGTCGATCATCTGCTCCGGCAACGTATTCGCCAGCGCCAGCGCCAGGCGCGACGAGCGTTCGATCTCCGCCACCGCCGGCCCGAAGCGCACCGATGGCGGGCCATTCGGGTCGGGTATGCGTACCGGCTCGGCGAACCGGGCATCGGCCGGCAGGCTGGCGAGCATGACGGGTGAGCCGGAGGAGGCACGGGCAAAGGCAGCGGCAAGCTTTTGCGGCGACAGCGCGGCTTTGGCCACCACGTCGTCGAAGCTGGATTGCCGCGATGCATCGGCGACAAGCGGCACGGTATTGCGCTTGAGACGCGCCGATTTTCCCTGGTGAACGAAGTTCGACGCCGACCGCAGGCAGTTGGCATCGCATCCGTGCTGCAGCAACTGGGCCGACAGCGCTGCGTTTGCCGCGGCCCATGTCGGGGCCTGCGCCTTTGCAAGGCTGCGGCGAGGATCGGCGAGCGCGATGGTGCGCGGCGCGAGCAGGCTTTGCGGGAGACCGTTGGAAGCGGCGGTGAGCGAGGTTCCCATCGAATAAAGGCCGGCCAAGGTCGCCACCGACCATAAAGCAATGGCTGCGCCGACGGCCGGAACCGCGACCCAGCGCAGGCCGGGCCTCATCGAAGTCAATCCAGTTGCAGGACTGTCACCCCGGGTTTTCGCACTTACAAACGCCATTCAACCACTCTCAATCGGCCGTTGCCGGCTAGCGGATTTCGCAGCCGTGACATTCACAGTTCGCCTGGTGCCCCCAGCACACTTCGCGTCTGTTGCCGATTGATTCAAAAGATGGACAAAGTTGGTTAACCAATCCCTCTACCGACCGCCGATTGGGCGACGGTCACACCGAAAAACGCCCTCCAAAACCTGCATAGTTGGCAAAACTGCCCTCCAATGATGACTTTGCTGCCCGTTTTTGTCGGCCGAGTCAAGAAAGCGAAATGACTAGACCTTGCTGGGCGGAGTCGGCGACGGCTGCCAAAGTGAAGCCAGGCCGACCAGAATCGCGCCGCCGGCAGCCGCCGCCATCAAGCCCCGGCGATCGGTCGAACTGGCGATTATCGACCTGCCACTTGTCGACCTGCCACTCGGGCGAATGAACGATTAACGTCCGGGAATTCAGGATAGCGGCAAGACGTTTGCTGCTCAGCGCTGGAACGGAATATCCAGCACCTCAAGCAAATTCCAGGAAAAGTGTGAAACGGTTTTCCGCCCGGAAAACGATGAACCGTTCAGACCACAGCCATGATTATGTGAGCCTGGATTTTGGCAGCAACCCCGCCGCTGCCATGCCTGTCTGCAATCGCGGCTGCGGCGTAGTCGGTTGCAGCATCCAGTTTTCCCGCCTCCCTGGCCTCGATTTCGTTGCGAAGGAGAGTGCCCTGGCAATAAGCAACGGCCGGAAGGCGCGGCGAGGAGGCACGGCTTTGTTCGGCCCTCGTCTCGATCACCACACCGGAAAAACCTGCGTCCTCCAGTTCGCGGCGGATCAGTGCCGTATCGTGGTAGCCATGCGGCGTGCGGGCCAGAAAGCGCGGCGGATCGTTCGGAAAAATCCGCGCCAGAGCATTCGTCACATCGTCGGCAAATACATTCTCCTCGATGCGATCCCATACGCTGAATAGGAAATGTCCGCCAGGCTTCAGAACTCGCCGGGCTTCGCGGTAGGCAGATGAGCGGTTGGGAAAGAACATCGCACCGAACTGACAACAAACGAGATCGAAGGCCGCATTTTCAAACGGCAGCGCCAGAGCATCGGCCTGGCGCCATTCGATGCGATCGTCGGGAGCTTGCCGCGAAGCGGCGTAGTCGAGCATCGGCTGGTTGAGGTCGGTTACGACATAGCTTGCACCGGAGGACAGTTTTGGCGCCAATGCGCGGGTCACAACACCGGTGCCCGCGGCGGTTTCCAGAACGGCCCTGGGCGACAAGGACGCGGCCCGTCGTGCAAGATCTGCGGCGAACGGCTCGAAAATCAACGGCACCATATAGCGGTCGTAGTTTTCCGGAATCGAGCCAGCGAACACCTTGTCCGTTTCCAACATTGCTATCCCCCGCCGTCCGTTTTATGGCTCGTCAGCATAGCATGGAATTGTCTGTTTTTCGGTCGCATTCGACCGAGCGGCGGTTCGCTCATGGACCCTCCGAAACGGCGTTCTGCAGTTATCTGCAAATGTGCTAACATAGAGTGGCCATGCACATTGGTGCGCGGCCAACATAATGGGAGGACGCGATGAAAACCATAAATCGCAGGTCTGCAATTGCGCTCGGCGTGACGGCGGCCGCGGTAACGCCTTTGTTCACGCTGGCGGCAGCTGCAAAGGCCAAGAAATACGGCCCGAAGGAAGGCAGGGAAATAGCCCCCGGCGTCAGGGTAGTTGAGGTCGGCACCGGCAATTCCGATATCCCCGCCTACAAGAGCATCTCAATTGTCGATGTGGTCTTTCAGCCGGGAGCAGCCGCTCCCGCAATGGTAATGGACAACGACATGGTATGTACCATTGCCGCCGGTGAATTCACGATCAAGAAAGCCGACAAGCAATTCAAGCTCAAGGAAGGTGACATGTATACCTGCTCCAAGGGCAAGACCGAGGCGGCAGCCAACACCAGCAAGGTGGTCGGCATCCACCGCATCGCCGTCTTGATACCTGCCTAGCGCATGCCAACGAAAACCGGCCCGCGTCCTCGTCCGGGACGCGGGCCTTTTTGATGATGTTCGTGGCGGTTTCTCTCTCGGTCCGCTTTGCAAGTGTGCGTTTATATTAGAGATCACGCAAGTTTCTGGATCACTGCCGGCCGGTATGCGCCCTGCATTGGCGGATTAGCAATCCGGCAGCGCGCTGAGCGTTTGGCTTCACGAAACGGCTCGGTGCTCTTCCCGGGCAGCCTCCCAGACCTCGCGCGCCGCGTCTGCATTCAGTGCCGCAATTCCCAGCCCGACGATCAGATCCGGCCATGCCGAGCGCCATAGGAAGGCGGTCACCAGTCCGGCCAGTATGATCGCGATGTTGGCGACGGCGTCGTTGCGGGCCGAGAGGAATGCCGCCCTGGTAAGACTGCCGCTGTGGTGGCGGTAGCGCGCCAGCATGTAGGCGCATGACAGGTTGACCGCCAAGGCGCCCAACCCCGCCAGCGTCAGGGCCGTTGGCTGCGGCGGCACCGGCATGTTGAACTTTTCCCACGCGGTCCACAGCGTCGCCAGGCCCGGCACCAAAAGGATAAGTGCCAGCGCCATGCCGACCCGCGAGCGGGCACGCAGCGACCATCCCATGGCGAGCAGTATCAGGAGGTTGACCGAGGCATCTTCCAGGAAATCGACGCTGTCGGCGAACAGCGACACCGAGCCGATCGCCAGCGCCACGGCGAATTCAATGCCGAAATAACCGAGGTTCAGCAGCGCGACGACAAGCACCACCCGGCGAAGGCCGTCCGACGTAATGGCTTGCTGCATGGTCTGTCCCGATGTGATGGTGTTGATGTTATTGCTGGCCGCCCCGGCTCTCGATGGTCTCGATCTCGCAGGGGCTTGCAAAAACCGCTATTTGAGGCCAGCCTAGGCCGAACATGGCACGTCTGTCACCAAAACACCTCCTGACTATGCTGCTCGCGGTCCTCGTGATCGCCGGGTTCAGCCTGTCCGCCGCTCAGGCTGCCGTCATGTCGGCCAGGATGGCGATCGACAGCCGCATGACCATGGCCGCAGATGCCGGCACCACCGACGCCGACATGGCCAAGATGGCCGATGCCAAGGGCGGCGACTGCAGCGCTTGCCTCAAGAGCTCGGCCGACAACGACAAACCGATGCAATGTGCGCCGACCTGCGTCGCACCGGTTCTGGCGGTGCTGCCGGAAGCTCTCCCCGTGACGGGACTGCTGCGGGCAGAGCTGCCGCCGGCGCTTCCCGCCGCGTTCCTGCACGGGCGAAGTCTGTTGCCCGAGCCATTCCCTCCAAGACCCAGCGCTCTCGTCTGACGCCGTTTCTGCCGTTTCCGCGGCTGATTGGCGGCGTTTGATCGTCCGGCTGCGCACAATGCGCAGCGGGCGCGGCAGCAATCCAATCGACGTCGCGACGTTCGCCGTCGGTTACCGCAGGGGTCACAAGGGTGAATTCCGTTTCAAGTCCGTTCATAACGCGCCGCAAATTCCTGTTTGCGGCAGCGAGCATTGCCGCCTCCGTGCCGATCCGCCCTGCACTGGCGCTGGCTACCGGCGAACACCGGATCAGGGTGGCGCCAGGCCAGGCACGGCTCACCGGCCCCGATGGTCCGCGCACTCCGGTATGGGCCTATGATGGCACGGTCCCCGGCCCGACACTGCGCTTACGCCAGGGGCGGCCCGCTCGCATCATCGTTGAGAACGGACTGGGCGAGGACACCACGGTTCACTGGCACGGCATCCGGCTGCCGAACGCGATGGACGGCGTGCCGGGATTGACCCAACCGCCGATCAGGCCGGGCGAAAATTTCGTGTACGAGTTCACCCCGCCCGATGCCGGCACCTTCTGGTACCATCCGCATGCCGACAGCCTGGTTCAGCTTGGCCGTGGCCTTGCAGGCGCACTGATCGTCGAGGAAGCCGAACCGGTCGCGGTCGACCGCGAGCTTCTATGGCTGCTGCAGGACTGGCGGCTCACCAAGGATGGGCAAATCGCTGCCGGCTTCGGCAACATGATGGATGCAGCGATGTCGGGCCGCGTCGGCAATGTCGTCACCGTCAACGGTGCACCGCCGGCCGACCTGACCGTGAAGGCCGGCGAGCGCGTCAGGTTGCGGCTGGCCAATGCGTCACTCGCTCGCATCATGGCTTTGCGTTTCGAAGTCCACCGTCCGGTCATCGTCGCCATCGACGGCCAGCCCTGCGACCCGCATGAGCCGGAGGGCGGACGCCTGGTGCTGGCGCCTGCCATGCGCATCGATGTCGTGCTCGACATGCAGGGCGACCCGGGCAAGCGCTACGCGGTGATCGATGAGTTCTACGACGGCCTTGCCTACTCCCTGACCACGCTCGCCTACGACGCCGGCGCGCCGCTGCGCGACCATCCTCTCGATGCGCCGCTTCGTCTGCCGGCCAATCCGCTGCCGGCCCCCGACCTGGCCAAGGCCGAACGGCATGAAATCGTCCTGCAGGGCGGCATGATGGGCGGCGGCAAGCTGGCCGGCGTCGGCGGCATGATGGGCATGGCGATGCCCGGCATGAGCGGCGCCGCCGCCTGGGCAATCAACGGCATGTCGATGACCGGCGACGGCCACGCGGGCATGGCGCCACAGTTCACGCTGGAACGCGGCGCCACCTGCCGTCTCACCATGCGCAACGAAACCGCGTGGTGGCATCCCATGCACGTCCACGGCTTCAGCCTGTCGGTGCTTTCGCGCAACGGCTCGCCAGTACCGCACCGGCAATGGCAGGACACGGTGCTGCTCGCCCCCAAGGACACGATCGAATGCGCCTTCGTTGCCGACAATCCCGGTGACTGGATGCTGCACTGCCATGTCGCCGATCACCAGATGGCCGGCCTGATGACAGTGTTCCGCGTGACCTGAAAGTTTTGTCCAACCAAGGAGAACTGCAATGAAACTGACCTACCGCCTAGCCGCACTGTCCCTGCTGATCGCAACGCCGCTGCCTGCCTTTGCCGCCACGATCAACGCCGTCATGTACAAGAACCCGCAATGCAGCTGCTGCGAATCCTACGCCAACTATCTCGAGCACAACGGCTTCAAGGTCGACATCAAGCCGGTCAACAATCTCTCTCAGATCAGCAGCGATGCCGGCGTGCCGGCCGACCTCGAAGGCTGCCACACGCTGATGGTCGACGGCTATGTCGTCGATGGCCTGGTGCCGGTCGAAATCGTCAAGAAGCTTTTGACCGAACGCCCTGCCATCACCGGCATAACGCTGGCCGGCATGCCGACGGGCGCTCCAGGCATGGGTGGTGAGAAGCAAGGCCCCTTCGTCGTCTACGCCTTCACCAAGGACGGCAAGGCGCCCACCGTCTACGCGACAGAGTGAGGCTATTGTGAGCAAACTGGCCATGGTCCTGATTGGCATGCTGCTGGCATTTTCGCTGCCGGTATCAGCCGCCGAGCCGCCGCAGAACTTTGTCGTTCACGAGGCGCCCGTCCCCGTACCGGAAATCAGCTTCGAGGATGGCAATGGCAAGCCGAAAACGCTTGCGGATTTCCGCGGCAAGGTCGTGCTGCTCAATCTCTGGGCGACATGGTGCGCGCCTTGCCGCAAGGAGATGCCGACGCTCGATCGTCTGCAGGCCAAACTGGGCGGTCCGGATTTCGAGGTCGTCGCGCTGTCCATGGACCGTGCCGGTCCGGAGGTTGTGAAGAAGTTCTTTGCCGAGATCGGCATCAAGCACCTCGCCCTCAACATCGATGCCTCGGGCAAGGCCATGTTCGCCATCGGCTCCGTCGGCCTTCCGGCAACCCTGCTGATCAATCGCGACGGCAAGGAGATCGGCCGGCTGATTGGGCCGGCCGAATGGGACGCGCCCGACATGGTCGACTTCATCGGCAGCCGCATCGCTGCCGAGTGAGAAAGGAACAGATATGTCCGGGTTGAAGGCTCACTGCCTTGCATCGGCTTTGAACGAGTGGAGATGTTTGCTGCTGGGCGCCATTGCCATTGCGGCGCTGACCGTGGGGTTTTCGTATCGGGCGCAAGCCCACTCGCTCGACGAAATCGACACCATGCTTGAGGGCGACGAGAAATATTTCCAAACGATCGACAAGCCGGCGCCTGAATTCACGCTGCGCACCGCCGATGGGCGTGTCGTGCGAACGGCAGATCTGCGCGGCAAGGTGGTCGTCCTCCACTTCATCTACACATCGTGCCCGGATGTATGCCCCCTGCATGCCGAGAAGATCGCCGAGGTCCAGAAAATGGTGAACGGCACGCCGATGAGAGGCCAGGTCAGCTTTGTGACCATCACCACCGACCCCGCCAGGGACACGCCGGACGTGCTGCGCAGCTACGGGCAGACGCACGGGCTCGATCCCGTCAATTGGCTGTTCCTGACCACGACGGCGGATCAGCCGGAGGATGCGACCCGCAGACTGGCGGAGGCCTTCGGCCACAAGTTCACACTGACGGACGATGGTTATCAGATGCACGGCACCGTCACCCATGTGATCGACAAGGAGGGCCGCTGGCGGGCGAATTTCCATGGCCTGAATTTCGCTGCGGTCAATCTCGTCACCTTCGTCAATGCGCTCACCAACAATGTCGAGCGCCCGCACCATGAGCCGGAAACGGGATGGTGGGCGACGATCAAGGGCATGTTCTGAGGCACCATTCACATGCCGGCGGTCCGGCGAAACAGAGGGAAGGAGAACCCTGTGATCCACAAATCCAATTCATGGCGCGGAGCCATCGGCAAAATGGCCCGTGCCTTCGTCCTGGCCGGTGCGACGGCCTGGCTCGCGCTCGGTATCCACGGTCAGGCGATCGCCGCGGGCGAGATGTCCCAGGACCAGTTCGACCAGCGCATCCACGATTATATCCTCGCGCATCCCGAGGTCGTCATGGAGGCGCTGCAGAGCCTCGATGCCCGCCAGCGCGAGGCCGCGGCAAAAGAGGCGAAGGCTGCCCTGGCGGCCAAGGCCGACGATATCTTCCGGGACCCGGCGAGCCCGGTCGGCGGCAACGCCGAAGGCGACGTCATCATGGTCGAGTTCTTTGACTACAACTGCCCCTATTGCCGCCAGGTTGCGCCGATCCTGGCGCAAGCCGTGGCCGACGATCCGCAGCTCAAAATCGTCTACAAGGAATTCCCGATCCTCAGCACGGATTCCGTATTTGCTTCCAAGGCGGCTCTCGCCGCAATGCGCCAGGGCAAGTACATGGCATTCCACAAGGCCTTGTATGCGGTGAAGACGCGGGTGACCGAAGCGGTCGTGCTGAAGGTTGCTGCCGACGTCGGTCTCGATGTGGCTAAGCTGAAGACCGACATGCAGCGGCCCGATATCCAGGCGTCGATCGACCGGAATACGCAACTGGCACAGGCGCTGAAGATCAGTGGAACGCCAAGCTTCGTCGTTGGCGAGCAGATTTTCCCCGGCGCGACCGACCTCGCAACGATGAAGAAACTGATCGAGCAAGCGAGGAACAGCAAATGAGCCGGATATGCCATCCAACCCGACGGACGGTTGTTCTGGGCAGCGCCTTTGGCGTCGCTGCGGTCGTCGGCTTGCTCAAGGGGCCGGATTTGACGATCGCCGCGGAGGATTCCGATCTGGTGCGCCGCTTCAAATATCTCAGCCAGAACGGCAACAGCACGTGTTCGGCCAAGTTCACGGAGTCGATTGCGACCATGCCGGCGATGTCGCGGATCACGGGCTCGTGCTGCAGCCCAATGGAGACAAAGCGCTATGCCGAGCAGGTGAACGGTTTGGCCAGGTACCGCGAGATCGCGATGATCCCGAACGATCCGTACGATATTCCGGCCGGCATCGCACAGAAGATGATGCCCTACTACGATGTGAAACTCTCCGGCGACGAGCAGCAGGCCTATGACTATGCGATGGCCAATTCCAACGAGAAAGGCCCTTGCTGCTGCCAATGCTGGCGCTGGAAAGTGTATGGCGGATTGGCGAAGTTCCTGATCCGCGAGCAAGGTTTCACCGGCAAGCAGGTCGTCGACGTCTGGGATCTCTCGGACGGCTGCGGCGGAGGTATGTGAGACGGACAGGACAGGACACTTCCGGTTGGCGGGACAAGGCGACAGGCGGCCGATCGGTTTCCTGGTCGTCTTGACCGAAGTCCCCGGCGAGCTAATTGCCTTCGCAGTCGCCGATGCTTACCGACGAAGGCGGGCCTTCACTGACCGTAAAGGTGATTGCAATGATGAATGGTCCAATGGATACGTGGATGATGGGCGGCATGGCACTCGTCTGGGTCCTGGTGTTCGTCGCCCTCTTGCTCGCGATTGCAGCCTTGGTCAAATACCTGCGAACCTGAAGCCGCGGACGCAGTCAGGTATACGACTATGCGATGACAAATTCCGGGGAGAAGGAGCCAGCTGCTGCCAACTGTGGCGGTGGCATGTAAGGCGACCAGGGCAGCACGACGCCGCGTCACTCGTCAGGCAAAGCCGGGAACCCGCTTGGTCTTGCCGCTCAGTTGCGCGCCCAGTGTCAGTGTCTGCGGGAAATTCCGGACGATCGCCGCCATCAAGGTGGCGCTGCCGGGGCGAAGGGCAATTCCGGCAAGGGCCGCGGCAGCGTAGACCCGTGTCGAAAACAGTCTTTTCCAGGCCGCCTCATAGCGCCTGGCGGCAGCCTCGCGCCCTGCTCGGCCACCTGGCGCGGATGCGAGTTCGCAAGCCAGCAGCCAGCCGGACTGCAGCGCCATCGAGATACCCTCGGCGATAACAGGATGAGACTCTCCGGCTGCGTTGCCGACGCGGAAGATGTCCTCTTCGTAGAACGAGCGAATTCCCGGCCGGATCGGACCTGCGGCAAGCCACGGACCGTCGAGAAGCGCCGGTTCCAGAGCGTCCCGCACGCCCCGGCATGAGTCGACGAGATGGCGGGAGACCGCATCGGCGGCCGGCACATGGCTCCGGTGTTTGGGGCCATGTTGTTTACGCAACCGCGCCAGCATATCGCGGCGAATGCAGCACGAGATCGACAAGCGGCCATGATCGGCCGAGACCATGCCGCCATAGCCGCCGGGGAAGGCCAGCAGAGGCATCAAATCCGGCGCCAGCGACGACCCGGTGAAATGCGCCTTGAAGCCGAGCAGGTCCGACGGGCGATTGGCCTTTGCGAGCTGGCTGGGCAGCGGCCCCGGTTCCCAGGAGCCGTGTGCGGCGACAATCACCGGGGCGCGCAACATCGCCGTTTCGTCCCCGGCTTGAATTCGTACCCTTTGCATCTCGCCGTCCCGGTCGATGGCGACGGCGCGGCAGGGCTGGAAGATTTCGACACCCGCCGATCGCGCCGTCTGCAAAAGCAGAGAGTCGAGAATGTCCCGGCCGAGTGCCCGGCCGAAGCCGTCTTTTGCAGGAGGCCCAGCTCCTGCACGTGGCATTGCCGCCTCGACGCAGGTTTCGCCGGAAAACAAACCGACGCGGCGGATTTCGGGGCCGGCATCGGTACGCCAGGCATCGCCGATCTCCAGCTGGTCGAGAAGCGCAAGATTGCTTGCCGAGATGTATTCGCCGCAGACCTTGCGGCGCGGAAATGCGGTCTTTTCCACAATTGCCACGGCCCATCCGCGCCGGGCCAGCGTGAGCGCGACGGACGTCCCCGCCGGGCCGGCACCGATGACGATCGCGTCATGAGTCGACAATCGCGTCATGAGTCGCTGCCGGCACTGGCGCCGACGAAGATGTGGGAGAAGAGGCCGGCGCGCCGCTCCTCGACCGGTTTGCCGTTGGCCGCAAGCCAGAGACCGGAAAGCTCGCTGCCGCGAAAGCCGGCACGCACGCTTTGCGCCGCATCGTTTCGTGTGACGTCATTGGCGCCGATTGCCGGGAGAAGACGGGTCGCGGCCAGCGCCAGTTTCGCCCGCAACGGCTCAGTCGCCAGCAGCAACGGGGCTTTCGGCCTGATCAGCGAAAACAGACGCACGAGCTGCGCATCGTCGAGATGATGCAGGAACAGATTGACCGTGACGGCGTCGAACCGTGCGCCCTCGATCTTTCCTGCCCAGTCGAAGACATCGGCGGTGATCCCTTCAGCCTTCCATCCCAGCCTGTCAAAATCGCCGCGCAATTGCGCGGTGACGAGGCTGACGCGGTCGAGCATCATCAGTTCGACCCCAGGCCAATGCCTGGCCATGCGCCGCGCCACCGCCAGCATGAAGGAGCCATCGCCGGCGCCGATCTCCAGAATGCGGCGTGGCGGCTTTGGCACAAACCTCCTGAGCAACGACGTCATGATCGGCACCTGAAACATCAGCATATTGATGCGCCGAAGGTCGCGGCGCGCGGTCAGCGCTCGCGGATCGTCGGCCGCAAGGCCGTCAAGGATTTCCGGCGCAAGCTGCCGATGCTCCAGGCCGCTCATGACACCGTTCGAAAGAGCATGGTTTCGGCCGTCAGCCCGGGTCCGAACGACATGCCGCAGCCGAGCAGGCCGGCAGGCGCCTTCAGCATCTCTTTCATCACGAACATGACGGTCGCCGACGACATGTTCCCGTATTGGCGCAACACCGCGCGCGATGGTTCCAGCGCGGTGGGCTCCAGTTCCAGAGCCCTTTCGACGGCATCGAGCACCGAACGCCCACCCGGGTGCACGGCCCAAAGGTCGATCGCCTCGGTCGGCCGGCCACCGAGGATGGCGGCCTGGTTGCTCCGCAACGCTTCATGAATCGCTGCCGGCACTTGGCCGGAAAGAACCATTTCGAATCCGTGGTCGCGAATATTCCAGCGCATCAGATCCCGCCGCTCCCTCGCCACCAGACAGTGAAAGCTATCGAGCTCGATGCCGAGCGGCTCGGAAGTGATGAGCGCAGCCGCACAGCCGTCTCCCCAGAGGCAGAACGACAGCAGTTTTTCCAGTTCGGTGGTTTGACGCAGGTGCATCGTGCAGAGCTCGATATTGACCAGCAGGACCTTGGCCTGCGGGTCGGAGCGGACGATGTGACGCGCCAGCTTGAGGCCGTTGATCGCCGCGTAGCAACCCATGAAACCGATCATCGTGCGTTCGACCCCGTTCGGCAGCCCGCAACGCGCAACCAGCTCGAGATCGATGCCCGGCGCCGAAAAACCGGTGCAGGTAGTGACGATAAGATGGGTGATGCGGGAAGCGTCGCCGCCAAGTTGCAATCCGTCGATGCCCTTTTGCGCCAGAACAGGTGCGGCATCGTCGAACATCGCCATTCTCATGGCCGTTCCGGGAAACGCGCCCCGAATGAAGGTCCCGGCCAGGTCGGCGGATGGTCCTTCGGGATCGGACGCCGGCGCAAAGCAGGAATAGCGGTGCTCGATGCCGGCAAGATCGGCCATGCGTTCGAAGATCCTCCGGCGATCGGCCGCGAGCATCGAGGCCGCGAAACGCAGGTAGAATTGATGAACCTCGTGCTCCGGCACCGCTGTCGCGATCCGGTTGATATAGGCCTTGACGGGCATGTTCTATCTCCTCGGCGTCTGCACGGCGTAACGTGCCGCCGGAGGGTCCTTGCTGATCGGTACCTGGTGCCGGGCGCCGAGTTTGAGCGCTGTTCGATAAACGTTTCCGAAAACTGATTTCTTCCCGAAGGTTCAGTATGCGCTGTTGGCAGGCAAACGGTTGGAGCCGGCGGGCGGTTGCGTCGGGCATCCAAAATCGCCACATCATGTTGACCTTCCATCTACTGGAAGGTCTATTTCCTCCGATAAAGGAGATTTCCGATATGAACATCGGCGTCGCATCCGAAAAATCCGGCCTACCGGCCAAGACGATCCGCTACTACGAGGACATCGGGCTCTTGCACCCGGCCCGGACAGACAATGGCTATCGCGATTACTCGACGGCCGATATTCACCGGCTGCGCTTCCTGCAGCGCTCGCGAAGCCTGGGGTTTTCGGTCGACGAATGCCGCCAGTTGCTCTCGCTGTACCAAGACAGGGAACGTGACAGCGCTGACGTGAAGGCGATCGCGAAAGCCAAGTTGGTGGAGATCGACAGGAAGATCGCCGAACTGGTCGGATTGCGTGGCTTGCTTCACCATCTGGTCAGTCACTGCCACGGCGACGAGCGGCCGGAGTGCCCGATCATCGACGAGTTGGCGGGACAAGGCGTGGCCCAGTGAGGCTCGCAGCCGCTCTAACAGTGCTGTCGCTTGCCTGCGTCTCTGTCGTGTTCGCTGCCGCCCATTCGAGCCGTGATGCGGTCATCGAGGCTCGCCAGGCCTCGATGAAGGAAATGGCTGCGGCGGCAAAGGCGATCGCCGGGATGTTCGACGGCAAGCGGGCGTATGACGCCGCGGCTTTCCAAGCGGCGGCCGAGGCCATCCGCGCCCGCACCGGCCCTTCCCTCATTGCCGAATTCCCCAGCGCGACATTGGGTGCGCCTTCAGGCGCCAAGCTGGATATCGACCCTGCCCGCGCGGAGTTCGAAGGGCTGGCTCGCCACATCGGGACGCTGGCCAGCGCCCTGGCCTCCGACGCCGAGCGGGTGCCGCCGCGCATTACCGACGACATGAGAATGGGTTCCGGCCCGGCGATGGGCGGTGGCAGCCTGCTTGGCAAGCGACCGGGGACGGCGGAAGCCGATCCCGCCAAATTGCCGGCGGAGCACCTCCTGCATCTCATCTTGCAGGATTGCTCGAGCTGCCACTCGAAGTTCCGGCAAAAGGTCGAGTGATGGCGTCAGCTCCGCAGCTGCTGATCCCCCATGAAATTGCGCCAGCCGCCGAAATGCGAAATCTCTTCTGCATCGGTAAGGCCGGCACTTTCAACGAGGAAGCCTTTCGGCGAAGTTCCGTCGTCGAGCAGAAGCGTCCCGATGCCGAGCGGCGGCGGGATCGCCGCGACGAAGCGACCGAAGGCTTGCGGCGACAGCCGCCAGACTTCGACCTCGATGGCTGTGCCCTTGCCATTGCAGGTGCGCTCGAGCCCCGGTCTCGACACCGACTGGCCGGCGAGTGCGTAAAGCCGGTAGAGCGGCGCCGTTCTCGCAGCCCGGGCGAAAATCGCGCCGAGCTGCTGCAACTGGCCGTTCAGCGCCATCCCCGATAGATGCGCGCCGACCACGGCCAGCTCGATCGTGCCTTCATCCACGTCCACGCGGATATCGCCACGCGGCGGCAGCGGCCAGCCGGTAGCGCCCAGCGCAAGGCCGCTTGCCGCATGGACATCGCGCGCAAGCGACGCCGTCAGATGGTCCTTGCCCGCCGCGGCAAGCAAGGTGACGCTCATCGGCAAACCGTCGCTGCGGGTTCCGGTCGGCACGGCGATGCCGCACATGTCGAGCAGATTGACGAAGTTGGTGTAGGTGCCGAGCCGGCTGTTGGTGACGATAGGGTCAGCCAACACCGCTTCGACTGTGTAATGCGTCGGCGCGGTCGGCACACAGAAAAGATCGACCGAGGCGATAACCGGCGCAAGCTTGGCCTTGTAGGCCTGCAAGGCATAGAGCCCGTTGAAGGCGTCCGCTGCGGAAAGTTTTCGCGCACCGCCGATGATCTGCCGCGTCACCGGATGCATGGCCGCCTCGTTGGCATCCATGAAGTCCCTGATCGCGGTGTAACGCTCGGCCACCCAGGCGCCCTCGTAAAGCAGATTGGCGGTGGCGTAGAAATCGCCGAACGGGATTTCGACCAGCCTGCAGCCCAGCGTCTCCAGCGAGGCAAGAGCGGCCTCGAAGCCCGCCTGCATCGCCTGGTCGCCGAAGAACGTCCGATCGGCCTTGGCCGGCACGCCAACCGTCAGCACCGGTGGGCGCGCGGCAAGCGGTTGGATGCCGAGGTCACGTGAATAGGGATCGGCGTCGTCCTTCGCCGCCGCGACCTCGAACACGCTGTAGGCGTCGTCGACGTTGAGTGCGAAGACGGAGACGCAGTCGAGCGTGCGGCAGGCCGGCACGACGCCGGCGGCCGACAGCGCGCCGACGCTCGGCTTCAGCCCGACGATGTTGTTGAGGCCGGCGGGTATGCGGCCCGAACCGGCGGTGTCGGTGCCGAGCGCGAACGAGACGATGCCACGCGCCGTCGCCACGGCCGAGCCGCATGAGGAGCCGCCCGGCACCAGTGTCGGGTCGATCGCATTCCTCGGGATTGGATAGGGCGTGCGCACGCCGACCAGGCCGGTAGCGAACTGGTCGAGATTGGTCTTGCCGACGACCAGCGCGCCGGCGGCCTTGAGCCGCGCGACGACGGTGGCGTCGTTCGCCGGCAAGTAGGCATATTCCGCGCAGGCCGCCGTGGTCGGCATGCCGGCAACATCGATGTTGTCCTTGACCGCGAACGGAACGCCCCACAGTGGCTTTGCCAACGGATCGAACAGGCCGAGCTTTTCCGCCTCGGCAAGCATCTCCGCCCTGCTCGCCAGATGGATGAAGATGCCCGGGTCATCGGCCGCCGCGAGCCGCGCATGGACCGTATCGATCATATCGCCAATACTGAGGCCGGCCTGATAGGCGGCGTGCAGGCTCGCTATGTCGAAGCGGATGTCGCTCATTCGGCCTCGCCCTGAATGACGACCGGCAGGTTCCACTGGATGAGTACGACGCAGCCGTCTTTTGTCCACACCGAATGCTCGGTTCCAACCGGGTTCAGGATCACACTGCCCGCTGCATAATCGCCGTTCTCGTCGCTCTGCGAGCCTTCCAGCACGATGATCGTTTCCAGCCCGGCGTGGCGGTGACGCGGCACGCCGGCGCCCGCCCGGTAGTTGAGAATCGCGACCGACGGTTCCGTCGATCCCCCCTTGAGCAGCCAATGCACCGTGATGCCTTCGCGAAAAGGCTCGAATGGCAGATCACGCCAGCCCCCTTGGATGAGGGCCTGGTATGCAATGTTAGGCATTGGAAATTCCCTCGAGCACCTGGTCCGTTGTCGCCGTCCAGCCGACGATCGCGCCCTGCGCCCTGATCATGGCAAGGGCTGCCGTCTTGAACTCCGGAAAATAGCTCTCCGTCGCATCCTCCGCCAGCAGGCATTCATAGCCGCGGTCGTTGGCCTCGCGCATCGTCGTCTGCACGCAGACCTCCGTCGTCACCCCGGCAAAGACCAGTTGCTGTGCGCCGAGCCGCTTGAGGTCATCGCCGAAGCTGGTGGCATAGAACGCGCCCTTGCCGGGTTTTTCGATGACGATCTCGCCAGGCAATGGTGCAAGTTCATCGAGGATCGCCGTTCCCGGTTCGCCGACGATCAGCACGCGACCCATGGGACCGATATCGCCGATGCGGATCGACGGATTGCCGCGATTGCGCTTGGCCGGCGGCAGATCCGAAAAATCTGCCTTGTGGCACTCCATCGTGTGGATCACCGGCAGGCCAGCGGCGCGAAACCCTTCGAGCAGCCTTTTCACCGTCGGCACGATCGCCGTGATCCGGCTGACGTCGTTGCCGAGGCTGGCGCCGAAGCCGCCGGGCTCGGCGAAATCGCGCTGCATGTCGATGACGACCAGCGCCATCGCCTCAGGCTTGAAGGCAAACGGGAACGGCAGCGCCTCGATCTCCGCCATCAATGATGTCCCGCCATGTGCTCGCCGATCGTCTGCACGCTCGCCTGCGCGATCGGCGTCTCGTAGACCAGCGCGCCATCCGACATGACGAAGATGCGGTCCGAGAGCTCAAGCAGCTCGTCGAGGTCCTCCGACATCAAAAGCACTGCAGCACCGGCATTGCGCGCCTTCATGATGCGGGCGCGTATTTCGGCGACGGCGGAGAAGTCGAGGCCGAAGCAGGGGTTCGACACGATGAGCAAATCGACCTCGCCGGTCAGTTCCCGCGCCAGCACCGCGCGCTGCACATTGCCGCCCGACAATGATGAAATCGGCGAAGCGAGCGAGGCCGTCTTGACCTTGAACTGTTCGACAAGACGGGCCGCGTAGTCCCTGATCGCGCTCATCCTGATCCAGTTGACCGGCTTGCCGGCCTCGTTGAGGTCGAAGGTCCGGAAGGCCATGTTTTCGGCCACCGTCATCCGCGGTGCGCAGGCATTGCGCAATGGCTCCTCCGGAATGAAGCGGACATTGAGCGTGCGCGCCTCGCTGCGGCTGGCACCATAGGGCGAGCCTTTCACCAGAACGTCGCCCGCATTGCGTGCCCGCTGTCCGGCAAGGACTTCGAGAAACTCCTTCTGGCCGTTGCCGGAGATGCCGGCGATGCCGACGATCTCGCCGGACTTCACGTCGAGCTCGCCGATGTCGATGCTTTTCAAGCCGGTGCGGTCAGGCGCCTTCAGCGACTTTACCGTCAGCACCTGCCTGGCGCCGGCCGGCACCGGAGCGCGACTGTCGAGTGCTGCAATCGGTTGGTCGCCGATCATCATCGCCGCCATCTGCTTGTGCGAAAGTTCGGAGACCTTTCCGGTTCCGGTCAGCCTGCCCTTGCGCAACACGGTGATGTCGTCGGCAAAGGCCGTCACCTCGTGGAATTTGTGCGAGATCATCAGCACGGTGAGGTCGCCTGTCCTGGTCATGTCGCGCACCAGGCCAAGCACTTCCTGTGCCTCGCCAGGGGTGAGCACCGAAGTCGGCTCGTCGAGCACCAGGAAACTGCGGCCGAGATAGAGCTGCTTGACGATTTCGAGCTTCTGCTTCTCGCCGGCCGCAAGTTCCGCCACCTTGACGTCGAGCGGCAGCTTGAACGGCATCCGCTGCATGAATTGCGCAAGTGCGGCGCGCTCCTTGCGCCAGTCGATGACGCCCGGCACTTTCTCGCGGGAAATGACCAGGTTTTCCGCACCGGTCAGCGACGGGACGAGGGTAAAATGCTGATAGACCATGCCTAGCCCGAGCGCCGAGGCATCCTTCGGGCTGGCTATCGCGACCTCGCGGGCATCGACCAGCATGTCGCCGGCGGTCGGGCGGTAAAAACCCATCATGCATTTGACCAGCGTCGACTTGCCGGCACCGTTTTCGCCGAGCAGCGCATGGAATGATCCCGCTGGCACCTTGATCGAGACATCGTCCAGCGCGGTGAAGGCGCCGAAGCGCATGGTCATGCCGATAGTCTCGACGCCGACGGCTTTCTTGACGATGGTTCCGCTCAAGATCGCCCCCTCACGGCAGCTGCGCGACGAAGGACGCCGAGCTCGACACCGCGCCGAACACGCCGCCCTGCATCTTGATCATCTTGATCGCGGCGAGATGGTTGCCGTAGTCGGTCGCGCCGCAGCAGTCCTCAAGCATCACGCATTCGAAGCCGCGATCATTGGCCTCGCGCATGGTCGTGTGGACGCAGACATCGGTGGTGATGCCGGTCAGCACGATGTTTTCGATGCCGCGCTGGTGCAGGATCAGCTCCAGATCGGTGGCGCAGAACGAGCCCTTGCCCGGCTTGTCGATGATCGGTTCGCCCGCCGCCGGATAGAGGTCGGGGATGATATCCCAGCCTGGTTCGCCGCGCACCAGGATGCGCCCGCAAGGTCCGGGGTCGCCAATGCCGGCATTGATGCGGCGTGAGCGCCAGCGCTTGTTGGCCGGCAGGTCGGCGAGATCGGGCCGGTGGCCCTCGCGCGTGTGGATGATGGTGTAGCCCTTGGCCCGCATGGCTGCAAGCACCGACTTGATCGGCTCGATCGGCGCCCGCACCAGCGAAAGATCGTAGCCCATATGATCGACATAGCCGCCCGGCCCGCAGAAATCGGTCTGCATATCGATGATGATCAGAGCCGTATTGTCCGACCGCAGCTCGCCATTGTAGGGCCATGGATAAGGGTCGGCGTCGATGTAGCGCTGGGTGATCTCGGCTCTGGCGTTCATCGGGAAAACTCCAGTCATTTGGTGATCGACAACTCGCCCGGCGCGCCGGCAAGCGAGCGGCTCGGCGACGAGGTGGCGATCATGATGATGAGCGTGAGGATGTAAGGTGCGGCGTAGAAGAGATAGTAGCCCTGCGTTACCCCGACCGATTGCAACGCCGGGCCTAGCGCCCCGGCGCCGCCGAACAACAGTGCCGCGGCAAAGCAGCCGAGCGGGTTCCAGCGTGCGAAGATGACCAGCGCCACCGCCATCAGCCCCTGCCCCGACGAGATGCGTTCGGTCCAGCTGCCGGGGTAATAGAGCGACAGATAGGCGCCGCCGATGCCGGCGAGCGCGCCGCCGACGCCTGTCGCAAGCAGGCGCACGGTGTTGGGATTGAGGCCCATGGCGCGCGCCGCATCGGAGCTGTCGCCGACGACGCGTACGATCAGGCCGGCGCGGGTGTTACGGAAGGCCCACCACAGGAACAGCGCAAGTGCGGCCCCGATCAGGAACAGCACGTTGACGTTGAGCGCCGCCTGCACCTGCGGAATATTCGACCAGCCACCGAAGGCGATGGCCGGCAGGTCTGGCGCCGAGGGCTGGATGAACGGCTTGCCGAAGAAGAAGGCGAGACCCGAGCCGAACAGCATCAGCGCGATGCCGATGGCGATGTCGTTAACCCCGCGGAATTTGCAGATCCAGCCATGGAACAGCCCGAAGCAAAGACCGGCACCGGCGGCAGCCAGCACGCCGAGCCATGGCGAGCCGGTCACCACTGCTACCGCATAGGCGGTCATTGCGCCGAAGACCAGCGTGCCTTCGAGGCCGAGATTGATGCGGCCGGAGCGCTCGGTGATGGCTTCGCCGAGCGACACGAAGATGAACGGCGTCGAGACGCGGATGGCGCCGCCGAGAATGGCGAGCGGCACGCCCCACAGGCCGATCTCGGTCGCGTCCATCAGGAGCCCCTCTTCCACAGATCGGGATTGAAAACCTTGAAGCGGCCGTAAAAGGTTTCGCTGAACAGGATGACCACGAAGAGCATGCCTTGCAGCACCAGCACGGTGGCGTCGGGCAGGTCCATGCGGCGCTGGATCAGCCCGCCGGAAGCGCCGATGCCGCCGAGCAGGAAAGCGACCGGGATGATGGCGAGCGGATTGTGGCGGGCGAGGAAGGCGACGAGGATGCCGGTATAGCCGTAGCCGGCGGCGAGCGAGGCGTTGGCGCTGCCTTGCACGGCGCCGACTTCCAGCATGCCGGCCAGTCCGGCAAAGCCGCCGGCGAGCCCGGTAAAGCCGACGATCAGCGGGCCGACGGGAAGCCCTTGCACCTGGGCCGCCCTGACATTGCCGCCGGCAATGCGGGCGGCAAACCCCCAGCGCGTCTTTTCGATCAACAGCCAGGACAGGACGCAGGCGACGATGCCGACGACAAGGCCCCAGTGCACGTCCATGCCTGGAATGTTGCCGATGCGGTAGGCATCCGCCAGCGGCTCGGTCGAGGGTTTGTTGAGCGAGGCCGGATCGCGCAGCGGCCCTTCGACCAGATGGTTCATCAGCGCGATGGCGATATAGGCCATCAGCAGGCTGGATATGGTTTCGTTGACGGCGCGGTAGTGGCGGAGTGCGCCGACGGCACCTATCCAGATGCCGCCGGCGACCACGCCCGCCACGCCCATCAACAGGATGACCACGAAAGCCGGCGCGCCATTCGCCGCGACGCCGATGGCGGCGGCGGCAACGCCGCCCAGCACAATCGCGCCTTCGCCGCCGATGACGACGAGGCCGAGCCGAGCCGGCAGCGCCACGCAGAGCGCTGCCAGCAAAAGCGGTGCGGCCCGCGACAGCGAGTTCTGGATCGAGAACCAGGAGCCGAAGCCGCCGCGCCACATCGTCACGTAGAGTTGCACCGGTGATTTGCCGACCAGCGCGATGAACAGGCTGAACAGCGCCATGCCGACGATCAGCGCCGCGAGCGGTATGACGAAGGCTTCCGCCCGCCGTGCCACCCATTCGAGTGCCGCCGGATAATTCCTGGCGCCAAACAGCGCTGGTGCGCTCGCGGTACTGACCGTGTCTGCCATGGCCCCGTCTCCGATCCGGTTCAGGCGGTCGAACCGACCACGCCCTCGACGAGGTAGTCCATGCTTTCGAGCTCGAGCGCGGTCTCGACGAAGGCCTGGCCCTCGGTCGCGACGACGACGCCCTTGTTGCTCTTCAGCGGACCCTTGATGACGGAAAATCCGCCTTTCATCATTTCGGCCAGCGTGCCGTCGAACTGCTTGCGGGCGGCATCGCCGACGGCGGGGCCGAGCGGGCTCATCTTGACGAAGCCGTCTGCCAGGCCACCGCGTGTGAAATTGGGCAGCGGCGTGCCGGCCACCAGATCGTCGACGAACATCTTGTAGACCTTGGCCCAGTTCCATTCCGCGCCGGTCAGGTATTTCTCCGGCGCCAGCGGGCTCTGGTTGGCATGATAGCCGCAGACGAAGGCGCCACGTCCGGCCGCCGTCTCGACCACCACCTTGGGGCTGTCGACATGACAGGTGATGACGTCGGCGCCCTGGTCGACCAGCGCATTGGTGGCCTCCGCCTCCTTGACCGCCAGCGACCACTCGCCGGTGAAGATCACCTGGCAGGTGATGGTCGGGTCGACCGAGCGCGCGCCGAGCAGGAAGGAATTGATGTTGAGCAGCACCTGCGGGATCGGCTTTGCCGCGACGAAGCCGAGCTTCTTGGTTTTGCTGGTGTGGCCGGCGACGACGCCGTTCAGATACTGGCCCATGCCGATATAGCCGAAATAGGAACCGGCATTCATCGGATGCTTGTCCTTGTTCCACATGCCGCCGCAATGGCGGAACTGCACGTCGGGGAATTTCGCGCACATGGCCAGCATATGCGGATCGAAATAGCCGAACGAGGTCGGGAAGATCAGCGACGCACCGTCGAGATTGATCATCGATTCCATCGTCTTCTGCACGTCGACCGTCTCCGGCACGTTCTCCTCTTCGACGACGGAAATGCCTTCGATCCTCTTCAGCGTGGCGGCGCCTTCGGCATGCGCCTGGTTGTAGCCGTAATCGTCCTTTGGCCCGACATAGATGAAGCCGACGGTTGCGGTCGCGGCGAAGGCCCTGCTGATCGGAAACGATGCGGACGCAAGACCGAGCGCCGCTCCGGCGGCGGAAGTCTTGAGCAGGTCGCGGCGGCTAAGCATGAATCGCTCGGTCATGTGAATGCTCCCTCTATGGGGCCTTTGGGGCCGGTTAACACCTCAATGAAAGAAGTGTATGCAATCAGCGTGCCAGTTTCAGAAATGGGATTTATTAAGCAATATCAACGAGTGTGCCGATGTGGCCTGCACAAAGCCGGAGCTATTGCATACACTTTTTGCCTATAAAACGGCCAATTTGACATGAAGGCTAAAACATAGGCATACAGAGCTGCGGAGGAATCGAAGCCGGTGCGTGGCTTATGGCTGCGCGAAGAGACTGGACGGAGGAGACGTGTCGGCAAAGCGCAATTTGATCAGGTCGGGCACGACCGTCGATCAGATGGTGAGGGCGATCAGCGACCGGATCGTTACCGGTTTCCTGCGTCCCGGCGAAAAACTCGACGAAGCCTCGCTCGCCGCCCGCTTCGACGTTTCACGCACGCCTATCAGGGAAGCGCTCAGCCGACTCAGCGCCATGGGACTGGTCGAAAGGCGGCCGAACCGCGGCGCCACCGTCGCGGTGGTGACGCAGGAGCATCTCGCCTCGATGTTCGAGAGCATGGCCGAGCTCGAAGCGATCTGCGCGCGCTTCTCGGCCGAGCGCATGACAGCCGGCGAACGCCGCACGCTGGAGGCCGAGCACCAGGCCTCGGCGCGCTTCGTGCAGCTCGGTGCCGAAGAAGAGTATGAGCTTTTCAACACCGAATTCCACACCCGGCTCTATCGCGGCGCGCACAGCAAGCACATTTATGAGTTGACCGTCATGACCCGCGGCCGGCTGGCGCCGTTCAGGCGCGCGCAATTCATGCTGCCCGGCCGGCTGGCCCAGTCCTGGCAAGAGCATGACGCCATCGTTACCGCAATCATGCGCGGCGACAGTACGGCCGCCGGAACAGCCGCCAAGGACCATGTCTCGATCGTCAGCGAGGCGAGCGCCGTCTTTGCCATCGGCGACCGCCCTAAAGGCAAGGCCGAGCCGTTTCCGACATCGGCCTCCTAGCCTCAATCGACCAGCACGGCCACCACGGCAGCACAGTCGCCCGCCTTGACCAATCCGGGAAAATGCCGCGCTGCCAACAGACCGGACATTTTGGCCCGGATCTCCTGCGGAGCGCCGCCGGTGCGGCCGATCGAATGGATGCGCGCCAGCACCTGGTTTTCTGCCACCGGCTCGCCGAGATCGATCATGGTTTCGATCATCCCGTCGTCCTCGGCGAACGAGAAGCAATCTCCCGATGGCATGTCGAGCCAGCGGGTCGGCTGCATCTCGACCGCGCCGGCGACGATGCCGGCATGGCGCAGCACATTGAGCACGCCGCGACGCGCGATCCGCACCGTTTCCGCGCGCGAAGTTCCGCCGCCGCCGAGCTCGGTGGTGATGAACAGCTTGCCCATCTCTTCGGCGGCAGTGTCGAACATGCCGACCGCGTCGATCTCCAGCATCTTCATCGACCAGGGTGCCGAGAAAGCTTCAACCGCAGCGAACCCCTTCTCTTCCAGCACCTTGTCGGGCCGGATATGGGCGGCGCAGAACGGCACGAAGTCGAGCGTCTTGCCGCCGGAATGGAAATCGAGCGCGATGTCGGTGCGCGGCAGAAGTTCGCGCTGGAAATAATCGGCGATCTTCTCGGTCACCGTACCGTCGGGCCGGCCGGGAAAGCTGCGGTTGAGATTGCCCTTGTCGATCGGCGAGGTGCGCGTGCCGGCGCGGAACGCCGGATAGTTCATCGCCGGCACGATGATGACCGTGCCGCTGACCTGCTTCGGATCGAGCGTGCGGGCGAGATCGTAAAGCGCCAGCGGCCCCTCATATTCGTCGCCATGATTACCGCCGGTGAGCAATGCACTCGGCCCGTTGCCGTTGCGGATGACGCAGATCGGGATCATCACCGATCCCCAGGCGGAATCGTCACGGCTGTAAGGCAGGCGCAAGAAACCGTGCTGCACGCCGTCGCGCTCGAAATCGACGCTCGGCGTGATCGGTGATGGGCGAAGGCTGGACATCGGGCTCAATTCTTTACCACCAGCTTGCGCGGCACATTGGCCAGGCACTCGACGCCCGTTTCGGTGATCAGGATGGATTCGGTGATCTCCAGCCCCATCGTCTCCAGCCACAGGCCGGTCATGAAATGGAAGGTCATGCCGGGCTTGAGCTCGGTGCGGTCGCCTGGGCGCAGGCTCATCGTGCGTTCGCCCCAGTCCGGCGGATAGGAAAGCCCGATCGGATAGCCGGTACGGTTGTCCTTGACGATGCCGTATCTCTTCAGGACCGCGAAGAAGGCGTTGGCGATGTCCTCGCAGGTGTTGCCGGGCTTGGCCGCGGCAAGTCCCGCCTCCATGCCTTCCAGCGTCGCCTTCTCGGCATCGAGGAATTCCTGCGTCGGTTTGCCGAGGAAGACGGTGCGCGACAGCGGACAATGGTAGCGGTTGTAGCAGCCGGCGATCTCGAAGAAAGTGCCCTCGCCCGATTTCATCGGCCTGTCGTCCCAGGTCAGATGCGGTGCCGATGCATCAGTGCCTGACGGCAGCAGCGGCACGATCGCCGGATAGTCGCCGCCAATGCCGTCGACGCCGCGCGTGCCGGCATCATAGATCTCGGCGACCAGGTCGCATTTGCGCATGCCGACTTCGATCTTGTCGACGATGCGCTGGTGCATCGCTTCGACGATGCGGGCGGCTTTGCGCATGTAGTCGATTTCGGTCGGGCTCTTCACCGCGCGCTGCCAGTTGACCAGTGCCGTGGCATCGACGAAGCGGGCGTTGGGCAAGTGCCTCTGCAGCGATGCGAAGGCAGCGGCCGAGAACCAGTAATTGTCCATCTCGACACCGATGCTGAGCTTGCCCCAGCCGCGATCGGCGAGCACGCTGGACAGAAAATCCATCGGATGGCGCTCGGTCGACTGCACATAGTTGTCGGCATAGCCGACGATGTTGTCGTGCGCGAGATAGGCGGTGCGCTTGGCGCCGTTGGCGTCCTGGCCGCGCCCGTACCACACCGGCTCGCCCGACGGTGGCACGACGACCGCCTGGTGTACGTAGAACGACCAGCCGTCATAGCCGGTCAGCCAGGCCATGTTGGACGGATCGCTGACAACAAGCAGATCGACGCCCTTGGCCGCCATCGCCTTCCGCGTCTTGGCGAGGCGCTCCGCATATTCGCCGCGCGAGAATTTCAAATTAGGCTGCATTGTTCTTGGTCCTCGTTTGTTGGGCCTTGCGGCCGGTATCAGCTTTCGAAAATCGTACCGGTCTTGGCTGCACGCGCACGGTCGCGGGCGAGCGTGGCGATCGCCGTGTCCTGCACGCCGGTGCCGGTCAGATCGGCAATGGTGATGTCGCTGTCCGAACGCCGGCCATGCCTTTCGCCGGCGATGATGTGGCCAAGCTCGGTGATCTCGGCATCGGCCGCCATCACGCCCGCCACGATGGCATGGTGCAGTTCGCCCAGGCGCCGCGTCTGTTTCGCACTGTCGGCGACGTAGAGGTCGGCCATGCGCAGGATCGCCGGCGCGATCTCGTTCTTGTGCTCCGCGTCCGAGCCCATCGCGGTGATGTGCTGGCCGGCGGAGACGAAGCCGGCCTTGATCAGCGGCTCGGTCGACGGCGTCGTGGTGACGATGATGTCGGCATCGGCCGCAGCCTTTGCCGCGTCCGGCTCGGCGTGAACGGCGATGCCCAGTCTTTCGGACAATGCGTCCGCCGCGGCTTCGGCCTTGGCGGCATCCCTTGCCCAGATCCGAGCCTCGGTGATCGACCGCACCAGCATCAGCGCCTCGAGCTGCAGTCCGGCCTGAACACCGGCGCCGAAGATTGCGGCAACGGAGGAGTCCGGACGCGACAGATGTTTGGCGGCGACCGCGCCGGCCGCCGCCGTGCGGATGTCGGTGAGATAGCCATTGTCGAGCAGCAGCGCCTCGACCAGCCCGGTCTTCGCCGACAGCAGCACCATCATGCCGTTGACGCTAGGCAGGCCGAGCTTCGGATTATCGAAAAAGCCGGGGCTGATCTTGATCGCAAAACCGTCGATGCCCGGCACATAGGCGGTCTTGACATCGACCTCGCCGCGATGCTCGGGAATGTCGAGCCGCAGGATCGGCGGCATCGCCACCGGCAAGGTGGCGAGCGCGCGAAACGCGTTCTCGACACAGGCGACGGCATCGAGATCGAGCTTCACGATCTTGCGCAATTCAGCTTCGGTGAGGATCGTCATCCGGCTCATGCTGCGCTCTCCGCAATTGCTTCGCCGCAAATGATCTTGCGGTGAAGTGTCATGTCGATGTTGCGGCCGGACAGCACGAGCACCGTCGGGCCGTTCGCCCCGACCTTGCCGGCAAGCACAGCCGCAATGCCGACCGCGCCGGCGCCTTCGACGATCTCGCGCTCCTGCTCATAAGCATGGCGGATGCCGGCGGCGATCTCGTCCTCGCTGAGCAGGATCACATCATCGAGCAGATCACGGCACATGGCGAAGGTCAGCCGGTTGTCGAGCCCAATGCCGCCGCCGAGCGAGTCGGCCAGCGTCGGCAGTTCCTCGACCGACACCGGATGCCCGGCGTCGAGGCTTGCCTTCATCGCCGCACCGCGCGCCATCGAAACGCCGATGACCCTCGTTGCCGGGCTGACGCCCTTGACGGCAGCGGCAACGCCAGCCGCCAGCCCACCGCCGGAAAGCGGCACCAACACCAGCGCGGCGTCCGCAACTTGTTCCATGATCTCCAGCCCAAGTGTTCCTTGCCCGGCAACGACCGCAGGATGATCGAAAGGCGGCAGCATGATCAGCCCCTCTTCCGCGACCAGCCGTTCGACCTCCCGCTGCGCATTGTCCTGGCTGTTGCCGACGATGCGGATCTCGGCGCCGAGCCGACGGATTTCCTCGAGCTTGTTCTCAGGCACCAGCCGCGACATGCAGATCGTCGCGTGGATGCCTTGCAGTCGAGCGGCATAGGCAAGCGCCCGGCCATGGTTGCCGGTCGAGGCCGCGACGACGCCGCGCGCGCTCTCCTCTTCTGTCAACGAGGCGATAGCGTTCGAGGCACCGCGCAACTTGAAGGCGCCGGTGGTCTGCCGATGTTCGAGCTTGAGATAAACAGGAGCGTCCAAGTGTTGGGAAAGACTCGGGGAAGTGACGGTCGGCGTGCGCTCGACCTTGCCTGCGATGCGCTCGCGTGCGGCGCGGATGTCGGAGAGGCTTATCCTGGACGTGGTCATGGCTCTGCAATCAGTTCAACGGCAGCGTCATCAGGCGGCCGAATTCGGGGCGTGGCTCGTCGTCGCCGCAAAGCCGCAGGCAATTCCAGGCTGTCGCCTGGTTGCTGGTGACGACGGGACGGCCGATGGCTTCTTCCATACCGACAACTGCCAGCGCCGACCGCAGCGCCGTGCAGGACACGAACAGCGCGTCGGCCTGCGGGGCCGTCGCCTCGCGGGCCAGATCGACCAAGGATTTCGGCGCAATCCGCGCCATCTCGCGGTCATCCTCGAAGCCGAGGCAAGTGAAGCTGGCGATCTCGAAACCGTGTGCCGCGAAATAGGCCGCCATTGGCCGGCTCGTCTCGACCGTATAGGGGGTGAGGATGCTGATCGTCCTGGCGCCCAGCGCCTTCAGGCCGCGCACTCCGGCCATCGGCGGCGTCACCACCGGCGCGCCGGGTTTCGCGGCCTTCACCGCCGCCTCGATTTCGGCATCGCCGATCACGACGGAGGCCGAGGTGCAGGAATAGCAGATCGCATCGAGCGGTTCGTCAGGAAGGATCAGGGCCGCGCCCGCCGTCAGTGACGGCTGCATCTTGCGCAAATTCTCCGGCGTCGTCGGGTTGGCGTAGGGAATACGCGCGACATAGACGCCGATACGATCGCTTGCCACCATGCGGTGAAAATCCGGTTCGCTCGTATGGTCGGTGGCAAGGATAATCAGGCCGACCCGCTTTTCCAGCGGACGTGCATCGAGCGCTGGACGGGCCGAGCGCAGGCGGATATCGGGTGCAGCGCTCATCGTTCGATCCGCCCATAACGGTGTTCCAGCCAGCGCAGCAGCACCACCGAGAACAGGCTGATGGCGAGGAAGAAGGCGCCGACCAAGGTGATCGGTTCGATATACCGATAATAGGTATTGGCGACGCTCTTGGCCTGGTTCATCAGTTCCAGCACGGTGATCGCCGACAGCAGCGGCGTCTCTTTGAACATGGCGATGAAATAATTGGCAAGCGCCGGGATCATCGGCGGGATCGCCTGCGGCATGATGATGTGCGTCCAGGTCTGCGTGGCGTTCAGATTGCAGGCCTTGGCCGCTTCCCATTGGCCGCGCGGCACATTATCGATGCCGGCGCGGTAGACCTCGGCTGTGTAGGTGCCGTAATGCAGCCCGAGACCGATGACGCCCGCCACCAGCGGCGGCAACAGGACGCCGAAATCCGGCAGCACGTAGAAGATGAAATAGAGCTGCACCAATAGCGGCGTGCCGCGGATGAACTCGGCAAGGAAGCCGATCGTGCGCGACAGAGCCCTGTTCGGCGAACGGCGCGCCAACGCGATGCCCAGCCCAACGATGGCCGCCAGCACCGAGCCGAGCAGCGTCGCCAGGATGGTGATCTTCACCCCCTGGATCAGCGTCGGCAGGATCTGCCGGACAAAATCCCAATCCCATTCCATTACAGAGCCCGATCCATCAGACGCGCACCCCGTCGAGGCCGCGCGCCATGCGGCGTTCCAGCGACCGCACGCCCCATGAGATGAGTAGCGCCAGCACGAAATAGATGACGAGAATGGTGCTGAACGGCACCAGCGTGTTGCCGGTCTGCGAGCGCACCACCTGCGCCTGGAAGGTCAGGTCGGCAAGCGAGATCAGCGAGACGACGGCGGTGGCCTTGAGCAATTCAATGGCGTTGTTGCCGAAGGTCGGCAGCATCACCAGCAG
The DNA here is from genome assembly GCF_040318975.1 of Mesorhizobium sp. M0983. Taxonomy (NCBI): domain Bacteria; kingdom Pseudomonadati; phylum Pseudomonadota; class Alphaproteobacteria; order Hyphomicrobiales; family Phyllobacteriaceae; genus Mesorhizobium; species Mesorhizobium sp. M0983. The sequence goes on along the minus strand of NZ_JAMYNH010000006.1, from coordinate 153,825 downwards.
TGCCTGTGGCAGGATGATATGGCGCATGGCTTGCCAGCGGCCGAGATTGAGCGCGGTGCAGGCCTCGTATTGTTCGCGGCCGATCGACTTGATGGCGCCGCGCACCACTTCCGCCGCATAGGCCCCGACATTCAGGCCCAGCGCCAGCACGCCGGCCTGCAGCGGCGTCAGCGAGATGCCGGCGAAAGGCAGCACGAAATAGGCCCAGAACAGCTGCACGAAGATCGAGGTGCCGCGGAAGAACTCGATATAGGCGGTGGCCAGCGCGCGTAGCACAAAAAACCGCGACAGCCGCCCCAGCCCGGCAAGAAAGGCCATGATCAAGGCCAGCACCGACCCCATCAGCGTCAGCTCGATGGTGACAAGCGCTCCTTGCAAAATCAGGCCGAAATAGCCGGACCATTGGGTCATTGGTCGAAAGGGCTCCGCATTGAATTTGGCGAGGCGATCACTTCAGCGTCCTTCTCCCCGTTCACGGGGAGAAGATGCCGGCAGGCAGATGAGGGGCAGAGCCAATCTATCAGAAGCTGGGCGTCGCCCCTCATCCGGCCCTTCGGGCCACCTTCTCCCCGTCAACGGGGAGAAGGAAGAACGCGCCTACTTCGCCGAGCAGAGCTTGTCGCGGCTCGTCGACATCGCCGCCGCCGCCGAGAAGCCGTAGGGTTCGATGATCTTGGCGAACTCGCCGGACTTCTTCAGTTTCGCCAGCTCGACATCATAGGCATCACGTAGCGCTTCGTCGCCCTTTTTGAAGGCCGCGCCATCGCAATAGACCGGCGCACCGACCACCGGCGCGATGACTTCGAGGTTCGGATCATTGGCTTTCTTGACCAGGTCGTTGATCGACAGCACTGGCAGTGAATAGGCATCGATGCGGCCGTCCTGCAGCATCTTCAGGCCGCTCTGGCCGTCCGGCACGACGATGACGCGCTCGCGCGGCACACCTGCGGTGAGCGCCAGCTTTTCCTCTGTGCCGCCACCGGGTGCGCCGATCGTCGCGCTGGTGTCCTTGGCGACGTCCTCGTAGCTCTTGAAGCCCTTCGGGTTGCCCTTCTTCACCAGCATCGCCTCGGCGTCGCACAGCACCGGTTCCGAATAGGCGACCGCAGCACAACGTTCCGGCTTCATGAACAGGCCGGCGGTGACGACGTCGAAACGGCCGGCCTGCAAGCCGGGGATCATGGCACCATATTCCGAGATAGAGGCGACGATGTCGTTGACGCCAAGGCGTTTGAAGATTTCACGGGCAACGTCAGGCGCCGCACCCGAGACCTTGCCGTCGGCGGCGACCGCCGTATAGGGCGGCTCGTTGGCGATGGCGACGCGGGCAAAGCCTTGCGCCTTGAGCTCTTCGAGCTTGCTGTCATCGGCCGAGCCGGTCGTCGAGGCGGCCAGCACCGCCGTCAGCGCAATACCGGCGACGCCGGCCAAAATGGCAAATTTCTTCATTGTTCCCAACTCCTTGTTTGTCTGTCTTCTTGGCTTGCTTGAGGCGTCGCCGCCTCGCATGGCAGTCAGACCCGATGTCCGGCCGCAATGATCTTCTTCAGGAAACCTTGCGTACGCTCCTGTTTGGGATGGCGGAAAATCTCGTCGGGCTTGCCTTCCTCGACTATTCTGCCGCGATCGAAGAACAGCACCCGGTCGGCGAAGTCATGGGCGAAACCCATCTCGTGGGTGACCAGCAGCATGGTCATGTCGGTCTCGGCGGCGAGCTTGCGCATGACGTTGAGCACCTCGTCGACGAGTTCCGGGTCGAGCGCCGAGGTGACCTCGTCGAACAGCATGATCTTCGGCGACAGCGCCAGCGCCCGGGCAATCGCGACGCGCTGCTTCTGTCCGCCGGAAAGCTGCGCCGGCATCACTTTGGCCTTGTCGACCATGCCGACCATGTCGAGCAGCTCCATCGCCCGCTTTTCGGCGGCGGCCCGCGGCATGCCTTTGGTCAGCATCGGTGCCAGCGTCACATTGTCGATGACGCATTTGTGCGGAAACAGATTGAACAGTTGGAAGACCATGCCGATCTTCTGGCGCATCTTTGCCAAATGCCGTTCATCCGCCGTCAGCAGCCGGCCGTTACGCTCCATGTGGTACAGCTGCTCGCCGTCGACCTGAATATGGCCGCTGTCGATACGCTCTAGCGTCATCAGTATGCGCAGGATCGTCGTTTTTCCCGAACCCGACGGGCCGATCAGCGCCAGCTTCTCGCCGGGCATGACCTGCATCGAGAGGCCATCCAGCACCTTGAAGGTGCCGAAGCTTTTCGAAATGCCGTCGATCTTGATGATGGGCGCCGACAATGAATTTCCCGTGATGGAGAAGCTGTGCCTTTAACGATGCGGATCGCGGCAAATCATGTCAATCAAGAAAATAATATCATGACGATATTTCGGACTCCGCACAATTCCCCGCCAATTGTTGCCTAGATCGCAAGCAGGAGATGCTCGGGATCGCCGAGCAGAAGCTTGGTGACAACGCCGAGACCGGCACGCAGTTCCCCCTCCGTGGTCGAGCCCAGCGAAATCCGCACGGCTGGATGCCAAGGCATCTGCGAAATGCGAAACGACGTGCCGGGCGCGATCGCCACGCCCTGCAGGCGGGCCTGGGAAACAAAGCCTTCCTCGCCGCGATCATCGGGCAGTTGCAGCCAGACATGCAGCCCGTCGCGATGAGCCCGATAGTCCACTCCGGCGAGCGCCTCGGCGGCGATGTCCAGACGCCGCCGCAAAGCCATCCGCTGCCATCGAACGAGTTCCATCGCGGTGCCGTCGGTCACCCATTTGGTGGCGATCTCGGCCACCAGCGGCGTCGCCATCCAGTTCGAGACGAGGTGGCGGTTGGCAACCGCGGCGACATAACGATCGGGTGCCGCGAGATAGCCGATGCGCAGGCCCGGCACCACGATCTTGGTGAAGGAGGTGACGTAGAGCGTGCGCTCGGGTGCAAACGCCGCGACCGGCGGCGGCCGGTCCTCGACCAGCGGGCCGAGGACGTCGTTTTCGATAATGGCGATGTCATGCCTGCGCGCAACGGCGGCAATCTGTTCGCGCCGGGCGGCGTCCATCAGCGTCGCCGTAGGGTTGATCACCGAGGGCTGCACGAACACCGCGCGGATGTCCGACAGCCGGCAGGCCTCGTCCAGCGCTTCCGGGATCAGCCCATTGTCGTCGATCGGCAAACCCTCGAGGTTGAAACCGAGATAACGCGCCAGCGGGATCAGTGTGTGATGGCCGATCGCCTCGGTGGCGACGGTCGAACCGGGCGGCGCCACGCTCATCAGCGCCACTGTCATCCCTGCGGTGGCGCCGTTGGTCAGGCTGATGTTCTGCGGCGACGCGTCGAGGCCGCAGAAGCGTAGCCACTCGACACCCACCGCGCGGTGGCGCGGGAACACCATGTTCGGCCTGAACGACAGCGCCGAGCTCGACGGCAGGTTTTCGGCGAGCCAGCCCAGCGCCTGCTTCAGCCGCTCCAGATGCATCGGTTCGCAGACCGGCTTCAGGATAGAGAGGTCGATGACCTCACCCAGCCGCTCCGGCAAATAGGGCGGCTCCGGCTCGCGGCGCTGCGTCTGCACGAAGCTGCCGCGGCCGACCTCGCCGGACACCAGCCCGCGGCGGATCAGTTCCTCATAGGCGCGGCTGACCGTCTGCACGGAAAGTTTGAGATCGTCGGCCAGCTGCCGGTGCGTCGGCAACCGGGCGCCATTGGCCAGGCGCCCGTCGTGGATGGCGCGCGCGAACTGGTCGGCGAGCGATTGATAGGCCGGCCGCCGGATAAGAGCGGGATCTGGACGCCAATATGTCATGACTTATTAGAGATCGAAATCAGTGCAATTGACAATCGAAATAATGCGCCGTCATGGTGTCCGGCACTGGAAGTGGACGATCATGGCTGCAGCGAAACTCGATCCGATCGACCTGAAAATCCTCGAGGCCATCCAGCGCGACGGCCGCATCACCAAGCTGGCGCTGGCCGAGAAGGTCGGCCTGTCGCCGACGCCGTGCTGGATGCGGCTGCGCAAGCTGGAAAAGGCCGGCATCGTCTCCGGCTATCACGCCAGGATCGCCATGCGTGCCATCGCGCCGGTCGCCACCGTGCTGATGGAGGTGACGCTGGCCAGCCACCGCCAGGCCGATTTCGACCGTTTCGAGCGCGTCATCCGCGACATCCCCGAGATCGTCGCCTGCTGGTCTGTCGGTGGCGGCGTCGATTACCTGCTGAAGGTGATGGCGCGCGACATCGACGCCTATCAGCGGCTGGTTGACACTCTGCTCGAACGCGAGATCGGCATAGACCGCTATTTCACCTACATCGTCACCAAGACGGTGAAGGAGGAGAGTGTGCTGCCAGTGGCCGATCTGCTGCCCGCATCTTCCTGATACAGGAGAGATCGTCTGCCCGGGCGATGCAATAGAGACAATCTCTCTACCTGCAGGCACCGAAACAGCCTCTCTGTTTGCGCGGCAGAGATAGTCTTGCGGCATCACCCGAACCGGGAGCCCGATGATGTCCGCACATTTTGCCCGCTCGCAGCGCCATGAAGCGCTTGATCGCCTCGCCGACCGACGGCTGCTGCGTGAACTCGCCTATGTCGATGGCCACTGGACGGCAAGCGAGACCGCGGAGAGTTTCGAGGTGACCGATCCGGCCACCGGATCCACCGTCGCTTTCGTTGCCGCGCTCGATGCCCGGCAGACCACATTGGCGATCGATGCGGCATCGCGCGCCTTTCCTGCCTGGCGCACATTGCTGCCGCAGGAACGGTCCAAAATACTGCGAAAGTGGTTCGATCTGATCATCGCTGCCAAAAATGATCTGGCGCTGCTGATGACGCTAGAACAAGGCAAGCCGCTGAAGGAATCGCTCGGCGAGATAGACTACGCCGCCTCTTTTGTCGAATGGTATGCCGAGGAGGCCAAACGCCTCAACGCCGAAAGCGTCACCAGCCATTTGCCAAACGCCGAGATGATGGTGCGGCGCGAGCCGCTCGGCGTCGTCGGCGTGGTCACGCCGTGGAATTTTCCAGCGGCCATGCTGACCCGCAAGGCGGCTGCCGCCCTTGCCGCCGGCTGTACCATCGTCGCGCATCCTTCCTCGGAAACGCCGCTGTCTGCACTGGCGCTGGCCGAGCTTGGCGAACGTGCCGGCCTGCCGGCAGGCGTGTTCAACGTTCTCACCGGCAAGGCTTCGACCATCGTTGGGCGGATGTGCGAAGATCCGCGCGTTCGCGCCATGAGCTTCACCGGCTCGACCGAGGTCGGCAGGTTGATCGCCGCGCAGAGTGCGCCGACGATGAAGCGTCTGGTGATGGAACTCGGCGGTCATGCGCCGCTGATCGTCTTCGCCGACGCCGATCTCGACAAGGCTGTGGCCATCGCGGTCGACGCCAAATTCGCCACCTCCGGCCAGGACTGCCTCGCCGCCAACCGCATCTATGTCCAGCGTCCGCTATACGATCGGTTCTGCGCTGCTTTCGCCAAACGCGTCCAGGCATTGCGGGCCGGCAATGGCCTGGCTGACGACACCGAAATCGGACCCTTGATGCATGAACGCGCCGTCAAGAAGGTCGAGGAGCAGGTCGCCGATGCGCTGGCCAAAGGCGCGCGCTGCCTGACCGGCGGCAAGCGCCATCCGGCCGGGCCGCTGTTTTACCAGCCGACCCTGCTTGCCGACGTTGGAGACGACGCTTTGATCATGCGCGAGGAGACCTTCGGTCCGGTTGCGGCAGTGACGCCTTTCGACAGCGAGGACGAGGTCATCGCCCGCGCCAACGCCACCGAATACGGCCTGGTTGCCTATGTCGTGACTGAGAATGGCGGCAGGCAATTGCGCATGGGTCGCGCGCTCGACTATGGCATGGTCGCCATCAACCGGGTCAAGATCACCGGCGCGCCGGTCCCGTTCGGCGGCGTCAAGCAGTCCGGCATCGGCCGCGAGGGCTCGCGTCACGGGCTCGAAGCCTTTACCGATCTCAAATATCTCTGCCTCAACGTTGCGTGAGTGCGCCCGACACATTTTTCTCAGGAGTAAAAAAATGCTCGACCAGTCAAACGAACTCGCCGCCTGGGATCGCGATCACTTCTTCCATCCCTCGACCCATATGGGCACCCATGCGCGTGGCGAGAGCCCGACGCGTGTGATTGCCGGTGGCGAAGGCGTCACCATCTGGGACAATACCGGTAAGAAGAGCATCGACGCCTTCGCCGGGCTCTATTGCGTCAATGTCGGCTATGGCCGCCAGAAGATCGCCGACGCCATCGCCGCGCAGGCCAAGAACCTCGCTTATTACCATGCCTATGTCGGCCACGGCACCGAGGCTTCGATCACGCTTTCCAAGATGATCATCGACCGCGCGCCGCAAGGCATGTCGAGGGTCTATTTCGGCCTCTCCGGTTCCGACGCCAACGAAACCAACATCAAGCTGATCTGGTATTACAACAACGTGCTCGGCCGGCCGGAGAAGAAGAAGATCATCTCGCGCTGGCGCGGTTATCACGGCTCCGGCATCATGACCGGATCGCTGACCGGCCTCGACCTTTTCCACAACGCCTTCGACCTGCCACGTGCGCCGGTCCTGCACACCGAGGCGCCCTACTATTTCCGCCGCGCCGACCGCTCGCTGAGCGAGGAGCAGTTTTCGCAATACTGCGCCGACAAGCTCGAGGAGATGATCCTGGCCGAAGGGCCGGAAACGGTCGCCGCCTTCATCGGCGAGCCGATCCTCGGCACCGGCGGCATCGTGCCGCCGCCGGCCGGCTACTGGGAGAAGATCCAGGCGGTGCTGAAGAAGTACGACGTGCTGCTGGTTGCCGACGAGGTCGTCACCGGCTTCGGCCGGCTGGGCACCATGTTCGGCTCCGACCATTACGGCATCAAGCCCGACCTGATTACCATCGCCAAAGGCCTGACCTCGGCCTATGCGCCGCTCTCCGGAGTCATCGTCTCCGACAAGGTCTGGCAGGTGCTGGTGCAGGGTTCCGACAAGCTCGGCTCGCTCGGCCATGGCTGGACCTATTCGGCGCATCCGATCTGCGTCGCCGCCGGCGTCGCCAATTTGGAACTGATCGACGAGATGGACCTGGTACGGAACGCCGGCGAGACCGGCGCCTATTTCCGCGCCGAGCTGACGAAAGCCGTCGGTGGCCACAAAAACGTCGGCGAGGTGCGCGGCGACGGCATGCTGGCGGCAATCGAGTTCGTCGCCGACAAGAACGATCGCGTGTTCTTCGATGCCTCGCAGAAGATCGGTCCGCAGATCGCGACCGCGCTTGCGGCAAGCGGCGTCATCGGCCGCGCCATGCCGCAGGGCGACATTCTCGGTTTTGCGCCGCCGCTCTGCCTGACGCGGGAAGAGGCAGACATCGTCGTCTCCAAGACGGCCGATGCGGTGAAGAGCGTGTTTGCCAACATCTGAAGAACCGACATGAATGCCATGACCAAGACCATCCCCGCCACCATGGCCGCCGTGCAGTTGATCGGGCACGGCGGACCGGAAAAGCTCGTCTACCGCACCGACGTCAAAGTACCCTCGCCCGCCCCGGGTGAGGTGCTGGTCAAGGTCACCGCTTGCGGTATGAACAACACCGATGTCTGGGTGCGACAGGGCGCGTATGGCACTGAGGAGGATGCCGCCGCTGTGTCGACCTGGCGTCGACAGGGCAATACGCTGACCTTCCCGCGCATCCAGGGCACTGACACGGTCGGCAACATCGTTGCCGTCGGCGACGGCGTGTCGCCGGCCCGCATCGGCGAGCGGGTGATGGTCGATTTCTCTATCTACAATCGCGACGACGATTCATTGGCCGACATCGACTATATGGGCCATGGCCGCGACGGCGGCTATGCCGAATACCAGACAGTGCCTGCCGAGAACGCCCATGTCGTCGACACCGATCTTAGCGATGTCGAGCTCGCCACTTTCTGCTGCGCCTATCTCACCGGCGAGCAGATGCTGGAACGCGCCGCGTTGAAAGCCGGCGAGCGTGTGCTGGTCACCGGCGCCTCGGGCGGCGTCGGCTCCGGCATCGTGCAGCTGGCGCGGGCGCGCGGCGCCATTCCCTATGCAATTGCCGGCAAGGGCAAGGAACAGGCCGTGCGTGACATCGGCGCCGAGGCGGTGATCACACGTGGCGTTGCCGATCTGCCGGCCGCCGTCAGCACGGCGACCGGGGGCCAGCCGATCGACGTCGTCGCCGATCTGGTCGGCGGCGCGATCTTCAACGACCTCCTGCGCATCTTGAGGCCGGAAGGCCGCTACACCACGGCTGGTGCAATTGCCGGCCCCGTCGTGCAGCTAGATCTGCGCACCATGTATCTGAAACAGCTGCAACTGCATGGCTCGAGCCAGGGCACACGGGCGGATTTCCGCCGCATCGTGCGCTACATCGAGGAGAAGAAGATCCGGCCGCTGGTCGGCGGCGTCTACAAGCTGTCCGATTTCCATCGCGCCCAAGCCGATTTCATCGCCAAGGATTTCGTTGGCAAGCTGGTCGTCGTGCCGGATGCGGTCGGCATCGCTAAATAGCGCGATCAGCTTGGCGATCGGACCTGCTTGACGGCAGCCTCGAGCGATCTTTCAAACGCGTCGATCACCTGGTCGACCTGCGGCTCGGTGATGATCAGCGGCGGGCAGAAAGCCAGCGCATCGCCCATATTGCGCGAGATGACGCCGTTCTGCTGCATGAAGCCGTTGACGAGCCCGCCCAGTTCACCGGTCTTCCCCCACGGCGCCTTGTTCGCCTTGTCGCCGACCAGTTCGACCGCCGCGATCAGGCCGATGCCGCGCACCTCGCCGACAAGCGGGTGCGAAGCGAGCGTGCGCAGCCGCTTCTGCATATGCGCGCCGACCGCACGCGCATTGCCGACAAGGTCGCGCTCCTCGATCAGCTTCAGGTTCTCGAGCGCGACCGCTGCCGCAACAGGATGGCCGCCGCCGGTGAAGCCGTGGCCGAAGGTGCCGATACGATTGCTTTCGTCGGCAATCGGCTGGAACACCTTGTCGTTGATCAGCAAGGCCGAGATCGGCAGATAGGACGAAGAGATCTGCTTCGACAGCACCATGATATCGGGCCTGATGCCGAAGATCTGCGAGCCGAACATCTCACCTGTTCTGCCGAAGCCGCAGATCACCTCGTCGGCGACAAGCAGGATGTCGTATCTCGACAGCACCGCCTGTATCTTCTCCCAGTAGCCGGAAGGCGGAACGATGACGCCGCCGGCGCCCATGATCGGTTCGCCGAAGAAGGCGGCGATGGTTTCCGGACCCTCGGCCAGGATCAGCTTTTCCAGCTCGTCGGCAAGCCGCGTCGAAAACTGCTCTTCGCTCTCACCCGGCATCGCCTCACGCCAATGGTGCGGTGTCGAGGTATGCAGCACATTGGCGATCGGCAGATCGAACGAGATGTGGTTGTTGGGCAGTCCGGTCAGGCTCGCCGAGGCAATGGTGACGCCGTGATAGCCCTTCTTGCGGCTGATGATCTTCTTGCGCGCCGGCTGGCCGAGCGCATTCGACCGGTACCAGATCATCTTCATGGCCGTATCGTTGGCCTCGGAGCCGGAATTGGTGAAATACGCCTTGCTCATCGGCACCGGCGCCATCTGCACCAGTCTCTCGGCGAGATCGATCAGCGGCGAATGCGATTTGGAGCCGAAGTCGTGATAGTAAGGCAGCTTCGACATTTGCCGTACCGCCGCATCGACCAGCCGCCTCTCCGAAAAACCGACCGCGACGCTCCAAAGCCCGGCCATCGCCTCGATATAGCGGTTGCCGGCGAGGTCCTCGACATAGATGCCGTCGCCCTTCTCGATGACGAGCGGCCCTGCCTCCTGATGCTTGCGGGCGTTGGTGTACCCATGCATGTGATAGCTTATGTCGCGGGCTTCGGGCGAATTCGGTCGTGCGTCCATGACGGCTCCTGTGCTGCACGCAGAAACAGTTCCGCCGCCGGTCCGGCTCGGCAGGTCCCCGTGCATTATGCGGTTTGATGCATCTTTCTCGAACGATATAGTGTCAAGCGCTTTCGACAGGGCCAGCGGATGGATGGACGCATGCAGAACTTCGGCTTGACCTGATCGTGGACCGTGTCGACTGCATTGTCGTCGGCGCCGGCGTCGTTGGCCTGGCGATCGCGCGAGAGATGGCGCAGCGCGGCATCGACACGCTGGTGCTGGAAGCCGAGAGCGCCATCGGCACCGGGACGAGTTCGCGCAATTCCGAGGTCATCCATGCCGGCCTCCACTATCCAGTTGGATCGCTGAAAGCCCGGTTCTGCGTGGCGGGCCGGGAAAGGCTCTATCGCTACTGCGACGAGCGTGCGATCCCGCATTTGCGCTGCGGCAAGCTCATCGTCGCTACGAATGCCGAACAGGAGCCGGTGCTCGCCTCGATCCGGGCCAATGCGCGCGCTTGCGGCGCCGGCGACCTGGTGCCGTTGCGCGAAGCCGAGGCACATGCGCTGGAGCCCAGCCTCAAGTGTACGGCGGCGCTGCTGTCGCCGGCCACCGGGATCGTCGACAGCCATGCCCTGATGCTTGCCTTGCTGGCTGATGCCGAGGAGCACGGGGCGGCACTCAGCCTCAACACCCGCGTCGCCGCCGGCCGCATCGAAGCGGGCCGCGTCGTGCTCGACACGGTGGACGCTACCGGCGGCGAGCGCTTCGAGATCGCTACCACACGCTTCGTCAATGCGGCCGGGCTTAGCGCCGCAGCGCTTGCCCGCTCGCTTGAAGGGCTAGATCAGCAGTTCGTGCCAAAGCTCCATTACGCCAAAGGCAATTATTTTTCGGTGGCCGGCCGGGCGCCCTTCTCGCGGCTGATCTATCCAGTACCCGAACCAGGCGGACTCGGTGTTCATCTGACGCTCGATCTCGACGGCGTCACCCGCTTCGGGCCGGACGTCGAATGGACTGATCAACTCGACTATCGCGTCGATCCAGCTCGTGGCGAGCGCTTCTACAGCGAGATCCGCAAATACTGGCCGGACCTGGCCGATGGCAGCCTGCAGCCCGCCTATAGCGGCATCCGGCCAAAACTGTCCGGTCCCGGTGAGGCCAATGCCGACTTCGTCATCCAGGACGTGGCGGTGCATGGCGTGGACAGCCTGCTCAACCTGTTCGGCATCGAAAGCCCCGGCCTGACCTCCTGCCTGGCGATTGCCGATCATGTCGCGCAGCGCCTCGCGCCGAAGTTGTAGCGTGCGGCGCCCGCGCCACGATCTGAGGCGCATTGCGTGAACTTTCAGGCGCAAGTCGCCTAAGAGGCACATCGCGCACTTGCAGCCCGCTCCGCGCTCTGATTCCCTGCATTCTGGGCTGTTCTGATTCGCACTGCCCGGTTCAAAGTTTTCGCAGTGCGCCCGGGACAAGCTTCCAGCGACCACTCGGCGTATCCAGGGAGAACGGCAATGAACACCGCGACGAGGCCGGTAATCTCGGAGATGAGGCCTAAGATCACCGTCGTCGGGGTCGGCGGCGGCGGCGGCAACGCCGTCAACAACATGATCGCCGAAGGCCTGCAGGGCGCGGAATTCATCGTCGCCAACACCGATGCCCAGGCCCTTGCCATGTCGAAGGCAACGAGGCTGATCCAGTTGGGCGCTCATATCACCGAAGGTCTGGGGGCCGGGTCCCTGCCCGAGGTCGGCCGTGCCGCGGCCGTGGAATCCATCGACGAGATCATGGATCACCTTGCTGGAACGCATATGTGCTTCGTGACCGCCGGCATGGGAGGTGGAACCGGAACAGGTGCCGCGCCTGTTATAGCGCAGGCAGCGCGGGCAGCTGGAATACTGACCGTCGCCGTCGTCACCAAGCCATTCGTCTTCGAAGGCAGGCGCCGCATGCACGCTGCCGATGACGGCATCGAGCGCCTGCGCGAAAGCGCCGATACCGTCATCGTCATCCCCAACCAGAACCTGTTCAGGATCGCCGACGCCAGAACCACGTTCGCCGACGCATTCGCCATGGCCGACCGGGTTCTCTATGCAGGTGTCGGCTGCATCACCGATCTGATCGTCAAGGAAGGGCTGATCAATCTCGACTTCGCCGATGTGAAGTCGGTGATGCGCGACATGGGCCGCGCCATGATGGGAACCGGCGAGGCCGCCGGAGAAGGCCGTGCCAAGAAGGCGGCGGAAGCGGCAATCGCCAACCCGCTGCTCGACGAAGCTTCGATGATGGGCGCCAAGGGCGTCCTTGTCTCGATATCGGGCGGCATGGACATGACGCTGTTCGAGGTCGATGAAGCGGCTACCCGCATCCGCGAGGAGGTCGACAACGATGCCGACATCATCGTCGGCGCCATCTTCGACAAGGCACTCGCCGGAAAATTCAGGGTGTCGGTCGTCGCCACCGGCTTGCGGCGTGGCCTGGAGATTCCGCTGCTGGCGGAACCGGAAGTTCGAATGAACTGAACGCGTATCGCGTGCGGCTCGCTTAGCCGATTGCCAGCCTCTCCTCACCAGGGCCGCGCGCCGTCGATGACTTCCATGGCGCGTGCAGCAAAACGGCCGGCCAGCGGTGCCACGTCGGCCGCATCGGCCGCAACCGCGCTGCCGGCCAGCACGCGGTCGGCGATGCCGACGAAGATCACCGCAAAGCGGAACATGGCAAACACCAGATGGAACCGCTGCAGCGGCGCCGTCGGCACCGCGTGGGCGAAGTAATGATCGAGGAATTCGCGCTGTGTCGGAATGCCGAGCGCTGCCTGATCGAGACCGAGGATGCCGCCATATTCGTCAGGCGAGGAATGCCAGGGCATCGAGCAGAAGCCGAGATCGGCAAGCGGATTGCCAAGCGTCGATAACTCCCAGTCGAGTATGCCGATCACTTCGGGCCGCTCGGGATGGAAGATGAGATTGCCGAAACGGAAGTCGCCATGCGCGATCGAGACGTGGCCGTCATCTGGCGGAAGATGTCGCGGCAGCCATTCGGCGACGGCTTCGAGCGCGGTGATCCGCTCGCTCGGCGATTCCCGCAACTGTCTGGTCCAGCGCGCGATCTGTCGTTCAAAATAGTTCCCGGGACGGCCATAATCGCCGAGCCCGACCTCTTCCGGCCGCACTGCGTGCAGCTTTGCCAGCGCCTCGGCCATGCCAAAATAGATGCCGCGCCGCTCGTCCGGCGCCAGTCCCGGCAACGAGCCATCGTGGAACACCCGGCCGTCAAGCCGCTGCATCAGATAGAACGGCGTGCCGAGCGGCTCGTCGCCGTCGTGAAAGAGCACCGGCCGTGGCACCGGCACCTCTGTCTCCGCTAGCGCTTCGATCACCCGATATTCGCGATCGACGGCATGAGCGCCGCGCAGGATCGGTCCCGGAGGTTTCTTGCGCAGCACCATGCGGCGGCCGCCGTAGTCGACGAAATAGGTCGGGTTGGATTGGCCGCCGACGATCCGCTCAAGCGACATCTGGCCATCGCCAAAATGCGCTCTCAGAAAATCCTGCAGGCTTGCTGGATCGAAATCCGTCCTCATTGCCGGCTCAGCCGTTCCCGCTGCGACCTGTGTCATCTTGCGTGCCGGCTTCGACATGCCAGCGCCAGAAGCCTGTACCTTCCTCGTTGAGGAAGCGATTGAGCACCATCTTGTGAACCTCGTCGGCGCCGTCGACCAGGCGAGCCTGGCGGGCATAGCGGTAGATCCATTCGAGCACAGTGTCTTTCGAATAGCCGCGGGCGCCGTTGATCTGGATCGCCACGTCGGCGGCGTCATGCAGCACATTGGCGACCTGGATCTTGGCCATGGAAACCTCCTTGCGGGCAAAGCCACCGCGATCGAGCTCCCAGGCCGCCTTCATCACCAGCAAGCGACCGATCTCGATGCGCATGGCAAGGTCGCCGAGCAACAGCTGGATACTCTCGCGGTCGGCCAAAAGCTGCCCGAAGCCGCTACGCTCGGCGGCATAAGCGCGCGCGATTTCGACGCAGCGCTTGGAAAGGCCGAGCCAGCGCATGCAATGGGTGAGCCGCGCTGGACCGAGCCGGACCTGGGTAACCCTGAGGCCGCTGCCTTCGCCGGCAAGCACGTCCTCGACCGGGATTTCAAGCCCGTCGAATTCCAGCTCGCAATGGCCGCCATGTTCTTCCGGTCCCATGATCTCGATGCGCCGCAGGATCCGCCAGCCCGGCTGGTCCTTGTGGAACAGCAAGGCCGAAAGGCCGTGACGCGGATCGTCCGAGGTGCGTGCGACAAGGATGAAATGGCTCGCCTCTTGCGCCCCGGTGATAAACCATTTGCGGCCGCTGACGACATATCTGTCGCCGCGCCGCTCGGCTCTGGTCATGATCATCGACGGGTCCGACCCGCCGCCCGGATGCGGTTCCGTCATTGCGAAAGCCGAGCGCACCTTGCCATCGACGATCGGCTTCAGCCATCTCTGTTTCTGCTCCGGCGTCCCCAACCGTTCCAGCACCATCATGTTGCCGTCGTCGGGAGCCGCGGAATTGAACACGACCGGACCGAAGATCGAGCGGTTCATCGCCTCATAGCAGACAGCTATATCCACCTTGGAAAGGCCCGCCCCGCCAGTCTCGGGTTTCAACTGCAGGCACCACAGGCCAGCCGCCTTCGCCTTTGGCCGCAGCGTTTCGAGCAGCGGCAGCGCGATGTTGCCATGGCCGTCATAGGAAGCCTTGTCTGCCTCGAGCGGCAGGATTTCGCGCTCGACGAAATCGGCGATCCGGCTGCGGAAGGCCTCGGTGCGGACGGGGATGTCGAAATTCATGGCGCTCACAACGATGAAACGAGATGCCGCCATCGATCTCGATGGTCGAAACGGTAGTGTAGCTGCCGGCATCGAATGTGAGCAACGGCAATGGCGATACCAGCCTGTGAGCTGCCGATACCGGTCGACTTCCAGGATCAGGCTTACTCAGTTTCGTTTTGCCACGTCCGCGACGCTTTGCGGCGTAATGTCGGGACTGGTCCCGCCCCACTTGACGCGCAAGTAATTGCCGAGATCCACGACTTCCTGGTCGGTCAGCAGTTCACGAAAGCCCGGCATGTCCTGCCGCGCTTCGCCGTGCGGATAGATGCGAGCCGGAAGGCCGTCCAGCACGATTACCAGCAAATTGTGGGCGCTCGGCAGGCGCAGCGACACATTGGTGGTCACTGCCGGCGCGACATGCGGCGTGCCTTCGCCGTTCAGGCCATGACAGCCGGAACAGGCCTCGACATAGACGCGTCGGCCGGCGGCAGCCTCGGTCGCGGCAGACGGCTTGCCGGGTTCGGGTGCGGACGCCGCCTCGCCGATCAGATAGGTCGCCATCGCCTTGGCGTCCGCCTCGTCCAGATGCCGTGTCGAATTGTGCACCACGTCGAACATGCCGAAGCTCATCACCCCCTCCGGCCCAAGCCCGGCGCGCATGTAAGCGGCGAGACCGTCGCGGTCGAAGCCGAACCGCGCCAGACTGGCCGTGGTGATGTCCGGTGCGTCGACATTGTCGATCCGCGCGCCCTGGAGATATCGGCTCGGGATCGTGGCCATGGTGAAATCGCGTGGCGTGTGGCATTCGCCGCAATGGCCGAGTGCATCAACCAGATAGCGTCCGCGATGCCAGTCCTGCGATTTGGCCGCGTCCTCGGCAACCGTTCGGGAGGGAAGATTAATCAGGTTCCAGAAGGTCATGAACCGGCGGACATAGGGGAACGGAAAGCTGCCCGCCCGATTCGCCTGCCGGATCGGCTCGCGTGTCATCAGGAAGGCGTAGATCGCATCGACATCTGCCTCCGTGAGCCGCCGATAGGACGTATAGGGCATGGCCGGATAAAGATGCCGGCCATGCGCCCCGACGCCGTCGCGGACGGCTCGATGGAAGTCGGCCCGGGTCCAGGCGCCGATGCCGGTCTCTTTGTTCGGCGAAATGTTGGAGGCGTAGAGCGTGCCGAAGGGCATGGCAAAGGCGAGACCGCCGGCGAAGGGCGCGCCGCCCGGCGCCGTATGACAGGCGGCGCAATCGGCCGCCTGGGCAAGATACCGGCCCTGCGGAGCCAATTTTTGCATCTCCTCGGCTGACAACGGCCTATCGACCACCGCGCTGACGGCGCTCTTTTCGAACAGGCCGAGGAAGACCGCCAGCGCTGCGATCACAGTGACCGCCAGACCGAGAATTAGAAAGCGCGGCAGGCGGAATATCCAGGGGCGCCTCATCATCGCGCCTCAGCCCTGTACCAGCCCGGGCGTGCTCAGGATCACGTCACGAACGGCCTCGTAATAGCGGACATAACCGGTGCAACGGCAGATATGCGGCGCAAGCGCCTGCTCGATCGGTTCGGGTGTTGAACAGTTGGGCAAACTTACGCATATGTTTGATCGAGAGGCAATAATTAAATTACAAAATTAAGGAATAATCCGTGAAGCTCAAGGGTGACCCGAGCACGACCCGGGCGATGAACCGGAGACTGATCCTCAATCTCTTGCGGCAGGAGGGTCCGCGCAGCCGGGCCGACATAGCGTCCGTTACCGGCCTCAGTCCGGCGGCCGTCACCTTCGTCGTGGCGGACCTCATCGAGGATGGCCTGCTGATCGAGGGCAAGACAGTCGTGGGCTCGGCCGGGCGCCGCCCTATCCCGGTGGATATCAACTACGCGAACGGCCTCGCCATAGGTTTCAAGCTGATGGTCGGGTCGGTCGAATGCGTGGTCACCGATCTTGCGACCAATCCGCTGGGTTCCATGCGCGTCAAGCTCTCGGACAGCGATCCCGACCGTATTACAAAGGCGTTGGCCAAGGCGGTGCCGGAGCTGATTGCGATTGTCGATCGGCCCGGCGCCAAGCTTGCCGGGATCGGCGTTTCAATGCCTGGCGTTATAGACAACCAGAAGGCCGTGTGTATCCGCAGCAATCGCTATAACTGGGACAACGTTCCCCTTGGCCCGATGCTGGCCGAACGGGTGGACGTCCCCGTGTGGCTTGAGGACGACACCAATGCCTACGCCATTGCCCAGCAACTCTTCGGCCTCGGACGCCAGCACCGCAATATGGCGGTGCTGGCGATCGGCGTCGGGATCGGCTGTGCGCTCGTCTTCGAAGGCAAACTCTATCGCGGTGCGAACGGTGCTGCCGGCAAATTCGGTCACACCTCCTATGAGGAGAACGGCCGCCTTTGCGAGTGCGGAAAACGCGGCTGCCTGATGGCCTATTACGCCGAGCCGGCGATCCTGCGCACATGGCGCGAAGCCACCGGGCACGACGAAGCGGATTGCAAAGCGACCCTTATGGAAGCCTTGGCAGACCGCGAACCGCGAGCCGTCGCCATTCTCGAAGAAGCCGGACGTGGCATCGGCCGGCATCTCGCCAATCTTGTCAACATCACCGACCCGGAGGTCATTGTTGTCGGCGGTGAAGCGGTATCGTTTGGCGACGCGCTGTTTGGCCCGATGCGGGTGATGCTCGGGCAAAACACCTTTCGACAAGCACCGCCAATGCTGCTGGACTGGGAGGACAATTCCTGGGCAAGAGGGGCGGCTGCACTGGTGACGCAGAAGCTCTTCGATTTCGAGACATCGGCCGGCAACGCCGCGCCGCTTTCAAAGCGGGCTTTATGGTCGGCATAGGCGAGTGAAATAGACAGCCCTGCGCCTCAGGCCGCCCGAACGCTGCGCGCTCCGCGCGCCCAGGCCGGCAGCCAATCGCCATGCGCAACCAGCAAATCATCGACCAGCGACCATATCTGGTCGAGGTCGAGCTCAGCCGCCGTGTGCGGGTCCATCATCGCCGCGTGATAGATGTGCTCGCGGTTCTCGGTCATCAGCGCCTGGACCGTCAGCTCCTGGACGTTGATATTGGTGCGGATTAGCGCAGTAAGCTGCACCGGCAGGTCGCCGATGAAGGTGGGTTGAATGCCGGAGGCGTCGACGAGGCACGGCACCTCGGCCGCGCAATTATATGGCAATGACGTGATGCAGCCATTGTTGCGGACATTGCCGTAGATCACCGACGGCTCGCCGGTCCAGACCGAATTCATGATCGAGGACGCATATTCCTTCGACTGCTCCACTTCGATCTTGTCAGCCGAGCGATAGGCTTCCGCTTGCCCCTTCCAGCGTTCGATCTGCTCGATGCAGCGCTTCGGATACTCGTCGAGCGGGATACCGAATTTCTCGATCAGATCTTCGCGCCCGTCCTTGATGAAATAGGGCGTGTATTCCGCGAAATGTTCGGAGCTTTCAGTGACGAAGTAACCGAGGCGCTTCAGCATCTCGTAGCGCACCTTGTTCGGGCAGCGCGGGTTCCACCCCGGCTTCGGCGCCCGCCCTTCGCTATAGGCGCGCAGCAGATCCGGATAGAGGTTGCGATAGGAGCCGTCCGGCTGGCGATGCTCGAACTTCAGGTAGAAGGCCATGTGATTGATGCCGGCCGAGCGATAGCGAATCTCCTCGTAGGGAATGTCGAGATCATGCGCCAGCTCCATTGCCGTGCCTTGCACCGAATGGCAGAGGCCGACCTGCTTGATGTCGGGGTATTTCTCCGCGATCGCCCAGGTGTTGATCGCCATCGGGTTGACATATTGCAGCATGATAGCCTGCGGGCAGACCGCGAGCATGTCTTCGCAGATCTTCCACAGATGCGGCACGGTTCTCAAGCCTCGCATGATGCCGCCGACGCCGAGCGTATCGGCGATGGTCTGGCGCAGCCCGTATTTCTTCGGAACTTCGAAGTCGGTGACCGTGCAGGGCTCGTAGCCGCCGATCTGGAAGGCGACGACGACGAAATCGGCGCCCGCCAGCGCCTTGCGCTGGTCCGAATAGGTTTCGGCTTTGGCCTTTACGCCAAGCGTCGAGATCAACTTGCCAACGACGATTGCACTTTCTTCAAGTCTTTGCGGATTGATGTCCATCAGTGCGATCGTCGCGCCGGATAAAGCCGGACGCTGCAATATGTCACCAACGATGTTCCTCATGAACACCGTCGAGCCAGCTCCGATGAAAGCGACCTTGGGATTTCTTGCCACAATAACCTCCGGCATAACAATCAGGCTACCTCGAAAGCGGCTTTGACCAGCCGTTCGGTGTAAGCGGTTTTGGGATGGGACAGGACTTCGTCGACAGGCCCCTCTTCGACGATCCGGCCGTGCTGCATGACGATGACGCGATGGCACAGCGCCCGCACGACTTTGAGATCGTGCGAGATGAAGATGTAGCTCAGGCCCCGTTCGCGCTGCAGCTTGCGCAGCAGTTCGATGATCTGCGCCTGGACCGAGAGATCCAGCGCCGATGTCGGCTCGTCGAGTACGATGAATTCCGGTTCGAGCGCGACGGCGCGGGCAATCGCAATACGCTGGCGCTGGCCGCCGGAAAACTCGTGCGGGAAGCGCGACAGGATATCGCCCGGCATGCCGGCGCTGATCAGTGCCTCGCGCACCCGCTCGATCCGATCGTTCCTCGTGGCGCCGATGCGGTTGACGACAAGCCCTTCCTCGATGATCTGGCCGATCGTCATGCGCGGGTTGAGCGACGAGAACGGGTCCTGGAAGACGACCTGCATGCGCGACCGCAGCGGCCGCATCTGCGCCCGCGAACAGCCATGGATCGGCTGGCCATCGAAATAGATCTCGCCGCTGTCCGTGGTGTTGAGCCTGAGCAACGCCTCGCCGAACGTGGTCTTGCCCGATCCGGATTCGCCGACGAGGCCCAGCGTCTCGTGCCGCCGGAGGGTCAGGCTGAGGCTGTCGACGGCGACAAGTTCGCGCAGATCCGGCTTCATGAACGTGCCGTGCCGCAGCATGAAGGAGACGCGCACACCCTTGGCCTCAAGAATGACGTCGGCGCCTTCCGGCAACGGATTTGCCTGGCCGCGCGGCTCGGAGGCAAGCAGGTGGCATGTGTAGGGATGCTGCGGATTGGCGAACAGCTTCTCCGTCACATTGTGCTCGCGCATCTCCCCATGCTGCATGACGTAGACATAGTCGGAGAACTGCCGCACCACGGTCAGGTCGTGCGTGATCAGGATCACCGCCATGCGCAGTTTCTTCTGCAGGTTGCGGATGAGATTGAGGATTTGCGCCTGAACCGTCACGTCGAGCGCCGTCGTCGGCTCATCGGCGATCAGCACGTCCGGATCGTTGGCCAGCGCCATGGCGATCATCACACGCTGGCGCTGACCGCCGGAAAGCTGGTGCGGATACTGCTTCAGCCGCGCCTGGGGCTCAGGAATTTGCACCTGCTGCAGCAGCTCGAGCGCCCTTGCCTCGGCCTGCCTGCGGCTCATCTTGCGATGCACCCGTATCGCCTCGACGATCTGGCTGCCGATCGTGTAGATCGGGTTGAGCGAACTCATCGGTTCCTGGAAGATCATCGAGATGCGGTCGCCGCGCAGTTTGCGCCGGGCACGCTCGGAAAATTTCAGGATGTTCGCCCCATTGTATTCGACGGTCGATTTCGGCGACACGACCGCACGCTTCGACAACAGTCCCATGACGGTGCGCGCCGTCACCGACTTGCCCGATCCGGACTCGCCGACAATGGCGATCGTCTCGCCGCGATAGAGCTGGAAGGAGATGTCCTTGACCGCTTCCACCATGCCGTGCTCGACCTTGAAATCGACGGCGATGTTGCGGGCATCGATGACCGGGTTTTCCGAACGTCCATCATGGTCGAGCCGGACAGGCGGTGCGAAAGATTTGACGAGCGCGTGTTGCATCATGTCACGTCAATAAGGATCGACTGCATCGCGCAGTCCGTCGCCAAGCGCGTTGAACGCGAAGACGGTGACAAGCACGAAGCCGACCGGCGAGAGTATCCAGGGATAGGTGCCAATGACCGAATAGGTGGCGGTGTCTTGCAGCATCAGCCCCCAGGAGATCAGTGGCGGCTTCACCGCGAAGCCGAGAAAACCGAGGAAGGATTCGAGCAGGACGACACTGGGGATCGCCAATGTGACGGCAACGATCACGTGGCTCATCACGTTTGGGAAAATGTGCTGCATGATGATGCGGCCATCCGTGGCGCCGACCGCCATCGCCGCACGGACGTAGTCGATTCGCGCCAGCGCCAGGGTCTTGCCGCGCACCTCGCGCGACATCTGCGCCCAGCCAAGCGCCGACATGACGACGATCACGAAGGCCAGGAAGACATTTGTCGGCGCCGTCACCGGAACCAGCGACGTTAGCGCCAGATAAAGCGGCAATTGCGGAAATGCGAGCACCAGTTCGACGAAGCGCTGGACCCAGACATCGAATGTGCCGCCGAAATAACCCGACACCATGCCGACCGTCGTGCCGATCACGGTGACGATGAAAACCACGGTCAATGCGATCATCAACGAGATGCGCGAACCATAAATCGCACGAGCCAGCACATCGCGGCCGAATTTGTCGGTGCCAAGGAAGTGCACCGGCTGGCCGTCGGTCGAGCCGAAGAAGTGCCGGTTCGCGGGAAGCAGGCCGAGCAGTCTGTACTCCGCTCCCTTGACGAAGAAGCCGAGCAGCCGCGGATGGTCGTAGTCCGGCCCGACGACGGGTTGGAAGGTAACCGGGTCGAGGTCTTCCGAATCCGCCAGGGCATAGACGCGTGGCTGGAAGACGAAGTTGCCGTCCTTGTCATGGAAGCTCATCATCTGCGGCGGGGCGAAGCCGACATCGGTCACCTTGGGATCCATCGGTGCGAAGAAGTCGGCAAACACCGCCAGCAGCACCAGAAACGCGACCAGGATGAGCCCGGCCATGCCGGTCCAGGACCGTTTCAGGCGGCGCCAGACGAGTGCGATGTAGCTCTCATTGCCGCGCGGCTTGGTCTTGGCCGGCTCCTCGGCAAGTGGCGGCAGCGAGGGCTCGAACACAAGCATCTCAGGACCCTGCATATTGGCGCACACGCGGATCGAGCATGACGAGCAGCATGTCGGCGATGATGTTGCCGACGATCAGCGTCGCCGACAGCACCATCATGAAGGTCGCCGTGACATAGACGTCGCCAACCGCCATCGAACCGACGATCGCCGGGCCGACGGTCGGCAGGGCAAAGATGATCGCAGTCTCGATCTCGCCGGTCAGCATATAGGGCAGCACGACGCCCTGATACATGACCAGCGGATGCAGCGCATTGGGCACCGCATGGCGCATCACGACCGCACCACCGCTGAGACCCTTGGCGCGAGCGGTTTCGACATATTGCGCGTTCAGCGTGTCGAGCAAATTGCCGCGCATCACCCGCATGTTGTAGGCGAGCCCGCCAAAGGTGGCGATGGCGACAACCGGCCAGACATGCCGGACGAGATCGACGAACTTCGCCCAGGACCACGGCGCCCCGCCAAATTGCGGCGAAAAGAAGCTGCCGATCTCGGACACATTGAACTGGAAGACCAGCAGGTAGACGATGATCAGGGCCATCAGGAAGCGCGGCACCGTCATGCCGAGGAAGGAAATCGCTGACAGCGTACTGTCGATCCAGCTGTACTGTCTGGTCGCCGCCCAGATGCCAAAGCCGATGCCCAGCACCGAAGCCAAGAGATGGCAGACAAGCGCAAGCAGCAGCGTGCGCGGCAGCCGCTCGCCCACCACGTCGGCGACGGGCTTGTTGTAATACAGGCTGTAGCCGAAGTCGCCGCGGGTGACGATGCCGGCGATCCAGTTCAGGTATTGGAGCGGAACCGGCTTATCGAGGCCATGCTCCACGCTATAAGCCTTCGCCTGCGCATCGGCCTCGGCAAAGGAGGCTCCACCCTGGTTGATGAGCTGCAAGCGGATGTAGTCGGCATAGTTGCCCGGCGGGGCCTGGATGATCGCGAAGGTAACCACGCTCAAAATGGCGAGAACCGGTAATGCGGATGCTATGCGCATAAGCAGAAATCGCAGCATCGGCCGTTTCTCTCCTCGCTCGGTTTCAGTTATCCCCTTGCCGCTGGCTTTGTCCCGGCCGCGCCAGCAGCGCGGCCGGGAATTTTCAAGTCAGGGGAGGAAACTCAGTTCGTCGGACCCTTGTCGCCGGGCTTTCCGGGAAGCTGTTCGGGGAACAGTTCATATTTCTGCTGCTTGTCGACAGCGACCCAGACCCTTTCACGAATGATCGAATCTTCGGCCCAGTTGAACATGAAGATCGGCGTTCCCTGCGGGATATTGGAGAAGCGGTTGTTGATGATCAGCGCGCCGGGATATTCGGTCAGCCCGACGGTATAGACGTGTTGCGTCGAGATCTTCTGGAACTGCTTCATCAGGCTGGCGCGCTCGTCGTTGTCCTGCGCCGAGACGAACTTGTTGACGATGTCGACGAGGTCCTTCTCGAACGGCATCAGATCGACCTGGCCGTTTTCCGGAGCGCGATGGTTCCAGCTTGTGCGTGGGCCGATCGGCGCCAGTTGCTCGGTGTTCTGTACGACCGAGGTGAGCTCCTCATCATTGCGCCTGACCATCCAATCGAAACGGCCAGAATACATGGACGCGTCGCGCTGGACGCCGTTCAACCCGTTCAGGACAACGCGAAGACCTAGCCTCTCCATCTGGCCGACGACGCCCTCCGCGAGGCTCTTGTCGGTGGTGTAGTCATTGTTGACGAGCATCACGATCTCGACATTCTTTCCGCCGGCGGTGCCGGCAGGAAAATTGACGAAGCCGTCGCCGTCGCTGTCCTTCAGGCCTGCCTTGGCGAGTTCCGCCTTGGCGCCTTCGAGATCGAAGGGGTAGTAGACCGTCGACTTCCGGTCGTAGAAGCTCGTACCCGAGGAGAAGCCGCCCGGATAGATGGCGGTGAACGGACCCTTGACCAGCGAGTCGCCGAGCGCCTTGCGGTCGAGCGCCATGGTAACGCCCTTGCGGAAATCCTCGTTGCGGTTCAGCTCGCGAACCGCCTGCCCACGCTCGTCGGGATTGCCCCAGCCGTTGGCGGAGAAGTTCATCCGCAGATTATAGCCGATCAGCCGCGGACCGAAGGCAAGCCGGGCCGGCGCGTCCTTTTGCGCCGCCCGCTTCAGCGAGGCGACGAAATTCTCCGGCTGCTCCAGATTGGAGATGTCGGCCGCCCCGGACACCGCCTGAACGTCGCGGTCGGCCCAGGTCGATAATTTGTAGTGCAGTTCATTGAGATACGGCAGTTGGTTGCCCTTCTCGTCGACCTTCCAATAGTACGGATTACGGCGCATGACGATGATGTCGTCGGGGCGGTATGCCACCGGCACCCAGGCACCCATCACGGGCATGTTCATATATTCCGGCGGGAACGCGTTCTTGAACTGCTCGTAAGTGTTCTTCGAGTATTTCGGATGCTGCGGCTTGAGGATGTGCGACGGTCCGGGGCAGAACTTGCCGTAAGCCATGGCGTAGAGGTGTTGCTTCGGAAAGGCGTCCTTGAAGGTCCACTCGACGGTGTAGTCGTCGATTTTCTTCAGCGTCGTGCCGACGCCGAAGGTCTCCTGCGTGGCGCCGTTCAGCGGCGAGACATTGGGGTCGATCACCTCGTCGTCCCAGTAGAACATCACATCGTCGGCGTTGAACGGAACGCCGTCCGACCATTTCGCGCCCTCGACCAGATGCATCGTCAGCGTGTGGCCGTCCTTCGACCAGCCCCAGCCCCTGGCGAGGTTCGGCAGCGGCTCGGTGTCCTTGGCTTCGACCTGGAAAAGCGGGGCCGTTCGCGTAAGGCATTCGGAGAGGCCGATGTCGATGCCGCCCCAGCCTTGCGTCTGCCCCGCGCCGTAGTTCCAGCCCTCCGGCCGGCCGCCGATGACATGGCGCATCGTGTCACCGTAGACGCCGACGCCGTCCGGCATGTTGCCGGTCTTGAAGACCAGCGGCTCCTTCGGGAGCCGGTCCTTGACCGGCGGCAGCTTGCCTTGCTTGACGTATTTGTCGGTGACCCAATCGGGTTCGTGGTATTCTGGAAGTGCCTTGAACTCCAGGATGGAGTCGCGCGCGACATATTTGATCTTTCCCTCGGCGGGAAATTGCGCGGGCACCGGCGGCACGGTCGGCTCGGATGCATATGCGCTCAGCGCCGAGGCCGAGACGCCAAGCGCCAGCCCTGCGAGAATGCCAATGTTTCGAAAATTCCTCATCGTCTCTCCTCCCTGTTGTTCAGGAGCGCGTTGACGCCGCTCCATTTCTCCTCGAACGCTATGCAGACGGTGCGGCGCCGAAAATCCCTCCGAAACTTTACCGCAATCCGTCCCGATGAAATTCAGACGGCCTGCTTGAGAGCCGTTTTTTCCGCACGCAATTCCTCGATCGAACGGACGTCGCGCCGTGCCGCACCGGCCCATTCTCGGGTCTTGACCCTGGATTTCGAAAGCCGTTCCTTCGCGGCCGGCACCGCATCGGCATATTGCGGCAGCCAGCGGGCCTGGGCGACGACCATCTCGTCCACCATTTGCCAAACCTCTTCCGGGGTCGAAACCGCGCCGACCAGTGGGTCGTGCAGGACCGCGAGCTTCAGCAGGTCGATATCGCCGGAGATTGCCGCATGAACCGACATGCGCTGGACGTTGATCGAGGAAATGCAAGTGGCGGCGCAGCCCTCCGGCAGCGTGATGCCGGCCACCATGTTGATACCGAAGCGATCGACGAAGCCGGGCGACTCGACGATCGCATCCTGCGGCAGGTTGGCGATGATGCCATTGTTCTTGACGTTGAAATGACCGCGATAAACGCGGTTCGTCTCCAGCGCCTCGAGAATATGGCTGGCATGCTCGTTGGAGCGTTTGGCAGGATCGATCGGCCTCGCGGCGGATTCCAGAAATTGCGGGAATTCGGTTTCGAACCAGTTGCGCGTTTCGGTCGAATAACGAAGGTAGCCGCCGGTCTCGCCGTGGATCCAGTCGGACATGTCGATCCAGCGGGTGATTTCGTCCGGCCGCTTGCGGTACCAGGGCAGGTATTCGGAAAGATGGCCGTTGCTTTCGGTCGAATAGACGCCGAACCGCTTCAGGACGTCGATGCGCAGCTTTTCCTGTTGCGAATAGACCGGATGCGCCTCGAAGGCGGCAACCAGCTCGTCCTTACCGATCTTGCGGCCGTTGAGACGCAGGTCGATGAACCAGGTCTGGTGATTGATGCCGGAGCAGATGTAATCGAGTTCGGTGCGCGACTTGGCGCCGAGCACTTCGGCGATCTGGTCGGCGCCGTGCTGGACGCCGTGGCAGAGGCCGACGGTATCGACCTTGCCATATTCGATCGCCGCCCAGGTGTTCATGGCCATCGGGTTGGCGTAGTTCAGGAATTTCGCCCCAGGCTCGGCGACTTCGAGGATATCCTTGCAGAAATCGAGGATCACCGGAATGTTGCGCTGGCCGTAGAGGATGCCGCCGGCGCAAATCGTGTCGCCGACGCATTGGTCGATGCCATACTTCAGCGGAATGCGGATGTCGTCGGCATAGGCTTCGAGACCGCCGACGCGAACGCAGCTGATGACGTAGCGGGCACCCTCAAGGGCAGCACGGCGGTCGGTCGTTGCTGTAACCTTGGTCGGCAGCCTGTTGAATTCGACGACCCTGTCGAGGATCGACTTGATCATCTGGAGATTGCGCTCGCTGAGATCGGTCAGCGCGAATTCGACATCCCTGAATTCAGGAACGCACAAAATGTCGGTGAAGAGCTTCTTGGTGAAGCCGACGCTTCCCGCACCGATGATAGCGATCTTGAAACTCATCAGTCTCACCTCGACCTGATCGAATGTTAGGGCAAAGGCGGCGAAAACAGGCTTGGCCCGCCTGCCATGGCGTGCAGGCTGGACTCCGGCGCTTCCTCCCGTCCGCTCTTTGACCGCGGTTTCTTTTGCTTTTCTCGAGGGATTATGCGCCTAATTCAGCACGCGACCAGAGAAGGATTATGCTTTTAGGGGTAATTTTGTGCTGCGGAACTTGATCGACGCCGGGCCGGCGGGCAGGACGGTATCGCTGCCGCGCGGCCGCCAGCGCCTGCACACCATGCCGACAAGCACGGGCTATGAAGTGCGCGAGAACGAGGTCTACGACTGGGATGGGCGCAGGCGCGGCCAGACGCCGTTTACCGTGCTCCAGCACACGATCAGCGGCATCGGCCGATTGCGCTACGAGAACCGGAACTACCGTCTGCAAAGGGGCGATACGTTGCTGGTTCTCGTGCCGCACAACCACCGTTACTGGCTGGCCAGGGGCGAACGCTGGGAATTCTTCTGGATATCGATGAACGGCGAGGAGGCACTGCGCATTCACAAGTCGATCCTTGCCGCCGTCGGTCCGGTGCTTCGGCTGAAGCCCTCGACGATCGATCATCTCGCGGATTGCAGCGTACGCCTGATCACAGGCGCGGTCTCGCCCGGAGCCGCCTCGGCTGTCGCCTATGAAGCCGCCATGGCGCTCTACGACGATGTCTTCGGCTCGCATGCCGTCACCGACGACAAGAGCGCCATGCAACCGGTCATCGATCACATCAAGGCCAATCTCGACAGGCCGCTCCGCGTTGCCGATCTCACCGAGATCAGCGGCCTGAGCCGCGCGCATTTCTCGCGCTGCTTCGCCGAGAGTGAAGGTCTTCCGCCCGCCGAATTCGTGCTGCAGCAGCGACTGCAGCGCGCGGCGAAGTTGCTGACGAAGGCCGATTTCCTGCCGGTCAAGGAAGTCGCCATCATGTGCGGCTTCGAGGATGCCAATTATTTTTCGAAGGTCTTCCGCCGCCTCTACGGCATCAACCCGACGCAATTCCGCACCAACGGAATGTATGCCAGCCTGGGAACCGCCCGATAGATTCGCACCGCGCTTGGCGTCGGAATCGGGAACGCTTTTGCTTCCCCTTGGTTTAGGACAAGAGAGCCTGATCGCCGCTGCGACAACCCACTCTGAGCGGAGATCAGGCCACAGATGTCAGGGAGTGATCGATGGACAATCCCGATCCGAACAACCCGAATCCACTGCCGGACAATCCCAATCCCGAGCCGGCCCGGCCGCCTGCCCCGCCGGAGACTCCGCCGGGAGAACCTCCAGGCGTACCCCCACCCTCGCCGGATCCAATTCCAATGCCGGACCAGGAGCCAATCGGGATTCCTCCTGGCACCCCTTCCGAAATTCCTTCGGAACCGACTTTTCCCGGGCCGACCGCCTGAAGGGCGGTCGGAGTGGAGGATGGCAAGGGTGATTTGGCGGAGCGCTCGAAACGGGTCTTGCCATGGAACGTTTTGCGCTGGCGCTCATTCACCCTTCCATCACGGAATTCGGCGGCAGGGCCTGCAACCAACGGAGGTTAAAATGAAAGTTGGCAACTGCATGACAAAGGACGTCGAGATCGCCAGTCCGCAGCAAACCCTACGTGGTGCGGCAGAAATGATGGGTCGCCTCGACGCCGGCGCGATGCCGGTGGGCGAGAACGACCGGCTCGTCGGCATGATAACCGATCGCGACATCGCAATCCGCGGCGTCGCCCAAGGCAAGACACCTGACGCCAAGGTACGGGAAGTGATGAGCACCGAGGTCAGGTATTGTTTCGACGACGAAGACGCGGAGGATGTTCTGCGCAACATGGCTGATCTGAAAGTGCGCCGGTTGCCGGTGCTTAATCGGGACAAGCGCCTGGTCGGCATCGTTTCGCTGGGCGACCTCGCCACCAACAGCGAGACGGCGACAGCCGGTGAAGCGCTAAGCGGCATCTCGCAACCCGGCGGCGAGCATTCGCAAACGATACACTGACGGCGCACCGTCGACCGGCCTTGCCACGACCGAACCGCCGGCCGGATAGACGCCGGCCTGCCGGTGAAACTGTTCAGAGGCGAACTGGACCGCAAACCGACGAGGAGCAAGCCATGATTACCATGAAGGCCGTCCGTATCCACGATTTTGGTGGACCGGAGGCTCTTTCGCTGGACACGGTTCGGTTGCCTCAGCCGCATGACGACGAGGTCACGCTCAAGGTCTACGCGGCAAGCGTCAATCCCGTCGACTACAAGGTTCGCGAGGGCTCTTCGGGCGCGGATCTGCCCGTTACGCTCGGCAGTGACGTATCCGGCGTGGTGGAACTGTGCGGCACGCGGGCCCATACGCTGAAGAAGGGCGATCCGCTATATGCCATGCTCGGCAACGACCGCGGCGGCAACGCCGAATATGTTGTCGTCAAGGCAACGGAGGCGGCGGCGAAGCCGCAACGTTTAAGCCACGCCGAAGCCGCCGCCGTGCCGCTTGCGGGCCTTACCGCGTGGCAAGGTCTTTTCGATCACGGCGGCCTCAAATCCGGGCAGCGGGTTCTCATCCATGGTGGCGCCGGCGGCGTCGGTCATCTGGCGGTGCAGTTTGCACAGGTTGCGGGCGCCTTCGTCGCGACGACCGTTTCCGCGCAGGATTTCAATTTCGTCCGCGCGCTTGGCGCCGACCAGGCGGTCGACTACAAGAACCAGCGCTTCGAGGAGGTTGTCGAGGACGTCGACCTCGTCTTCGACCTGGTAGCAGGCGAAACACAGGACCGCTCGTGGGACGTGCTCAAGCCCGGCGGGACGCTCGTCTCAACGCTTTCCGAACCGTCGGCGGAGAAGGCCCGCCAGCATCGGGCTCGCGGCGTCTCCTATCTGACCAAGCCGAACGCAGCACAGCTTGCCGAAATCAGCCGCCTCATCGACGCCGGGAAGGTCAGGCCGTTCGTGCAGGCAATCTATCCTCTCGAGGACGTCGCCAAAGCCGAGGAACGGCTCGAGAAGCAGCATACGCGCGGCAAGATCGTGCTTCAGGTAGCCGCCTAGCGGACGCAGGCCGTTTCTCCTGTTCAGAAGCCCGGCGGCCGAGAGTTTGACACAGGACGGCGCGCCGGGCCTGGCCGGCTTAGACAGGCGCCGGCCGAAGCAGCATGCGTCGGGTTTGCCGGAATACGCAAATCAAACAAATCAAGGAGATGCAACGGAATGTGAGGCACGTCGCGCCGGCACCGCCGCCCGGGCCGCCGTCCGTGAACTGCGAAGCGAAAGGCACAGCGTTTACCGACAGGCAGGCTGCGTTCCTGCCGGCCTGCTAGCCGCAAAAAACCGCTTCAATCTGTCGGACACCGGCGATAGGCTCGAACCATGTCTCAATCCGCCAATCCGATCTCCATTGCCCGTCGCGATCAGATGTTTCCAGCGCTGGCTGAGGCGGACCTGGACCGCATGGGCCGTTTCGGCGAAGCCGTGTCTTATGCTGCAGGCGAACAGATCGTCAAAGCCGGCGAGCTGGCGCCCGGTCTGATCGTGGTCCTGTCCGGCAAAGTGGATATAATCCAGGGCGGCAGCTTCGGCCGGCGCGAAACGATCGTCACGCACGGTGCGGGCAATTTCGTCGGCGAGCTGGCGCAGCTTTCAGCCCGGCCCTCGCTGGTGGATGTGGAGGCGGTCGAGCCGGTCGAGGCGCTCGTCATCGCCTCGCAAAGGCTGCGGGACCTGATGGTACAGGAAGCAAACCTCGGCGAGCGCATCATGCGGGCGCTGATCCTGCGCCGTGTCGGCCTGCTCGAGAGCGGCACAGCCGGACCGATCATTGTCGGACCGGTCGACAGCGGTGACGTATTGCGGCTGCAAGGTTTCCTAGCCCGCAGCGGACAGCCGCATAGGGTTCTCGATTCCGCTACCGATCCCTGCGCCAAGACGCTGATAGAACGCTTCCATGTCGATATCCACCATTTGCCGATCGTGCTCTGCCCGAACGGCAAGCTGCTGCTCAATCCCGGAGAGAACGAGCTCGCCCGCTGCATCGGCCTGGTGAGGCCGATCGACGCCGACAAGCTGTACGACGTGGCCATTGTCGGCGCCGGACCGGCCGGCCTCGCGGCGGCCGTCTATGCGGCTTCCGAAGGGCTGTCGACGATCGTGCTCGATTGCCGTGCCTTTGGTGGACAGGCGGGCGCCTCCTCGCGCATCGAGAACTATCTCGGCTTCCCGACCGGCATTTCGGGAATGGCGCTGATGGCGCGCGCTTACAATCAGGCGCAGAAATTCGGCGTCGAAATGGTGATACCGGACGAGGCGAAGCGGCTGGGCAGTGCAAGCGACACGTCGGGCGCCCATTACACGCTCGCCGTCGGCGGCGGGGAGACCGTGCAGGCGCGGTCGGTGGTGATCGCCAGTGGAGCGCGTTATCGCCGCCTTGATATGGCAAACCTGGCGCAATTCGAGGGAACCTCCGTGCACTATTGGGCTTCGCCGATCGAAGCCCGGCTTTGCGCCGGGCAAGAGGTGGCCCTGGTCGGCGCCGGCAATTCGGCTGGCCAGGCTGCTGTTTATCTGGCGGCGCATGTGAAGAAGGTATGGCTGCTGGCGCGCGGCAGCAGCCTGGATGCGAGCATGTCGCGCTATCTGGTGGAGCGCGTCAGGGCACAGCCGAACATCGAGGTGCTGGCTGAGACCCAGATCACGGCGCTGGAAGGCGACGACGGCAATCTTGGCAATGTACGCTGGCGCAACCGCGACACGGAGACAGCACGTCCGATCCACCATCTCTTCCTGTTCATCGGCGCCGATCCGAACACCGATTGGCTGGCGCAATGCGGCTTGGCGTTGGACGCGAAGGGCTTCGTGCGCACTGGGCCGGACATTGGCCAAGCGGGTGCGCTGGAGACGAACCGCAGCGGCGTGTTCGCCATCGGCGACGTGCGCGCTGGCTCGATCAAGCGCGTCGCCGCTGCCGTCGGTGAAGGTGCCCAGGTGGTTGCGGCGCTGCATGCATATCTCGCGCAAGGCGGCAGTCTCGCCGTGGCGCCTCAACTGGCCAGGAGCGCATGATGGCGGACGAATGCAGGCATGCCGGGGACATTCGCGACGTGACGCCGAGCGCGCTCGGCTGCGAGGAATGCCTGAAGAGCGGTTCGCAGTGGGTGCATCTGCGGCTCTGCCGCACATGCGGCCATGTCGGCTGCTGCGACGACTCGCCCAACCGTCATGCCACCAAGCATTTTCGGGCAACCGGCCATCCCGTCATCGAAGGCTACGATCCGCCGGAAGGCTGGGGATGGTGCTACATCGACGATATCTTCCTCGACCTCGGCGACCGCACCACGCCGCAAAACGGTCCAATACCGCGCTTCATTTGAGCTTTTTTGCCAGCGTCCCGCTAGTCCAAGGCTGCTTCGGCTTGGGCGGGGATATCGCGCCCCTCTGGTGGTGCCAATGAACGCTCGCGCATGTGCCTGACGGTCTGAAGGACACGATCGGCAAGGGATGCAAGCGCGCCCTGTGCCGTGCGCGTTCCGATGACGGATTCCAGCGTAACCGCCTGCGTTGAGAATTTGTGTTTGAACGACTCTGCACCACAGAGGAAATCGACCACGCTCAAGCCGTGATCGATCGACCACTGTACGTAATCCATCAACAGGATCACACCCGGCGACGCCCGGCCGAAATCCGGATCGAAAGTCGTTACGAAGGCCATCATCACGTCGTGCTGGACGAAGTTGATCGACACCGCGACCATTATGCCATTGCATTCCAGGACGAAGATATGCAGCACGCCGGCGTGCGCCAGCGCGTCGACGAGCGCGGCGAGTACCGGCACGCCCTCTTCGAACAGGTCGGACTCACGCATGCGCTCGGTCAGCCATTTCCGCTTCAAGGCCGCGAGGCGCTCCAGTACCGGTTGCAGCGGCTCGTCGGGGGCAAGCAGGCGAAATCTCACCTCTCCGGTTTCTTCCAGCACTTTGATGCCGCGCCGATAGTTCTGGCGCGTCTTTTTCGACTGATCCGCGAACCATGCCGCTCCGCTTTCCCATTGTCCGGCAACGCGATAGCTGACTTCCGTTCGGTGAAACGGACGAAGCCTGATGCCGCAGGAAGCTCCCGGCGTGAAAATTTTGCGGGCCGCCGCATCCGGTGAGAGACGATTGATCAGGGCAAGATCGAAGCCACCGGCATCGCAGAGTTGGCTCCATAGCTCCTGCAGCGCCGACAACGAGCAGTCCGGGGCAACGAGAATATCTCCATAGTCGGTATAGCTGCCGGCCGCCCATTCGAGAAACCGCAGCCCCCTGCGCCTGCCGATCGCCAGCGGAACGACGGCGACGAGTTTCTCGCCTTTCCACACCAGGCCGATCCGCAACGCGCGCTGGTCACGGCGTTGTGCGGTACTCCACCATGCCGAAATCCAGGCATGGCTTTGAAAGATCAGCCCGTCGGTACGATGCCAAAGGTCCATCCAAGCGGCTTCGACCGCAGCCAGGCGATCCGCCGAACGGACGATTTCCAGGCGCTCCGCGCCTAAGACGTCGATGGAAACAGCGGTGTTCATGAAGGAGAACTGTCCTGTGGCTGCGCGACCACATTGGGCCGCCTGTGAAACAGTCGCATGACATGCCTTGCCATCTTCTTGAGCGGCAGGATGTAGAGCCCAAAGAGCGACTGATAATCGCGCACATCGCGATCGATCAGGCCAAATTTCAGGTCTTCATCCGGTTCCGGGACAAATTGCGTTCCGAACAGACGATCCCAGAACGAAAAAAGCAGGCCGAAATTCTTGTCATAATGACGTGGGTCGATGCTGTGATGCACCTGGTGCCAGTGCGGACACAAGATGATGTTGTTCAACGGGCCGAACGAGATCTTGAGATGCGTATGGCGAACAAAATCCATCATCAGGATGTTGCGGATGACGTAGACGTTGATGCCGAAGATAGCGATCTCTACCGGATCGAGTGCAATGAGGCTCCAGATGCCGAAGCAGATGCCCGGGATGACGCCATCCCACATACGGTTCATCAGATCGTCCAGCGGATGAACCCGGTCCTTGGTGATCCCCACCATCACCTCGGCCGAATGATGCACCTTGTGCAATTCCCACAGGAACGGAAAGCGGTGCTGGGCGACGTGGTAGAGGTAGTAGGAAATATCATAGGCGACCAGCATGGTTGCGGTGAAGATGACGATCGTCATCGGTCCCGCCGGGCCGCCGAGAAGCGGCGCGTGGATGTTAAGGAGCCAGCCGATTGCCTCGCGTGTGCCGTAGCCCACCGCGACGACGAAGGTGACGCCGGCAGGAATGAGCAGGAAAGGCATCATCGCCCGTTTCGTGATCCAGAACAGGGCGTCGGCTCGCGCCGACGGGTGCAGGATGACTTCCGCCGGGAAGGCGAAGTCGAAAAAGTCCCTGAGGGACTTATGTTCGGCAGTTCGCCAGTAGGCGATCACCGCGCTGCCCAGTGCGGTGAGGAGAAGCAGGCCGAGCGTGGTCAGATTGACGTTCGAAAGCTTTTCCACAATCGCTCTGGCAAATTCGGAAAACATCGTTGCAGCGGCTCCTGGGGCGAATTGCAAAGCACGAAATCCCCGCCACACCTGCTACGCCGCCTGCAACCAGTGGCTGTTGCGGGCGCAGCGGGCAAAGCAGGCTGGATGATGCGAGACTAGCAGATCAACGGTAACGAAACCGCTAAATGTCCAAACGTAATTAATGTCGAATACGGCTGGAACTCGCCCGGCAACTCTACGTTGGCGCCGGTTTTTGCCGTTGCGGCGGGTGAATTGGGGCAAGATGGATATGGATTCCAGCTTCGCCCACTTCACCGTGCCAGGCGAGGCGTTCGGCTTGCTGCCTGGTGCCAAAACGCAGTGAAACCCAACCGCCTTGCCCCGGCATGTCACCGCCGGCGCGGATATCGAGCGCGGCATCAGGAAAGCGGATGGCCAATAGCGCCTCGTCGCCGCGCAACACCGTGACCGTGTTTTCATGCCGGTCGGTATGGAGGCCGGCGGCCAGTTGGAAGACGATCTCGGACTGATGCTTGCCGCTGAGCAGTTGGTCGGTGATGAGGATGCCATCGGCCTGGCGCGCCAAAGTGCGCTGATGCATGACGCCGAAGCGGCTTCTATAGCCGTCGTGCCGGCCACACAGCCTCCAGTGCGTTCCAGGCTCGCTGTCCACCAGCGTCGCAACTGCCTTGTGCGACCAGTTGAAATTCCCAGCGATGGTGCTTTGGTTTTTACCCTCGATGTTCAGCGTGTTGTGCGCCGGCGTGGAGCGGAACCAGTCGCGCCATGCGCCTCCCGAACCGTAGAGCCAGGTGCCCGGATCGACCAGCACCGGCTCACCGTCGATGCACAGGGTGAGCGACAGCGCGTCGGCATGGCCGTGCGCCGCTATCGAGAGATAGCCGAGCGGCCCATGGTCGAACGTCAGTTCGACATCGCGGCCATTCATTGCTCCGCGCCAGACGGAGAGCCCACCTCGCGCGAATGTCTGCAAGCCATGCACCGCCGGTGCCGGGCCCGACGGCGCACCAAAGAAAAGCGAACGAAAGTCGTCGGGCCCCGGCGCGTTGCCCGGCGTCCCCAGTAAGCTTTGGATGGCGGCCGCGACGGATCGGATATAGTTCGGCTCGTCCCCCAGCTTCAGCACGCGGCCCTCATCGTCGTCGCCGAAGCGGGCGGCTTTCAGTGGCAGCCAGCCGACGAAATTGGCGAAGGCACCCAGACGCGCTTCGACAGCGTGGGGAAACGGCGTTCCCGCCTGGCGTGCCGCGGCGGCGCACAGCAAGATGAGTTCGGCGCTGAAGGCTGCGTAGGTCGGCGTTTGCTCGGCACCGGCGCCGTCGGCGAGTATCTGCTTGTGCGTCTCATTCAGGAGGGCGCCGTGGGCGATTTCGGATTCGGCCCCGAGCGCCAGGCCGACCAGATATTCGCCAGCCAATTCTGCGACGAGATGGTTGTTGGCGGAGGAATATCGCGATGGAAACCGCGGCAGCCAATAGGCGCTTGCCGCGAGTATCTCACCGGCTTTCCGCAGGGTCGTCGGGTCAAGCCGGTCGCCAACGAGGTCCAGGGTGACGATCAGGCTGATGGCTCGCAGCGCTACCTCGATGCCGGACGCCCAGCCAATGCCTCGGAACGGCGGATTGGCGGAATGCCAACTGCCGATTGCCACCTCAATGGCCCTCCGGGACCGATTGTCCTCGCTGAGGAGCAGGTGTGCAGCCAGTGGCGGCAATTGCTGCAGCCGGTTGATTTCCCAGACATATTTTATATCGCCAAGGTCGCCGCCATGGCGAAAATCGATGTCGAAAGTATGAGCCTCGGAGCCAGGCCAAAGCCTGCCGGTCACCGGATCAAGACGCCAAAGCTCAGCAGGAAACAAAACATCGGGCTCGCGCTTTGGCCATGTCCGCCCGAGTGCCGAAAACCGGCCCTGAAGCGTCTCTTGCGCGGCCGCCGCTATGGCTTGCCGTTTAGCGTCGGTCGCTGCCAGCACAGCGTGGCGAAATCCCGGCAGCACCGGGTGCAACTGCGGCGATGGATAGCGCTCCCACCCATCATCGCGGCGGCGCGACGCGATCCTTCGACGTTGCTCGCTCAGCCGGTGCAACACCTCGGCCGGTCCCATGCTGCGCAATCGGTTGATGTACCAGCCGATTCTCATGCACGCCCCGTCAACGTTTCGGTCCTTGTATACCATGCCGTCGAAAAGCTGCGCGCCGGCAATCTTTTTTCCCGTTCGTTGCGGTTAATATCTCCGGCGACCATGCGGAGAGAGCGATGAGAAAAGCGGTGTGTGTTGTTGCCTGGGTGCTCGCCTTGGTTATGGCGGCCGAGGCAGCGCCCATCCCTCTCAAGCGCGGCGTTGGCGTGCATGAGTGGCTCAACTGGTCGCCGGTGGAGAAAGACGGAACCTACGTTTGGCCGCCCTATCGCAGCGAAAAGGAGTGGCTTGCGGGAAGCAGGCCGTTCACCGATTGGCCGGCCGGGGAGGTGTTTGCCCACATCCGATCGATGGGCTTCGACTTCGTCCGGCTGAGCGTCGATCCCGGCCCTCTGCTTGCCAGCGAGGGCGCCAGGCGGCAGCAGGCGCTGGACATACTTGCCGCCGCCGTCGAGCGGATCACGTCGACCGGCCTCAAGGTGGTTTTCGACCTGCATGGCGTCACTCAGGTTCCGGACTACAGCATGGAGATGATCTACGGCGGCGCCGACAGCGAGGGCGTCGCCGGCTACCGCCAGATGGTTGTGGCGGTCGCCGCCATGCTGGTCAAGATAGGCACCGACAAAGTCGCCCTCGAACCTTACAACGAGCCAGCATATTACCCTTGCGATCCAAGCGGCAGCGATGACTGGCAGCGGATCATGGCGGGGACCGTCCACGACATTCGAGCGGTCAGCAGCGAACTCACCATCGTTGCGACCGGCGCCTGCGGCGGCAGCATTGCCGGACTGGTCAACCTCAGCCCCGACTTTGATGACCCAAACCTCTATTACAGCTTCCATATGTATGAGCCGCACAGCTTCACCCACCAGCGGCCCGACGACACAAACAGCTTTGTTCCGGGACTTCCCTGGCCTGCCGACAGCAGTACACCCGAAGTGGTGACCGAAACCCTTAGGGCGCGGATGGAAGCTGCCGGCTTGAGCAGGGTCGAGCAGATGATGAACATGGCCACCGCGCGCGAAGCAGTAGCGAAATATTTCGAGCAGAACTGGGGGCAGAGCCAACTCGAGACGAGCTTTCGTCAGGCCGTCGGCTGGGCTGAAGGCCATGGCATTCCAAGCCGGCGGCTCTTCATGGGCGAATTCGGCGCTATCCTCATGTCAGCGGACGGCCGCATGGGCGCCTTCGAGGCCGACCGTTCGCGCTATCTCAAGGCGGTGCGCCGAGAGGCCGAACGCTTCGCGATCCCATGGTCTGTCTGGGAGTTCTCCAATCGCTATGGGATGAGCCTCATCCGGCCCGATGGCCCCCCGGTGCCCGACCCGGAGATGCTGCAGGCACTGGGCCTGCCCTAATTGCCGTCAGTTCTCGTCGCGGATGAGCAGCCGTCAACTTCGATCCTCTCAACGCCAGGTTGGATCGAGAACGGCCTGTGGCAGTTTTCCCTCGCGGCTCGATCTGTTAGCCACGAAGTGTTTAATACATTTGTTGTACTGGAGTGAGGAATACGCGCGCCTAGGGGGAACAATGTGTGGAATTGCCGGGTGGATCGGCCGAAGGGCCGAGAATCCACAAGAGCGGGCCGCCAGAATGTCAAATGCATTGCGGCATCGCGGTCCCGATGCCGAAGGCATCGAGTTCTTGGACTTGAATACTGGCGAGGAACAATTGGCATTGGTCCATCGCCGCCTGGCGATTATTGACTTAGCGCCAGAGTCAAATCAGCCGATGCATATCGAGGACGGCCATCTCAGAATAACTTTCAACGGCGAAATATACAACTATATCGAGCTGCGCCAGGAACTGATCGGCCTCGGTCATCATTTTCGAACGCGCTCCGATACCGAGGTGCTGCTCAGAGCTTATGATCAGTGGCACTTGTCCATGTTCGAACGGTTGAGCGGCATGTTCGCTTTTGCGCTCTGGGATGCTCAGAGGCACGAATTGATCCTCGCCCGTGATCCGTTCGGCAAAAAGCCCCTTTACCTCATGCAGAGCGAAAAA
This sequence comes from Mesorhizobium sp. M0983, assembly GCF_040318975.1. Classification (NCBI taxonomy): domain Bacteria; kingdom Pseudomonadati; phylum Pseudomonadota; class Alphaproteobacteria; order Hyphomicrobiales; family Phyllobacteriaceae; genus Mesorhizobium; species Mesorhizobium sp. M0983. The sequence continues at coordinate 115,573 of NZ_JAMYNH010000006.1, read as the reverse complement.
CTGCTGTCCTTTGCCTCAGAGATCAACGCGTTGTTGTCATCGCAGCCAAATGCGCAGCAACTCGATTTGGACGCTGTGCACGAGTACCTGCGCTGGCGTTACGTGCCTGGACCGCGCACGCTTTTTAAACAAATCCGCAAGCTCAACCCCGGAAGCTATGCCGTTTGGTCGCAAGGGACTGTGACGGAAACGCGCTATTATACGCCTCCAGATCAAACGGACCTGACCGAGGACATCGACCACGAAACCGCCAAGCGACGATTTCTGGAACTGCTCGACCATTCCGTCGAGATCAGAATGCGCAGCGATGCACCTTTCGGCGCCTTTCTCTCCGGAGGCCTCGACTCGTCAGCAATCGTCGCCCTGATGACCAAGCACAGCGACAAGCCCATCCGCACATTTTCGGTCGGTTTCAGCGAACCGGCCTATAGTGAACTTCCATTCGCCCGACGCGTCGCCGATCATTTCAAGACCGATCATTGCGAACTGGTCATAGAAGCGGACGACCTGATTGACCACCTGCCGAAGTTGATTCGCCATCTGGGGGCGCCCGTTTCACAAAGTTCGGACATTCCGATTTACCTGATGTCGGAGCGAGCCTCACAGGACGTCAAGATGGTGCTCACAGGTGAAGGGGCAGACGAGGTTCTCGGCGGGTATCCCAAACATCGCGCAGAGTCACTGGCTGGAATCTACCGGTCGCTCGTTCCAGTCTTGCTCCACAACAACCTCCTCGCCCCTTTGATACGTGCCATGCCTGGCGCATCGGCCAAGTTCGATACATTTGCCCGAAGCGCGGGTGAAAGGGACTTTGCCACCCGGATGATCTCCTGGTTTGGAGCCATGACAGAGCAGGAACACAGTCGCCTCATCGGTGCGCCGGCCAATTGCCGCAATGGACGCAACAACTTACCGTTTTCCTCAAGCGCGACAGCATCCCATCTTCGCCGCGCGCTATTTTTCGATCAGACATCGTGGTTGCCCGACAATCTCCTGGAACGAGGCGACCGGATGATGATGGCCGGTTCAATCGAAGGAAGAATGCCGTTCCTCGATCGCGATCTGGTTGCGTTCGTCAGCAAATTGCCCGATCGCTACAAGGTGGGTTGGCGGAAGGGTAAGCTGATCTTGCGCAGCAGCATGGCCAACATACTTCCGGAGGAAATTCTCAACCGCCGCAAGATCGGATTCAAGGTGCCCGTCGCCGAATGGTTTCGGGGGTCGATGAGGAACTACGTGCACGACCACCTTTGCTCGCCTAACTCCGTCATTCGCAGCTATTTGAGCCCGAAACAGCTTGATCAAATCGTCTCGGAACACACCACAGGTGCCGCAGACCACGAAAAGCTGATATGGGCGCTGTTGAATTTGGAGATATTCCACCGCGAATTCGGGCTTGAGGCGCCGCCGCGATCATCAGCCTCAGCGCTTGACCGGTTGACGGCTTGACGCCGCCGACCGCCAGACATCGCAGATTGCGCCGACAAACGGGGCGAGTTCAAGCCGTTCCCGATGCACGGCCATGGCACCGGCACCAAGCCTCGCCCTCAGTGCTGGGCTCTCCACGAGGCGGCCCAGCGCGTCGGTCAACGCAGTAACATCGCCTGGCGGCACCAGCAGCCCGGATTGCCCGTCGGTAATTATGTCTTCGACCGCGCCAACCGGGGTTGCCACCACCGCCAAACCGGCTGCCATGCCTTCGATCACCGACATAGGCAGGTTTTCGGCGAAGGAGGGAAGAACCAGAATATCCGCGAAAGAGATCAGCGACGCGACATCGTCGGGTCCCACCCAACCCGGAAAGGCGATCCGGTCTGCGATCCCTAGCCCGGCCGATTTTGCCCGTGCCGCATCGATTTCGCCATCGCCGGCAATCGTGGCGCGCCAGTTCTTGACGGGGTTCATGCGGTGCAGCGCGTCCAACAATTGCGGTACGCCCTTGCGGTCGCCGATACGACCCAGGAACAGGATATGCACGTGGCCGCCGCCACCGACGTGCGCCAGCGACGGGACTTCGGTCGCATTGGGCACGATCACGATATTGCCGGCAGCGCCTGGCGCCCGGCTGGCGACGAAATCGCGCCAAAGCCTGCCCAAAACGATCACCCGATCGGCATGCTCGAACAGAGCTTTGATACGGCGGCTTATGAACCCGTGATCGTCTTTCCAGAATGTCTGATACTGCGCCCCGTGCAAATGCAGGACATAGGGTATCGACAGCAGCCGTGCGCAGGCGGCGATCACCATCTTGCGATAGGTGCTGCCGGAGACTGAGATGTTGATATGAACGACATCGGCGCGTCCAGCCAGACGCGCTTTAAGCATCCGCAAGCAAAAGCCGAGCATATAGAAGATCGAAAGTCCGACATGCCCCGAGCCACGACTGGCAAGGAAGCGCACATCGATGTCGGTGACTTCTTGCCGTTCGAACTCCTGCTTCAGCGCCCCCATGATGCGGTCGATGCCGCCCTGGCCCGAAACGCCCGACGGCGTCGCGACCAGGACATGTATTTTTCGATCGGATATGAGGCGCTGCAACATGATGGTACTCTAAATAACACAGACCGGGTAACTGCAAAGCAAACGTTCCCGATAAGGTTTACGGCAAATCTTTTAGTTCAAACTGAATCTGTTCACCCTTCGCCGTCATCGCGCTGGATTTTCCGCCAATCGGCGGCTAGTCGAAGGTGAATTTTCCAGGGACACGCCTTTGCTGCTCCGTTCCACGCTCATTTATGCTCCGGCGATCCTGCTGACGCGAATCTCGGCGTTGCTCCTGCTGGTCGTCGTGACGCGTTTGATCGACCAGACCGAGTATGGCCTGCTCACTCTGGTGGTGACCGTCGGCGAAATGACCGACATTGCCGTCACCAACTGGCTGCGCATCGCGTTGCTCAGGCTTGGCGGCAAGGGCGAAGTCAGCCGCGGCAGCCTGATGCTGGCCGGGCAGGTGTTGCTTGCCACCACGGCACTGGCGCTGGTCATATCGGTAGGCGCGTCGGCGGTGGTCGTGCCGGAACGCTGGGTCGAGTTCGCGATCGCGGTCTGCGGCTATCTCGTCGCCGGATCCATCAGCCGCTTCGCGTTGACGGTGCTGCAGATGCAGCAGCGCCACTCGGTCTATTCGATGCTCGAAGCCCTGCGTGCCCTGCTGCAACTCGCGCTGCCGATCGGCGCCATCCTTATCTTCCAGGATAGCTTTCTGACGGTATCGCTCGGCTCGAGCCTCGGCGCCTTGATTGCCGGCATCGTGGCGGGCATCATGGCATCCCGACGCGTCGTTACCGGTCCGCCGCGCTTCACCCACAGAGACTTCTTTGCGCTCGGTGTGCCGCTGATCATCATGGCGCTGGTTGGCTTCGGGCTCAACAGCGCGGAGCGTCTGTTCCTCAAGTTCTATTACGATGCCAGCGCTGTGGCGATCTTCGCCGCAGCCTATGCGCTGGCCCGCCAACCGATCGACATGATCGCTAACGCCATCAACATGGGCGCCTTTCCCGAGGTGGTCAGCCGGTTCGACGAGGACGGGCCCGCCGCATCGGGTCGGTTGCTATCGCAGTTGATGGCCTTGATGATGCGGCTTTGCCTGCCGATTGCAGCTATGCTGGTCGCGCTCAGCAGCGATATCACTGAGCTCATGCTGCCCTCGCAATATCACGGCCGCTTCGGCCTGCTGTTTCCGATCATCGCCTTCAGCGTGCTGTGTGCCAACCTCACCAGCTTCGTCTATGGCGTCGTGGTGCACGCGCACAAACGGCCGTGGCTGCTGATCATCGCCAATCTCTTCGGCTCGGCGGCAACAATCGCATTGTCTCTGCTATTGATCCCTTCGATGGCGGAGATCGGCGCCGCTTTGGCGCTTGCGGGCGGCTCGGTGGTGGGCTCCATAACCTGCATCATCATCAGCGAACGGCTCACGCCGGTGCCGGTGCCGTGGCGCGACATTGGCGTTTCGGCAATCATCTCGCTCAGCACAGGGGTGGCCGCCAAGCTTGCCAGCATGGTGGCCGGCGATGTGCCGGCAATCTTCTCGCTCATCGCCGGCGGCACCGCCGGAGCTGCGGTTTTCTTCGGGCTGACCTCGCTATTCCACCCTGTGGCAGCGACGCAATTCCTCGCCCAGCTGCGGGCGCGGCTACGGATCGCGTAGGCGCATAAGCGATCTGTAAGCGGGTATTTCCGAGGCTTACAACACATGGTGTACCTTGCCGGAGACGGGCTCTTGCATACCGGACATTCAATCTCCGGGTGTTCGGGTCATGAGAGGAGGCGCCATAGTGGTCCGCACGTCGCGCTCGGCGGAAAAACGGACGATTGAAAAGCTGCAATCATCGGCATTTAGTCGAACCCGGCTTTTTTTCCAAGTCTGAGGGGGCAGCGTGATTTCTCGATCCAAGAAGGTTGAACAATTTCGCGTTCTTCATAAATCCGGCTGCTTCCTGATCCCAAACCCATGGGACGTAGCCGGCGCGCGAATGATGGCTGGTCTGGGTTTTAGGGCGCTTGCGACAACATCTTCGGGTTACGCCTTCTTGAAGGGAAAGAAGGACGGAGCAAAGGAAGTCGGCCGCGACGAAAGCTTGGCATATGCCGCCGAGATCGCCGCCTCGACGACCGTGCCGGTCACTGCCGATTTGGAAGATTGTTATGAAGACACACCAGAAGGCGTGGCTGAAACCGTCCGGCTTGCCGCCGAAGCGGGATTGGCTGGACTTTCGATCGAAGATCGACAACCAAAGCCTGGCCAGCCAATACGCGATTTTTGATGCTGCGGTGGCACGTGTAGCGGCGGCGGTTGCAGCTGCTCGAAAATACGACATCGTGCTCACCGCCCGCGCCGATGGGGTGGGTAAAGGCGTGTATGGTCTCGACGAGGCGATTCGCCGCCTAAAGGCCTTCGAAGCTCTTGGCGCTGAGGTGCTGTATGCGCCGGGTGTCCCGGATCTGGCGTCTCTCGAGCAGATTTGCAGCTCTGTCAGCGTGCCGGTCAATCATGTCCTCGGCCAAGGTGTTTCCGGTCTCACGTTTGAGCAGATTGCCGGGGCGGGCGTACGGCGGATAAGCGTGGGCGGGTCACTTGCGCGCGGCTGGCGGAGCACTAATGAAAATAGTCCAGGAGATCGCAATGGGGAACTATGCGGCGTTGGAAAGCGCTCCGGCCTGGAACAGCCTTCGCGATCCTAACCCGTAATCTAAGTCCGAAAGGGTGACGCGCCCCCGGCTGCAACATGCCGCAAGGCGGGCGCTTACCTTGATATTTGAGAGGCCATGATTCGGAGACCGGCATCTACGATCGTGACACTCAGATAACCCAATGTTAAGCGCCGTTTTCCAAGTCACGGCCTTAGTCTCGGGAGTTCGAACGTCGCTCCCACGGCCACGCCTGTTTTATGGGTGAACGCGAACCTATAAACCGGCGTTTCGGCGCCAGCGACGCTCCCAGAACTCCCGGCACAGCAGCCCGGCATAGGCAGTGTTGGTGTCGTAGTAGCGGCGCCACAAGCGTCGCGGCTCCTGGACCACGCGGAACAGCCACTCCAGGCCGGCTGCTTGTATCAGCCTCGGCGCACGGGCAACCTTGCCGCCATAGACATCGAAACTGCCGCCCACGCCCATCACGAAGCTTGCGGCGAGTTCGTCGCGGTAGCGCTTGAGAAATCGCTCCTTACGCGGTGTCGGCATGGCCACCAGCAGGCAGTCGGCGCCCGACGCGTTGATCGCCGCGACGATCCCGGCCTCATCCTCCGGCTTGAAATAGCCGTTGCGCATCCCCGCTATGACCAGGCTCGGATGGTCCTTGGCAAGTCTCGCTACAACCGCGTCGAGAACGTGCTGTTCGGCCCCCAGCAGATAGGGCCTGAACCCACGCTTCGCGCAGAGGCTCAGCAGATTGATCATGATGTCGACGCCCGCCACCCGCTCGGGCAGCGCGACGCCACACAGACGTGCGCCCCAAAGCACGCCGATCCCGTCGACATTGACCACGTCCGCCCCTGCAACATCCTCGCGCAGTTCGGCATTCTGGCGCATGGTCACCAGCTTGGCGACATTCACGACCACATGATGCAGCGGCCGCCGCACGGTCATCGCCTCGTCGGCGATGGCCAGCGTCTCGGCCATGGTCAGCGCATGGATCGGTGCGCCAAGGAACTCCCGGCGCCGTGATGCCAACAGGGAATGCTGCGCCCAAGCCGGGTCGTGCGCGTTCATGCAGCCTGCTCCCTTGCGAGCGTCACTTGTGCGACTTCTGGTTTCTTGCCTTCGATACGGGCGTCGGGCTTGCGTGCCTTGCGCCAGGTCCATAGGCCCCTTGTATCGACGAGCTTCTTGTCCTTGAGCGCTTCGGGGTCTACCAGATTGAACTGCCGATGGTCGACCAGGAGGACGACGATATCGGACTTGTCGATGGCCGAAAGTGCGTCGGTGAACACGATGCCCCTGCCCTCGAGTTCATGCGGCAGCGCATTTGTGTTGGGTTCAGCCGCAATGATCTTCACATTGGGGTTATCGGACAGAAGCTTCACCACCTCGACGGCCGGGCTCTCGCGCAAATCGTCGATATTGGCTTTGAAGCTGAGGCCAAGACAGGCGATCGTTTGTTTGCGGGAGGGGTCGAGCAAGGCCTCGATATCCCTGACCACCGACATGGGCCGCTCGGAATTGATCCGGCGTGCGGAAGCCATCAGCCGCGTGCTGTTGGGTGCGGCGTCGATGATAAAATATGGATCGACCGCAATGCAGTGACCGCCAACGCCCGGGCTCGGCTGGAGGATGTTCACGCGAGGGTGCCGATTGGCGAGATCGATCACTTCCCAGACATTGAGCGACAGGTCCTGACACACTGCGGCAAGCTCATTGGCGAAGGCGATGTTGACGTCGCGGAACGCGTTCTCGGTAAGTTTCACCAGCTCAGCGCTTTCGGCCGTCGTCATGAACAGGTCGCCGGTGACGAAGGTTGAATAGAGTGCCGCGGTCCGTTCCGACGATTTGCGGGACAATCCGCCGATCGAGCGATCGTTATTGATCAGCTCGGTCAGCACCTTTCCCGGCAGCACGCGCTCGGGCGAATAGGCGACCAGCACATCGGCGTCTTCGCCATGCAGGACAGGAAATTTGAGGTCAGGCCGCAACTCGGCAAGCAGCCCGTTCATGATGCGTGTCGTGCCGACCGGCGATGTCGATTCCAACACAACAAGGTCTCCCCGCTTCAGCACCGGGGCGATGCTTCGTGCCGCCGCCAGCACGTAGGTCACGTCCGGCCTATGGTCGTGGGTCATCGGGGTCGGCACGGCGATGATATACGCATCCGCCGGCTGCGGCGTGCTGTAGGCCTTGAGCTTGCCGTTCGCCACGACCTTCTGGATCAGGCCGTCAAGGTCCGGCTCGACGATGTGGATTTCGCCGCGATTGACTTTCTCGACTACCGCTCCGTTCACATCGACGCCAATGACGTCGAGCCCTCGGCTGGCGAAAATGGCGCAGGTCGGCAGGCCGATATAGCCCATGCCGATTACGGAAACGGTTTTGATTTCAGCCATGATGCAGCAGTTCCTCAACAATCCGGTTACTGGCCCGGCCATCGCCATATGGGTTGTGTCGTTCCGCCATGCCGCGATAGGCAGCCTGATCGTCGAGCAGGCGATTGGCGTTGAACAGGATTTTCTCGACATCGGTGCCGACGAGGCGGGCGGTGCCGGCCACGATCCCCTCGGGTCGCTCGGTATTCTCGCGCATCACCAGCACCGGCTTGCCGAGCGAAGGCGCTTCTTCCTGCACGCCGCCGCTATCGGTAAGCACCAGATAGCTCTGCTTCTGCAGATACAGGAACGGCAGATAGTCCTGCGGCTCGACCAGATGGATGTTCGGCACGCCTTCCAGCTCTGCGTTGACCACCGAGCGCACATTGGGGTTTGGATGGACAGGGTAGACGATCTGCACGTCTCCGCGCGCCGCCAATCCTTTCAACGCCGTACAGATGCGCTGGATGCCGCCGTCGAAATTCTCGCGGCGATGGCCGGTGACGAGGATCATTTTCTTCGTAGAGTCGAGGAAGGGGAAACGGGCGGCGAGCTTCGCGTTCATCAACCTGTCGGCATCGATCGCGCTTGAAAAATGCAACAGCGTGTCGATCACGGTGTTACCGGTCACGAAGATAGTGCTTTCGGCTTTTCCTTCGGCGATGAGGTTGTCGCGCGCCTGAACGGTCGGCGCAAAATGCCAGGTGGCGATGTCGCCGGCAATCTTGCGATTCAGTTCTTCAGGAAACGGCGAGTTGATGTTGTGGCTGCGCAATCCTGCTTCGACATGAGCGACCGGGATGCGCTTGTAGAAGGCAGCCAGAGCCGCGGCCATCGCCGTGGTGGTGTCGCCCTGTACCATGACGATATCGGGCTTCGCCTTGTCTAGCACCTCGGCCATGCCCAAGAGCACGCGCGAGGTCACGTCGAACAGCGACTGGCCGGGTTGCATGATGTTGAGATCGTGATGCACCGGCAGGCCGGTCAGTTCGACAACCTGGTCGACCATCTCGCGATGCTGGGCGGTGATGCATATTTCGGTGATGAAGCCTGGATGAGCAAGGGCGGCGCGCGCCACCGGAAAGCATTTGAGCGCCTCCGGCCTCGTGCCGAACACGATCAGCAGTTTCCGCCTGGACGGCAGTTTTGGACGTGAAAGGACGTTCATTGCTGATCCTGGCCGCCTGCAGCACTCGAAACATGCCGACTATTGTCCGCAACAGCCATAATAGCGCCGGAAAACGCCTTCGTGATCTCAATTCTTAATATATGATTAACAACCAAGGCCGCGTTCTCCCGGGTTAACTCTTGTGAAAGGGTCGGGCTGACAAATAGTCTATGGTAGTAGTCTTGAAAGAGAATATATTGGATTGACTAATATTTTAATCATCGGCCACGCCGACGCATCCCGGCGCTGGGAAAATGAGCTTCTGGTGCGGTTGAGCGCGGCTGGACACGTTGTCTCGAGTTGCCGCGCGCCGACGCCTGAAGCCAACGCGCGCGGGATGGATAATGTGCTGGCGCTCGAGGGCCGGCGCTTCGGCCCCTCACTGGCAAGCCGTTCCGAGCCGTTGCCGTCCGGCGATACCGGCCCCGCCGACCTTATAGTCGATCTCACCGCTACCGCCGCACGACGGGGCACGCCTGTCCTGACGCTCGAATTTTGTGGCCGCAGCAGCTTTGCCGCAGGCATGACCGAGATACTGGCGAGCGGGCGGCTACCCGAACTCACCGCCCGCCTCGACGGCGTTGCCATCGCCAGGGCGCGGCCGATGATCAGCGATCGGCTCTGGCTGTCCCGCAGCAGCAACGAGCTACTCGCCGGCGCCATCTCCCTGATTGCCCAATGTGTCGCCCGCTTTTCCACGGGCAAACTTGCGCCGATTGCCGAGAGCCCGGCGCCACCCCTGCAGAAAGGCGGATTTATCCGGCACTATCTGCCCTTTTTCGGCAGGGGATTGGTCGACCGTGCCGTGCAAAAACTGCGACGTGGCCGGCGCCCCTTCTATTGGCAGGTTGCTTACCGGCTGATCGACGGTCCAGGCGTCGCCGAAACCGGACAGCTGGATGGCAAGCCGTTCACCGTGCTTGCCGATGACGGGCAGCGATTCTACGCCGATCCGTTCGTTCTCGAACGCGACGGCCGCCACTATCTTTTTGTCGAGGAGTTCCCCTACGCCACCGGCCGCGGCGTGATTTCCGTCGCTGAACTTGGCGACGACGGCGTTTTCGGCGTGCCGAGGTTGGTGCTGGAGGAAGCGCATCACCTGTCATATCCGCAGGTGTTCGCCCACTCCGGCGAAATTTTCATGATTCCTGAAAGCGCTACGGCACGCGAACTGGTGCTCTACCGTGCCGTGCAGTTTCCGGATCGCTGGGTACGCGATACGGTGCTGATCGCGGACAGGGATTTCAACGACGCCACGCTGCTAGATTCCGACGGCCGCTTCTGGTTGCTGGGGACGGAGCGGTTCGGTCACGGCAGCGCGTCGGACACGATGACCGTCTATTCCGCCACGGCGCTGCGTGGGCCTTGGGTAGCGCATGCGCTCAATCCCGTCGCCGTCGATCACTCGGCCACTCGGCCGGGCGGCGCTTTCATCCGTCAGGGCGACGCCTTGCTGCTGCCGGTGCAAAACGGCTCGAGAGCCTATGGCGGTGGCCTGGGGTTGATGCGGCTGGATCGGCTTAATGATTTCGACGTCCGTTTTGAACTGCCCCGCCCAATCGATCCGGGGCCGGCATGGGCGCGGGCGGGTATCCACACGCTCAATCGCGCCGGCGATGTCGAGGTCGTGGATAGCGCCGGCTGACCGGATCCGAGGTCCGTGCTTAACGAGACCCGGCCGGGTTTGGGTGGGATGCAGCGGCCGAAGGCATGCTCTCGAGCTGGCCTCTATCGGGCTGCTTCCTATAGGCAAGCAGCAACACCACAATAATCGCGATTTCAGGCGATTTTGATGAGAGCGCGTTGTTCGACAGCGCAGCAAGCAGGAAGGTGATGATGCCTATCCATGCGGGCAGCGGCGCCCCGCGCAGCAGCCGAAAAACGAACCAGAATATCAGCACCGTAAAGAGCACGGCTATGGGCAGGCCGAAGAGCATGACGATGACCACCGGCGCGCTCTCGATGAACGGCAGATGCAGCTTCTCGTTGACGATCGCCAGGAGTTCGTCGCCGTTCATGCCAAACAGGATGTCTTTCCAGCTGACAAGTCCGAACACCTGGTAGATCGTCACCCGCGCCATAAAATTTTGGTCGAAAATGGTGTTGCTGAACCGGTTCAGCAGACCGCCAGCAAACAGCATCGCAACAAGCACCGCGCCGCCTGTCATAGTGAACATCAGCACGACAAATTTGGCCTGCCGCTCATACTTGAGCGACAGGCCCGGCCAAGGCACGAACAGCAGCAGAATGAGGATTTCTCCGGCAGCGAGCAGAAGCGCGGCGCGAGCGCCCGATGCAGCACAACCGACGACCAATACGAAAATCGCCACCACCCGCACCCATATGCGCCAGCGCGTCAGCGGTACGAATCCGATGACTGTGGCGCAGAGCGCGCCTAGTGACAGCGGATGGGCCGCTAAGCCGATCGGCCTGAACTGCAGTTCGTTGATGCCGTAAGGCAGGAATCGATGTTGAGTCACCGCTTCGATAGTGCCGATCACGGCGCTCAGGATGGCCATTCCAAGCACTACGTCGCCCAGCGCCCGCCGCGACTCCGCGTTTAATGCCAGCATCAACAGGCCTGTGGCGCCGGCCACCAGATAGGTATCGATGATGAACCCGGAGGAGCCCGCACGGCCGGTAATGAACAGATAAGGCACCAGCGCGAACATCAGCACCGAATAGCGCATCAACGCCTTGAATATTCCAATTTCGTCGCCCTGCAGCAGAAACGGTCGGCTGAAAAGAACGACAGCAAGCAGCAGGAAGATCGCGTAAGTGCCGAAATGCAGCTTCTCGTAGAACGAGCCTCCCTGGGCCGTATAGTCGACGACCATGTTCATCACCTGCGGCGACACCGTAAAGCGCAGCAGGAACGCGAATGCGGCGCATAGGAAAAACAGCAGCGACAACGCGTTTTGACGGCGCGCCTGGCTGGACAACAATCGTTCCGATGCGGCAGCAGGATAGCTCATGGCCCCTCCAAGTGAAGGTATTCAAACGGCATTCCGGCCACGAGATCCATTCAAGAGACTGCCGAACGGATGCGGCGTGTGTGTTGTCAAAATATGCCGGGCCATGCGTTTGCCACAACCGTTAAGTTCGATGCCCGGACGTTTGCACGGTCTCCTTATTTGTTCTCCGTGGCAGCGTAAGGAAGCGATGTGGCTCTAACCTTCCTTCTGCCGTTCAGAATGAGAAGAATCGGCTTCTCGATCATCTGGTGGATCACCAGGCTGGCTATGCAGGCAGTCACGATGCTGACCACCGAGACCAGCAACACTGTTGCCGGATGGTCGTAGCCGATGGTGCGCCTGGCCAGGTAGGCTACGGCGCCGATCACGAAGATATGCGACAGGTAAAGCGCGTAGGAGGCGTTGCCGAGCTCTTCGAGCAGGCTCCAGTGCTTCAGTTTCGGTTCCAGAATGAGGCCAAGGTGAAGCAGGCTGGCGGCCCACATTACCTGCCCCGCGAAGCTGATCTGGCTCATCAGCGGCGTGCCGTCATCGACGAATGCAAGCAACACGCCTGCAGCGGCCATAGGGCCGAGTAGCCAGACATGGCGTGTGTCGGAAGCAAAGCCGCCGTCCAGATAGCGCCGGCCTATCCACATGCCGACGACGAAGGCCACCGGCGAAGCGTTCAGATAGAACTGGAGAACAGGGTTGGTGGGAGCTATCAACAGCCCGGCCAGCCACATCGCAATGAAAAAGACCGTCAACACAAATGCGCGCGCGGTCACCGATAGGAATGCGAGCACCGCGAATGCGATATAGAAATAGGCCTCATAATTGAGCGTCCAGCCGAGTGACAAAATTGGGCTGACGCCATCTCGTTCGGGCGCTTGGTGGACAACGAAGAACAGCGACTGGAGATAATGGGGCCACGTAAAGACGGTCTTCTGGAAGAGACTTGGTGCAAGAGCTGCCAGAAGTGCGGCGACGCTTGTGAAAAGCCAGTAGAGGGGGATGATCCGGATCGCTCGGCGTTTCAGGAAGGTTGGAGCAGAGAAGGGACCGCTCCCCGTAATATAGACCATTATGAATCCGCTAATGACGAAGAACAGAATGACACCAAGGCGGCCCGCAGTCACGATAATCGGATTATCTATGCCGATCTGGTAGGAAAAAGCGTGCGCGAACAGAACCAACAAAGCGGCGCAGGCGCGAAGATACTGGACCGAATAGAATTTCGTCACGTTCCTCTCCTGCAATTGCAGGCGACTGACGCCATCCTGCAGGTCGCGGTCAGTGCTTCAGATGTCATTCAAAAGGCATTGCCATCTTTTCAATACAACCGCGCCGTTAAGTGCGCGTTACCGATTTCATGAAAATCACTCACCGGTTGCGGACGCAAATCGGGCGACGGCAAGAATGCGCGCCAAATTCTGGGCAACGAATCCCTTCAACGTCCGCCGGACGGAAGGGGGGATGAACGGCAAAATGGGCCAGCTTGGAAAATAAGATATTAACGATGTTTCTGTAGAGCAGGCCAAGCGTAACGATTTAACAAGGGTTGTCACCATGTCTGCCGGTTCCGGCACACCCCCCATCTCCGCGACGGCTTCCAATAACAGTGCGTTCGCGCGTATCGCCAATGCGCGGCGCAGGGCGATGCTGCAACAGCATGACCCAGTCGCGGCGCGCAGCTCCGCACCGGTGACGCCGCAACCATCCGAGCCTGTCGCGACGGTGACCCTGGACAAGATCGGCGATTTCCTCGAGCTCGATTTTCGACGCCTGTTCATCTGGCTGCGGGCCGGTCTCGCCCTGGCGTTCATGCTGGCGGTAATCGGCGGCATTGTCGGCGGCGCCTATGCATTGCTGAGCAAGCAGCGTTACACCGTCACGACAGAGGTACTCATCAACCCCTCCAATTTGCAGGTTGTGGAAAACGACCTCTACTCACAACCGGGCCAGGTCGATAGCCAGCTGCTCAACACACGCAGCAAGCAGCGCATCTTGACCTCGGGCAACGTGCTTTCCCGTGTGGTGGACGAACTGAATCTGACTCACGATCCAGAGTTTTTCGATCCAGACCGGAGCACGTCTACGTCTGGCGCGGTGGCGAAGCCCGACCCGAAGCTTATCGCCTTGAAGAACCTGGCGGACCGGGTAAACGCCGCTGCGGACCCAACCTCGTTTGTCACAACCCTCTCGGTATCCGCGGAAACCACTGCCAAAGCGATCCTGATCTCGCAGGCCATAGTCAAAAACTTCCAGGAAGAACTGGCCAAGGCCGAAGCTGCCGGTGCCGGCCGTGCCGCGGCTGCCCTCGACAGCCGGCTTGGCCAACTCAAGAGCGACGTCCAGGCAGCCGAAGAGAAGGTCGAGAGCTACAGGCGCAGCCACAACCTGTCCTCCAGCAATGGCCAGCTCGTCAGTTCGCAGACGATGACGCAGCTCAACGGCGAAATCGTCGATGCGCAATCGCGCGTGATCGCCGCGCAGGCAAGCTACGACGCCCTGGTTGCCTCCGGTATAAATGGGGCCAATCCCGACCCCACGGTTTCGGAAGCGCTCGCGGCGCTGCGCGAGAGGTCAAACAGCCTGCGACAGCAGATCGACTCACAGTCGATGACCTTCGGTCCGCGCCACCCGACGATTGTCAGGCTGAGGACGGAGCTCGAGACCGTCAACTCGCAACTCCGAGCCGAGTTCTCCCGCACCGTCGGAACGGCAAAGTCCAGCCTGGACAAGGCCAGGGCCTCGTTGGCCTCTCTCAACGCCAGGATGAACGATCTGAAGAGCAACGTTTTCACCGACAGCGAATCCGAAGTCGCCCTGCGTGAGCTTGAACGCGATGCGGCCTCGAAGAGAGCGGTCTATGAGAGCTTTCTGTCACGTGCGCGCCAAATCAGCGAGCGCGAGCAGATCGACACCACAAACGTACAGGTGATTTCGACCGCGGTGCCCCCGCCAGGGCGCTCATGGCCCCCGCGCACTGCCCTGGTGGCAGGCGCAGGAGCGTTCGCAGGCTTTGCCCTGGGCATGCTGCTGGCCATTGGCATGGGCATTATCCGCGACATGCGCCGGCCGCCGAACAGATCAGACCTTGCTGCCAGCCGAGCCTGAAGCAAGGCATGGCGAAGCGCATCGTTTTCCACATCGCCAGCCTGCGAGGCGGCGGCGCCGAGCGTGTCTTCGTCCTGATGGCAAATGAAATGGCGTCGCGTGGCCACGAGGTCACGCTTTTTACCTGGAACGCGCAAGGGCCTAACGCGGCGCTGCGCTCCGCCGCCGTGCATCTGGTCGACTTCGGCCTTCTCTTGCGCGGCGAGGGTTACGCCAAGTCGGCGACGCTAAAAGGCATCGTGCGAAGCGCAAATTTGTTCCGCCGCCTTGATCCTGATGCGGTCTATAGTGCCCCGGAATTCGCCAATCTGGTCATGGCGCTGTCACTCATGTTGGCCAGAAGCCGCGCAAAATTCTTTCCAAGCTTCCACGCCGCCGCCTCGCTGCCTGCGAGCGGCCTCGGCGCGAGGCTGGCGATCTGGCTTTCCGCGCTGGTTGCAGCGCGCGCGACCAAAGCCATCGCCGTTTCGGCGGGTGTCGGCCGTGACATCATCGCCCGCGGCTTCCCCGAATCCAAGGTCGTGGTCATCAGCAACCCGCTGCCGCCGGCTGAAGCACCGCAGGGGACTTCCTATGCCTGGCAGGCAAAATTGGCAGCGATGGGATATGGCCCGGTCATCGCCACGGCCGGGCGCCTGGTGCCGGTCAAGGACCACCGGACTTTGCTGCGGGCCTTCGCTGCCCTGCGCGCCGGCCGCCCTGCCCGGCTTGTCATCTTCGGCGAAGGTCCGCTGGCTGCCGAATTGCACGCCTATGCCGAAGAGACCGGCATAGGCGGGGAAGTGCTCTTTGCCGGCTACGTCAACGATCCGGCAGCCTGTTATGCCGCAGCCGATCTGTTCGTCCTTACATCCACCAGCGAAGGCTTTGGCAACGTGTTGGTCGAGGCCATGGCTGCCGGTGTCCCGGTAATCTCCACCGATGCTCCGCATGGCCCGCGCGAGATACTCGGTGACGGCCGTTTCGGCACCTTGGTGCCGGTCGGTGACGCCGCAGCCCTGGCGAAGGCGATGGCCGAGATGCTGGACCACCCCACCCCTGCTGCCGTCCTGAAAAGCCGGGCGGCGGATTTCGCAGTCGACAAGATTGGCGATCGGTACGAAGCCTTGCTCTAGTTGTCGCGCCCGGCCAACAGATCGCGGTGGCATCCAGCCGCAGCTGATGGCCGGCACGGAAGTCCTGGCTGATTTCGGCGCAAGCAAGTCACATCAAGCCAGAAAACCGGTTGCGCAAACGTTTCGATGGCGCTAGCTTTCGGAAAGTCACAACGGCCGCCCAGGCGGATTCAAAGATTGTGAGACTGGGAAACGCAAGATTCGAGGAGGAGCGTGCGTGCGCTTGCCCGTCACCACGTCGAGCGCGACAGCTCCGCGATGACGACGATCGTCGAGGTCGCTCGCAGGGCAGGCGTGTCGGTGTCGACCGTTTCACACGTCGTCAATCAAACCCGCTATGTCTCCCCGGCCACTGCCAGATCGGTGAGCGAGGCGATCGCTGCTCTCGGCTATATGCCCAACAGTGTCGCACGCTCGCTAAAGCTGGCCTCGACGAGCAGTGTCGGCCTGGCGATTTCGGCGATCTCAAACCCCTATTTCAGCGACATCATCTGCGCCGTCGAGACCGAGTGCGCGCGCCTTGGCCTCATGGTGTTCCTGTCGGATACGCAGGACGATTCCGACAAGGAACTGGCTGTCGTCCAGGCACTGCACCAGCGACGCGTCGACGGGATCATCCTGGCGCCCTCTGCCGCGCCGCAAGCTGCATTGCGATATCTCTCGGAACGGTCCCTGCCCTGCGTCTTGATCGACCGACTACCTGACGATCGCTTTGATCAGGTCGGTGTCGAGAATTTCGAGGCCATCCGCGCGCTGATCGACCACGTCGTGTCCTTCGGACATCGCCGCATCGGTTTTGTTGCCGGACAGCGGGGATTTGCCACCACGCTGGAGCGCATGAACGGATTTCGCGCGGCACTGGAGGCCAACGGCCTGGAGTTTGTGCCGGACTACGTCGTGACGGGAAACGCGACCACCGCCAGTGCGAGCACCGCCGCCCATGCGCTGTTGTCGCTGCTGGTGCCTCCGACTGCCCTGGTGACCGGCAACAATCTGTCGACGATAGGCGTGATGCGCGCGGTCCGTGAGCGAGGGCTCGCTGTCCCCAGGGACATATCGGTGGTCGGCTTCGACGATTTCGAATGGGCCGATTACTTCGAGCCGCGACTGACGCTGGTCGAACAGCCCTGCGAGGATTTGGGCCGGCAGGCAGCCGCGTTGCTGATTGAGCGGATTGGACTTCCAGATGGCCAACGACGCACGGTTCGCCTTGAGCCAACGCTGCGCCTGCGCGCATCCTGCGGAAGACCGGCATGACTTCGCCGCTTCTGACCATGAATGGCGTCGTTAAACGTTTCGGTGGCGTTCACGCTTTGCGCGGCGTCGATTTCGAACTGCGCGTGGGCGAGATCCATGCCCTGCTGGGCGAGAACGGCGCTGGCAAGTCGACATTGATGAACATCCTGTCCGGTGTGCACGCCCCTGACGAAGGAACGATCACGATCGATGGCGCACCGGTGCATTTTGCCAATCCGCGCGAAGCGCAGGCCGCCGGCATCGCCACGATCTTCCAGGAACTCGATCTCGTGCCTGGCCTCGATGTCGCGGCCAATCTTTTCCTCGGTCGCGAGTTGGTGAAGCCCGGCGGTTTTCTCGATGTCGCAAGGATGCGCGAAGAAGCCCGCACCCGGCTGACCGCCATCGAGTTGGACATCGATGTCGAACGGCCCGTCGGCGAACTGTCGATCGGGCATCGTCAGGTCGTGGCGATCGTCAAGGCACTGTCCTATGCATCGCGTGTCCTGATCATGGACGAGCCGACGGCGGCCCTGACGGTCAGCGAGGTGGACAGGCTCTTCACCATCATGCGCAAGCTCAGTGCCACCGGCGTGGGCATCATCTACATCTCGCATCGGCTTGAGGAAGTTCCCCAAGTTGCGGACCGGGTAACGGTGATGCGCGATGGCCGCGTGGCCGGGACGACAGCCCCGGACGCACCACAGGCCGAACTGGTCAGCCTTCTCGTCGGCCGGCCTCTGGAGGACCTTTACCCGAAACGCACACGCACCGCAGGTCGCCGGCTCCTTCATCTCAAGGACGCCCGTTTCCATCCCGCTCGAGCCAGCGCCGGCTGGCAGGTTCCCCAAAACGTTTCGCTCGACGTGCATGAGGGCGAAATTGTCGGCCTGGCGGGCGTCATGGGTGCCGGCCGTACCGAGTTGCTCAGCGCGCTCTATGGCACCGGCCTGGCCGGCCGTTGGGCCGGCACCGTCGAGGTCGACGATCGCCCGGTGCGCCTCGAGTCCATCAGAGCTGCGCGCAGGGCCGGCGTCGCCCTCGTCACCGACGACAGGCGAGGAAGCGGGCTGATGCTGCGTACAGCGGTCGGCCGCAACCTGGTCATGTCGGTGCTGCGACGAATCTCGCCGCGCGGCTTCATGTCGATTGCACGCGAAGCAGCCGCTGTGGCGCGCTCGTTCGGCCAATTCGACATACGACCGCGCAATGCGGCCATCCCGGTCGGCGCGCTGTCGGGCGGCAACCAGCAGAAGGTGGTGCTCGCCAAGGAGATCCTCGGCAATCCGCGGCTGCTGTTGCTGGATGAACCGACGCGTGGCGTCGACGTCGGCGCGAAGGCGGAAATCTATGCCAGGCTTCGCGATCTGGCATCGCAAGGCCTCGGCATACTCGTCGCCTCGAGCGAAATGCCTGAGCTGATTGGCCTATGCGATCGCATCGTGGTTCTTCGGGAGGGCCGCAACGTGGCGGAATTCGAGCGCGGCGTCGATGAACACACGGTGCTTGCCGCCGCAACCGGAAAGGCCTCCTGATGTCCGACACCAGCACGGCGGATACCGAACTGCCGAGCGGCAAGACAGCTCAGAAGCGGCGCGATCCGCTTGCACTCATCGTCCGCTTCCAGAGCCTGATCGGCTTGGTGGTCGTCGTGATCGGCGGCATCATCTTCTCGCCGCGCCGGCACGGACAGATACTGTTCATCGCCCCGGACAACATCGCCAACATCGTACGCGCCGTGTCCGAGACCGGCATCATCGCGATCGGCATGACCTTCGTCATCATCACTGCGGGGATCGACCTCTCGGTTGGCGCTTTGCTTGGCCTGGCCAGTGTCGTCACGGCCACGATGATGATCAATGGTGGCGTTGGCCTCGTGCCGACGATCCTTGCCGTGCTTCTTGCCGGCGTGGTCTTCGGTGCCGTTCAGGGCTCGATCTCGACGCGCTTCCGCCTTGAGCCCTTCATCGTCACCCTCGCGGGCCTTCAGGCCGCGCGCGGTCTGGCCCTGGTCGTCTCGGGCAACGAGTACATCAACATCTCCTATGGCGACGGACCCGGGCTTGCCCCTCCGGTATTTGCCATTCTGGGCGAGCGCTTGTTCAACAATGTGGTGCCGGTGGCAACCATCGTCTTCATCGCTTTTGCGGCGATCGCCACAGTGGTTCTCAACACGACCCGCTTTGGCCGCTATGTCTTTGCCGTCGGCGGCAATGAGCGGGCGGCGCGCCTCTCGGGCGTTCCGGTGTCCGCCGTCAAGATCACCGTCTATGCGATCACCGGCTTCGCGGCCGCTCTCGCCGGCATCGTCCATGCAGGGCAGTTCAACTTCGGCAGTGCCAATGACGGCGCCGGTTACGAACTTACCGCCATCGCCGCGGTCGTCATCGGCGGTACCAGCCTGTTCGGTGGAGCCGGATCGATGGTCGGCACGGTCGCCGGCACGATCATGCTCGGCGCGCTCGCCAACGTCCTGCAACTCAACAACATCACACCCGCCCTGCAATTGCTCGCGACAGCCGCGATCATCATCCTGGCGGCGGTTCTTCAGTCCCTCGTCCGTCGCCGCGAAGGTCTGGTCCGTTAAGTGGGCGACATTGGAAGACCCCTGAACGCCAGCTTACCCGGCGTCGGGAGAGTGAAGCTCAGCAAACCAACAGTCGAGCCAAGGGCATCGACAGGAAGGAAACAACCATGGTTATCAGGAGCACACGCAATAGCAGACAAAGGGCCTGGCAAACGTGTCTGCTTGCCGGGACCTTTCTCGCAGCCGCCGGAGGGGCTCAAGCTGCGGAACCATTGGTCAAGGCTTGCTCCAAGACCGGCGAATTCGTAATCGGCTTTTCTCAGGCCAACAATGCCGAGCCGTATCGCCAGCACGTCAATGACGAACTCACCGCCGCCGCCAAGGCAGTGTCCCAGTTCACCTTGCAGATCGCCGATGGCGCCGGCAGCGTGAACACCCAGACCTCACAGGTCGACAATTTCATCACCCAGAAGGTCGACCTGCTGCTGATATCGCCCTTCGAAGCATCGCCGCTGACGCCGGCGGTGAAGCGGGCCATGGAGGCCGGCATCCCCGTCATCGAGCTCGACCGCAAGACGGTTGGCGATCCGGGCAAGGACTACACGGCTTTTATTGGCGGCGACAATTACAAGATCGCCTTCGAAGCCGGCAAATATACCGCCACGAAACTGCTTCCTGACGGCGGTGAAGTTGCCGTTCTGGAAGGGCTGCCCAGTTCGACCCCTGCCGTGGAACGGCTCAACGGCTTCAAGGACGGCGTCAAGGAGAACGACAAGATCAAGGTCGTCGCCGAGCAGGCGGCGGACTGGCTGCCGGACAAGGCACAGACGGCGTTCGCAGCCATGCTTCAGGCCAATCCCGATATCAAGATGGTCTACGCCAGCAACGACATGATGGCCGCCGGAGCGCGCCTTGCCGCCAAGGGCGCCGGCAAGGAAGGGCAGATCAAGATCATCGGCACCGACGGATTGCCAGGTCCTGCCGGCGGCATCCGGGCCGTTGCCGAAGGCGAATGGGCTGCAACCTTCACTTATCCGACGGGCGCCAAGGAGGCGATCGATATGGCAAAGTCGGTTCTTCTCGATTGCGCCACATCCGTCGAGCCGACGGTCACAGTTGCAACGACGGCGATCACGCCGGAAAACGCCAAGCAGATGATGGGTAACTGACAAAAGTGCCATGGCGATTGCGGTGCGGAGGTCGAATGGCACCTCCGCACCGTCGCAACGCCTCATTTCCGCCCATCGGCCGGTCTTCGGCAACGGCGAGGGTCTCCAGGGTCCAATCAGATCGACCGTCGGTGCGCTCCGAAACAGCAAGAATGGAAGCCTCGGAAGGCCGCCATTAACTGTTCGTTAACCATGCCGGGCTAGCCTTAACCAATCAGTAAGGAGTCGCCTCTGTGACCTGCGTCGCTCCCATCCAAAACAAGTCCATACGCTTTCGAGCGCGCTCGTTTGTAGCCTTCACCCTCACCCCTGAGGCCCCGTTGGGGGAATGGCTGCAAAGCCTGGATCACTGGACCGAAAACTCTCCCGGCTTCTTTGCCGGTCGCCCGGTCGTGCTCGACCTGAATATGCTCAAGCCCGAGGCGGGCGAGATCGAAGATCTGGTCTCACAACTCGCGGAGCGCGGGATTCGCATCTACGCGATCGAGGCGGACGGCAATGTTGGTCTCGATGCTGATCTGCCGCCGCTCCTCGTTGGCGCCAAGGAGGCCACCGCTGACGCGCTTTACGTGCAGCCGGACCCAAAAGCCGCCGCTGAGGCCAAGACGGAAGAGCCGGAGGCGCCGAACTCATTGATGATCAAGGCACCGATCCGCTCCGGCCAGTCGATCTTTCACCCCGATGGCGATGTGGTCATTGTCGGCTCCGTCAGTTCCGGTTCCGAAATCATCGCCGGGGGGTCGATCCACGTCTACGGCACGCTGCGTGGGCGTGCGTTCGCCGGCGCCACGGGAAATTCTGCGGCTCGTATCTTTTGCCGGAAAAATGAAGCCGAACTTCTGGCGGTAGACGGCTGGTACCGCACCGCCGAGGAGATGGACGCCTCCTCGCGAGGAAGGCCGGTACAGGCCTTTCTCGAGGACGGCGCACTTTGCGTCGCACCGCTCAACTAACAACATTGGAGGCACAAATATGGGCAAGGTAGTGGTTGTCACATCCGGCAAAGGGGGTGTCGGCAAGACGACCTCGACGGCCGCTCTCGGCGCGGCGGTCGCGAAAACCGGCAAGCGGGTGGCCCTCGTCGACTTCGATGTCGGCCTGCGCAATCTCGATCTGATCATGGGCGCCGAGCGGCGCGTGGTTTTCGATATCGTCAACGTCATTCAGGGAACTGCCAAGCTTTCGCAGGCGCTGATCCGTGACAAGCGGCTCGACACGCTGTTCCTGCTGCCGGCCTCGCAAACGCGCGACAAGGATGCCCTCACCGAGGAAGGCGTCGCCGATGTCATCGACAAGCTGCGATCGGTTTTCGACTACGTCTTCTGCGACAGCCCCGCCGGCATAGAGCGCGGCGCGCAACTTGCCATGCGCTTTGCCGACGAGGCGGTAATCGTGACCAACCCGGAAGTGGGCTCGGTCCGCGATTCCGATCGCATTATCGGCCTGCTCGACTCCAGGACGATGAAAGCCGAGCAAGGTGAATCGATTGCCAAACACGTCCTCGTCACGCGCTATGACGCTGCCCGCGCTGCCCGCGGCGAGATGCTCAGCATTGATGACGTTCTCGAGATCCTGTCCACGCCTCTGCTGGGAATAATTCCCGAGAGCCAGGACGTGCTGCGCGCATCCAATGTGGGCGCGCCGGTTACGCTCAGCGAAAACACCAACCCCGCCGCACGCGCCTATATCGACGCGGCAAGAAGACTCGAGGGCGAGGACCTGCCGGTCGTTCTGCCTTTCGAGCGGAGGGGCCTCCTCGACCGGCTGTTGGGAAGGAGGGCAGCATGAACCTGCTCGATATCTTCAAGCGCCGCGGCAGCGCGCCCGTGGCGCGCGAGCGCTTGCAACTGCTGTTGGCTTACGAGCGTCGAAGCCGCAACCAGCCCGATCTCGTCTCCGTGTTGCGCGAGGAGATCATGGCGGTGATCGCCCGGCATGTTCAGGTCGACCAGGATTTCCTGCAGGTGAGCATGGATCACGGCGAAACGACGTCGAGATTGGAGATCGACATCCAGATCCCCAACAAGATCGCAATGCCCATGGCCGCGGCGTTCTAGCGGAATCCTCCAGTCAGGGCTCGCGTCGGCTGCTGCCGAGGTTGCGGCGCCGTGATTGGCGTGTTCGACCCGGTCGCCACGGGCAAGTCACGCAATAACCACTGCAACCACCGCCTCACCAAAACCCCGCGGCCGTTTCCAGCCGCGGGGGCGCCTTGGGAGGGCCTTTCGAAACCCGTGGTCAAATGTTGGCGAGCAATTCGTTGACGCGGCTTTCCATGTCGGCAAGGGCGGTGTCGACGTCCTTCTGGCCACTGATTGCTGCACTCATCTCTTCGCCGATAATGTCCTGGATCGCAAACTGGCGCTGTACGGCCGACGGCAGCGGCTTGCCGAGGTCGGCGACCGCAGAGATCGTGTTGCGATGCGGCAGGGCCTTGAAGGCGTCCGAGGTGATGACGGCCTTGTAGGCGGGCAGGTGACCGGTGCGCGACCACTCAAAGTCGTTGTCGGCGAAGAACTTCAGGAATTTGCCGATGGCCGCGATCTGTTCAGGCGTGCGGTCTTTCTGCGACACGGCCCAGGTGTGGCCGTCGGCATATTGCGCGTGGGTGCCGCCAAACAGCTGCGGATACGGATAAACCGCATAGCCGCCCTTGTTGAGCGCCGTACCCTTGGTTTCGGACTGGGCGTTGTAATCGCCGACCACCCAGGTGCCGTTGAGGTGGACGCCACCCTCGCCGGCAAGGAAGGCATTGATCGAGCCGCCATAATCGAGGTCCTTGGTGGTGTAGCCCTTCTCGAAGATCGCCTTGTACATCTCGACGACCTTCTTGGCTTCCGGCGTATTCAACTTCACATGCTTCGGATCGGCAAAGAAATCGGAATCCTGCTGGAAAAGATAAGTGTAGAGATTGCGTGTGTAGAGCGCAGTCTCATTGGTCAGGTTCTGGACGAAATAAGGCTTGCCCGTCTTCTGCTTGAACTGTTCGGCCTGGGCGAGCAGTTCCTCGGGCGACTTTGGAAAAATCGGCGTGCCGTCGGCACTGACGAGGCCGGCTTGTTTGAAAAGATCCATGTTGACATGATAGAGCATCGTCCAGCTGTCGATCGGCAGGCCATAGATCTTGCTGTCTTTGGTGGCGCCATTGCGCGCCGCGTCGGTGAAGGCGTCGGGTGTCACGCCGACTGACTTCAAGAGATCGTCGAGCGGCATCAACAGGCCCTTCGACTGATAATCCGACAGTACGGATTCATGGATCGTGACGATGTCCGGAGCGTCGCCTGAAGCGAACTGCGCGGTCAGCTGATCGTAGCCGGGCCATTCCACGGTGGTGACGTTGACGTGGACATCGGGATTGTCGGCGTTGAACTTGTTGATCAGCGAGGTGATGATTCCGCATTCGCCAACGGCTTTGGTGGGATCGGTGTTGGTGCCGAAATCGGCATCGCAGGCGCCGAAAAAGCGCTGCACGCTCAGTTCCGTGGCCGCGAAGCTTGGATTTGCGAGCATCATTGCGCCCGCAGAGACTGCGGCAAACAGCATTTTCTTCAGTTTCATATCAGTTCCTCCTACTGAGTTTCCGCCGCTCCACCCTGGATTGGCCTTCGTGCTTCAATCGCTGCGCATTCCCCCCGGCCGTCAGGCAATCTTCGTTATCTCACCGCAGCGCCGGAGACCGCCGTGACGATGTATTTCTGGAAAAACAGGTAGACGATCAGGATCGGTGCACCGGCAAACACCGCCTGCGCCATCAGGAAGCCGATGCCTTCGGACTGGGCGAAGTTGGTCTGCGTCGAGGCCATGCCGACCGTCAGCGTGAACATGTCCTTCCTCGTTGCCGAAATCAGCGGCCAGAAATAATCGTTCCACGCGCCGAGAAAGGTAAAGATGCCGAGCGTTGCCTGCGCAGGCAGCGTGAGCGGCAGAAGCACCTTCCAGAAAATCCTGAGCCGGCTGGCGTTATCGAGCATGGCGGCTTCGTCCAACTCCTTCGGGATGGCTTTGAAATACTGGGTCATCAGGAAGACGCCGAACGGAGCCGAAAGGCCCGGCAGAATGAGCCCTTGATAGGTGTTGTGGAACTTCAGCATGCTGAAGATCTGGTGACGGGCGACGAGCACGGCCTGCTCCGGGACCGCCAGGCCGAACAGCACGATCACGAACAGCACGTCTCGGCCGGGGAAATTCAGCCGTGCAAAGCCGTAGCCGGCGAGCGACGACAGGATCAAGGTGCCGAGCGTCAATCCGCCCGAGACGATGATGCTGTTGCGCACCCAGATGAACACCGACGAGGTGCCGACCGTGTTGATGTAGTTCTTCAGCGTATAGGGCGCGTGAAACACCGAATTCGGATCTGCCATCAGCTCCGCATTGTCCTTGAGTGACAGGCCGATGACCCACAGAACCGGCGCGATCATGACGATCGAAAGCAGGAGGACCAGGGCCAATAACAAATGGTCGCCAAATGCCCGTCCCTTGATGGAAGCGGCTGGAGCGCTCATGCCTGGTCTCCCCTGCTGCGTGTCACCAGGTACTGGGCCATGGCCGCGATCAGGATGAGGATGAACAGGATTTCCGATGCAGCGGCGCCCAGGCCGAGATCCCAGCGGCGGAATGCGGTGTCGTAGATGTAGAGCACGATCGGCTTGGTCAGGTTGTTCGGACCGCCCCGCGTCATCAGCCAAGCCTGGCCGAACAGCTGGAATTGCAGCACGATCTGGATAATGATCACCAGGATGAAGGTCCGCTTGATCGACGGCAGCGTGATCGAGCGTAGCGTCTGCCAGCGATTGGCATTGTCCAGCGCCGCCGCCTCGTAGATATCCTGCGGAATCTGCTGGAGCGCCGAGAGAAAGAGCATCATCGGCAGGCCGATGCACCACCAGATGGTGGCAATGGCGATGCCGACCATCGCCAGGTTGGGATCGGAAATGAAAGCCGGCGCGGTCGCGCCGAACCATCCGTAGATCGTCGACAACAGGCCGACATTCGGAATGAAGACGATGCGCCAGATCAGCGTGACGATGGTGACCGACAGCACCGACGAGGAAAAGAACAGCGTCCGCAAAACCGCAGCAGTGCGCGTCCGGCGATTGAGGCAAAGCGCCAGGAAAAGACCGATCAGCGCCAGCGTCGGCACCGTCAGCAGCACGAAGTAGAAGGTGTTCCAGATCGATTGCAGGAAGACCTTGTCGTGATACAGCCTGACGTAATTGCCGAAACCGACAAAATTTCCGGACGAGAACGTGTCGGCCTTGTGGAAACTCAGCCACATCCCCCAGAGCAGCGGGAAGAGCAGCAGCGTCGTGAAGAAGAACAAGAATGGCGCAACGAAAATGAAGTTTCGCCATTGCGGCGCATAGATGTCGGCGGTCGGCGTTCTGGCGCCGACAGCAAGCGTCGCGGTCGGGGACATCGCCAGCCGGTCAACCATCTCAGGCCTCCCTCGCATGCCAGGCGCGGCCGGTCTCATTGAACAGATGCGATTTCTGGCCGTCGAAGGCGAGCCCGATCCTGTCGCCGACGGCGACGCGACTGTTGCCGGCATCGGAACCGACTATCTGCTGGCCATCGCCCAGCCGCGCGTAGATCAGGGTGCGTTCGCCGAGCCGCTCGAGCACATCGACCACGCCATCGGCATTGCCCTGTCCGGCGGCAACGATACGGACGTCTTCCGAACGGATGCCGAAAGTGTACTTGCCATCGGTCAATTGGCTGGAGGCGATCTCGGTCTGCACCGAGATGCCGTCCGCAAACCTGGCCGTGGCGTTCTCGCCGGATTTGTTGAGCGTCGCATCAACGAAGTTCATCGCCGGCGCACCGACGAACCCTGCGACGAATTTGGTCGCCGGACGCTCGTAGATCTCCATCGGAGTGCCGATCTGATCGATCTTGCGATTGTTCATGACGACGATGCGGTCGGCGAGCGTCATTGCCTCGACCTGGTCGTGGGTGACGAAGATCATCGTCGACTGCAGGCGCTGATGAAGCTGGGCAAGTTCGATGCGGGTGCGGGTGCATCGAGATTGGAGAGCGGCTCGTCGAACAGGAACGCCTTCGGCTCCTTGACGATCGCACGGCCGATGGCGACGCGCTGGCGCTGACCGCCGGAGAGCTGGCCCGGCTTGCGATCGAGCAAATGCGGCATTTCGAGGATGCGGGCGGCTTCGTTGATGCGCGCCTCGATGACCTTGCCTGGAACGCCGATATTCGCAAGCCCGAAGGCCATGTTGTCGCGCACCGTCATATGCGGATAAAGCGCATAGGACTGGAACACCATGGCAATGCCGCGCTTGCCCGGCGGCAGATGATCGATGCGCTCATTGTTGATGGCAATCTCGCCGCTATCGACAGCTTCGAGACCGGCAATCATTCGAAGAAGCGTCGATTTTCCGCAACCGGACGGCCCCAGGAACACGATGAATTCGCGTGCCCTTATGGAGAGCGACAGATGATCCAGCACCGTCATGGCACCGAACTGCTTGCTCACGTTTCTGATCTCGATATCGGCCGTCACGTCGACGCTCCTCCTCAGCGCTTGCGCTTGTCTCGATGATCCGCCTGAACTCAGAGCCTCAGGCGAATGACCTGGTAGGAATAGGCCGGCAGCGACAGGCTCAGCTTGCCGCCGGCGAGTGAGGCGCCCTCACCCTTCCTTGGGCCGACATTGCCTGGGTTCTCGGCCGAATTGACGGCTTTCAGATCGGCGTGCGCCACGACCCGGTGATCGACGATTTCCGCTGCGCCGAAGCCGGTGAGGTCGACCACTGTTTCGATTGCCTCGCTCGAATGGCGGTTGACGGCGAAGAAGGTGACGTGGCCGGTCTTCGTGTCGTGCACGCCGGCAATGTCGACGTAGGCGACGTCGCCCGCAACGGTGGATTTATAGGTCGGGCTTTCCACCTTGAGATCCAGCGCATTGCCGCGGCCGTAGTTAGAAGCAAACAGATAGGGATAAAAAATCGTCTGCCGCCATGCCGGGCCATTCGGAACGGTCATGATCGGCGCGATGACGTTGACCAGTTGTGCCAGGCAGGCGATCTTGACGGCATCGGAACGGCGGATGAAGGTGTTGAGGATCAGGCCGACCTGCAGCACATCCTCGAAATTATAGATGTCTTCGAGCAACGGCGGGGCGAATGGCCAGCCGTCGCTGCCGCCGAGGATTTTCTTGTCCTGCTCCTTGGAATGGTACCAGACGTTCCATTCGTCGAACGAGATGTAGACCTGCTTGTTGGAGCGCTTCTTGGCCTTGATATAGTCGATGACGCCGGCGACCGAGACAATGTAGTCGTCGAGCTTTTCGCTCATGGCGAGATAGTTCGAAGCGTCGTTGGCTTCGTTGTCGAAATACATGTGCAGCGAGATGTAGTCGACCTCGTTGTAGGTATGGTCGAGAACCGTCGCTTCCCATTCAGGGTAGGTCGGCATCTTGGCATTCGAAGAGCCGCAGACCACCAACTCGAGCGACTTGGAGAAAGGCGCGCATTGCCTTGGCCGTCTCATGCGCTAAGCGGCCATACTCGTCCGCGGTCTTGTGGCCGATCTGCCAGGGGCCGTCCATTTCATTGCCGAGGCACCAGAGCTTGACGTCGAAGGGCTCCTTGCGGCCATTGGCGATGCGTTTGTCGCTCCATTTACTGCCGCCGGGATGGTTGGCGTACTCCAGAAGGTTGCGGGCTTCGTCAAGGCCGCGCGAGCCGAGATTGACGGCAAGCATCATCTCGGTGTTGGCGGAGGTGCACCAATCGGCAAATTCGTGCAGGCCGACTTCGTTGCTTTCCGACGTATGCCAGGCGAGGTCGAGCCGCACCGGGCGCTCTTCCTTGGGGCCGATGCCGTCTTCCCAATTGTAGGCGGAGACGAAATTGCCGCCGGGATAGCGGACGATCGGAACATTAAGTTCTCTGACGAGATCGATGACGTCCTGACGCATGCCATTGGCATCCGCCGTCGGATGGCCTGGCTCGTAGATGCCGGTATAAACTGCCCGCCCGAGATGCTCGATGAAGGATCCGTAGAGCCTCGGATCGATTTCCGAGACAACATAATGCGGATGTGCCGTAACGGCTGCCTTCATGCATTCCTCCCATCGATATCACAAACGATGATTTAAATCATCTTGCCCGATATCAAAGAGGAATTGGCAGCTCTTCGTCAAGCCAAAATAGCCAAAAGTAGGACAATTAGACGAAGGTTTTGGCTCAGCAGAAAGCCAGTTCATTGAAATTGCTGCGTTATCTTCAGAACCCGGTTTCATGATATCAACCAGTTTTGATCCGGAGCAGGATGTCCTGATCGTAATTTCCAAAGCCCTTGCCGAAAATGTTGATCCCGCCGGGGCGCTTGGCGTCGTCCTTGACGCCGATACGGACGCGGATTGAATGATGGCTCTTCAGATCGAGTGCGGCGAGGCCGGTTTCGGAAATCCTGAGGCCGTCGACATAGGTGCCGTCATTGGCAATTCGCCAGTTCTTGAGCTTGCCGTATTGCGAACCCTTGAGTTTCCACCAGGACGGCGTGAAGACGCCGCGCTTGTCGCCGAAATCCCCCGGCGACGTCCAGGTGCCGACATCGACGCCATTGATCGTCAGCGTGATGTCCGAGGGCCAATCGGCGCTGGTGCCCGGCACTTCCGAAGACAGCTCTATCGCCACTTCGAGCTCGGTGATCTCGGCATTGGCGAGCTTGGCATTATTGGGAAACTGGTATTCGACAAAACCGCGGGTGAACCACAACAGCCCGGCTTTCATACGATCCGGATCGAGGAAAGTGTTCGGTACATCGAGCAAGCCGATGATGCCGTCCGGCGAACAAAGGCCGCAGGGCGCGGTAACCTCGAAGCCGGTGTAAAGCCCGATCGGCATCGACACTTCGATCGCGTCGTTCTTGACCGCACGATATTCGCTCTTGAACACGACGAGCACTTCTTCGGCCGTCGGATAACAGATTTTCTGGCTGCCTTTCTTCGCTTTCAGGTTCTCGGTGCGGATCAGCCCCGCATCCTCCAGCGACCTGGATGTTGGTCGAGACGGTCGACTGCGGCAGCGACAGCACGGCGGCGATTTCGTTGACATTCATCGGCCCCTTCTCATGCAGCAGTTTCAGCATCGAGATACGCGCCGAGGAGGCAAGCCCCTTGAGCACGGCAATGCCTTCCTCAGGTTCAATCACCAGAAAATTGCGACTCATGAAATGCCCGGGCCCATGCCAAATCTATATCCGAAATTATCCTGTATATCGGGATATCTGATTTAATCAATGCGCAGGCGAACCCGAGCAATTTGTTAAATCCAGCAGGGCGACGGTCGCGCGGTGGCCCTGCACAGAATTTGTGCAGGAGCCATATGCAGAGTGGACACCTGAACGCCGATCGCCCAATCTAGTCCGGAGCCGAGCCCGGTGATGGCGGCTTGGACATGAAGTGGTTGGACGGGTCGTGACCAAAGGGTGGAAATTATATGATCAGCGACTGGCCTGGGTCCTCGTCGCGCCCGTGCTTTTGCTGCTTACCCTGCTTCTGCTGCTGCCGATCGCGATGATGACTGTCTACACGTTTTTCACCTTCGTTACCGCTGGGGTGGAGTCGGCGGTGCTGACCTTCGACAACTGGAAGGAATTCCTCACCGACAGCTACTATCACGGCTTTCTTTGGAAGACCGTTCGCGTCGGCGCCATCACCGCTGTGATCTGCGCGATCCTTGGCTATTTCCCCGCCTATTTCATCTGGGCCACGACTTTCAAGCACAAATGGCTGCTGCTGTTGCTGCTCATCGTGCCGTTCTGGATCAGCTTCACCATCCGGACATTCTCGTGGATCCACATTCTCGGCGAACAGGGGCTGATCAACGTCGTGCTTATCCGGCTGGGGGTCATCAACGAGCCGTTGCCGATGCTCTACACCGAGGGCGCCGTCATCATGGGGCTGCTGCATTTTCTGCTGCCCTACATGATCCTGAACGTCTATGTCAGCCTGGAGGGCATCGACCGCACCTTGATCGCCGCCGCCCGCTCGATGGGCTGCACCAGCGCACAGGCGTTCCGCGAAGTGACCCTGCCGCTGTCGATTCCGGGGCTGGGCGCCGGACTGTTGCTCTGCTTCGTGCTGGCGGCCGGCTCCTATGTGACGCCGCAATTGCTCGGGGGAAGCCGCGACGCGCTGTTCGGCAACCTGATCTACGACACCATCATGGGGCAGCTCAACTGGCCGATGGGCGCCACGCTTTCCATCGTCCTGTTCGTTCTGCTCGGTGCGGCCGCGGCCGCCTACAGCCGCTATATGGGCCTGTCGCAGATCATGAAGGGTCTCAGTGCATGAGAGCGGAGCATCCCGATCGCGAAGGCAGATGGGCGTGGCGGCTAACCGGCGCGATCACGGTGTGCGTCTATGTCTTCATGTTCGCGCCGATCCTCGCCACGGTCGTGCTTTCCTTCAACGCCTCGATGTTTGGCGGCTTTCCCCTCACCGGCTTCAGCCTGCGCTGGTACGAGAAGCTGCTCACCAACGGGCCGGTCCTCGATGCCTTCCGGACATCGATGTGGATTGCCCTGGTGACGGCAACGGTGACGACGCTGCTCGGCATCATGGCGGCATTGGCGCTGGTGCGCTTCGAGTTCCGTGGCAAGCAGGCGATCAACACGCTTGTCATTCTTCCCGCGCTGGTCCCCGAGACGATACTGGGCGTCGGCCTGCTGGTCATGATCAAAGCCGTCGACCAACCGCGCAGCATGACGCTTCTGGTGCTCGGCCACATTCTGCTCACGCTCCCCTACGTGGTGCTGATCGTTCAGGCGCGCATGGTCGGCATTAAACGTTCCTATGAGGAGGCGGCACTGTCGCTCGGGGCGCCGCGTGTGTCGACATTCCGCGAGATCACGCTGCCGCTGCTCATTCCCGCAGTGCTTGCCAGCGTGCTGCTCGCCTTCACCATCTCGTTCGACAACACCTCGGCCAGCCTGTTCTGGCGACCGGCGGGCGTCGAGACCATGCCGACGCAAATCCTCTCGATGCTGAAGATCTCGATCAGCCCCGAGGTGAACGCGCTGGGCACTGTCATGATCCTTTTGACGGTCGGCATTCCCTTGGCTGGTGGGCTCATCCTGCAAAGCCTCACCTGGTTCAAGGCAGGCAAGTGAAAATGAAAATGGGAGAATGAAAATGAAACTGACAACCACCAAACGACTGGAACGGCTCAACGAACGCTATGCCAATGGCGACATCAGCCGGCGATCATTCCTGACGCTGACGGCCGCCGCTGCCGCCGCCACCGGGCTTTCCATGCCCTGGATGGGACGCGCGCTGGCCGCGGTTTCGGAAGTGCGCTTCGACGGATGGGGCGGCGTGGTGCAGGAGGCGATCGATAAGTACGCGTTCCAGCCCTACACCGCCAAGTCCAAGGTCAAGGTCGTCCAGGGCACCTTTGGCGACGAGAACGAGATCATCACCAAGATCAAGACGTCGAAGCCGGGCGACTTCCAGATCGTCCATTCTTCCGGCGTCAACTACTACATCAAATACGTCAATGGCGGCTTCAACTCGGAGATCAACGAGGCGAACATTCCGAACATGGCGAATGTGCTGACCGCCATGATCGAGCCGTTCCGCAAGATCACGCCGAAGCTGTCGGCAGTGCCATATGATTACGGCACCACCGGCATCGCCTACAACAACAAGGTCATCTCGCCGGAGGAAGCCAAGGAAAAGGGCGCCAACCTGCTTACCGACAAGAAATATGCCGGCAAGGTCGGCGGCTACGCCGATATGACGACGCGCGTCTGGTATGCGGCGCTGCAGACGAAACAGGACCCCAACAACATCCAGGACATGGATGCGGTCTGGGCCAAGGTTCGCGAGACCCGCGACCTGGCCAAGAAGTTCTGGAGTTCCGGCGCGGAACTGATGGACCTCCTGTCGCGCAACGAAATCGTCGTTACCGATGCCTGGTCCGGACGCGTCGCCGCCCTGCAGCAGCAGGGCCAGCCGATCGGCTATCTCGACCCCGCCGGCTCATACGCATGGATGGAGGACATGCTGGTGCTCAAGGGATCGCCGATGGCCGAATGCGAGGAACTGATCAACTTCATGCTGGATCCGGCCACGTCGATCGCTGTCGCCGAAGGCCAGAATTATCCACCCTCGCTTGATCCGACCAAGGTGAAGCTGACCGACAAGATCGCAGCGCTTCCGGCCTTCGACCCGACCGGATCGATGAAGTCGCTGACCTTCGCCGATCCGCTCTACTGGGCGAAGAACGAAGACGCCTGGACCAAGCAATGGGACAGGGTGTCGAAAGGTGCATGACGATAACAGCCACGATCAGCCCCGGCCGGCATCGGCCGGGGCTGATCGCGACCCGCTCGCTCGGGGCGAAAGCCAGCCGACAGGAAAGCCTGCGGTCGAGTTTCGCGACATCGATATTTTCTACGGCAAGTTCGCCGCCGTGCGCGATTTTTCACTGGCGATCCGCAAGGGCAGTTTCGTCACCTTGCTGGGGCCGTCCGGATGCGGCAAGACCACGATCCTGCGATCGATCGCCGGCCTGGTGGATATCACCAGCGGGCAGATCTCGATCGGCGGAAAGCGCGTCGACGACATCCCGATCTACAAGCGCAACATCGGCCTGGTGTTCCAGAACTACGCGCTCTTTCCACACAAGAACGTCTTCGACAACGTCGCATTCGGGCTGAAATACCGGAACGTGCCGAAACCGGAAATCGTGCGCCGGGTCAAGAAGGCGCTGGATATGGTGCGGCTGCCCGGCAGTGAGACAAAGCTGCCGTCACAGCTCTCGGGCGGCCAGCAGCAACGCATCGCACTGGCCCGCGCCATCGTCTTCGAACCGGAAGTGCTGCTGCTAGACGAGCCCTTGTCGGCGCTCGACGCCAATATGCGCGAGGACATGCGCGTCGAGATCAAGAAAATCCAGCGAGAGACGGGCATCACCGCCATCTTTGTGACGCACGACCAGGAAGAAGCCTTGTCGATGTCCGACCGCATCGTCGTGATGAACGCCGGCCTGATCGAGCAGATCGGTTCCCCCGCGCAGGTCTACGACCAGCCGGCCACCGCATTTGTCGCCAATTTCTTGGGCAAGGCCAACATGCTGCCCGGCAGCGTGACGGCGATGGACGGCAACATGGCAACGATCGCGCTGGCCAGCGGCCATGTCGTAAAGGCGGCCGCACCGAAGGCGCTCACGGCCGGCAGCGCGATCACCGTCGTCGTTCGCCCGCAGAAGCTTACCGTCGGCACCGCCGGTGCTGCCAACAGGCTGTCGGGACGAATAGTCTCGACCTCCTATCTCGGCGGCAATGCGGTCTACGAGATCGACATCGGCGCTGGCACGCCGTTGCGCGCCAACACGCTGATCGACGGCCAGCCGCTGCGTGAAGGCGAAACGGTCGATGTCTGCTTCGACCCGCTGGGTTGCGTGCTTCTCGACGCGCAAGGCGTACGTATCGCGTAGCGACGAGGCGCTGAGCCGTTCAGTCTTTCGCGTCACCCCTTGGCCCGAGAAACCGCGCATAGACCTCACCGACAATACCGCGCCGGAAAACCAGCACGCAGACCATGAAGGTCAGGCCGGTGGCGATGGTCACCGGAAAATTCGAGGTAGCGAGCGTGTTTTCCAGGCCGACGACCAGACTGGCGCCGATGATCGGCCCGACCATGGTGCCGATGCCGCCGAGGAGCGTCATCAGGATCACCTCGCCCGACATCTGCCAGGTGACGTCGGTGAGCGTGGCAAACTGAAAAACGATCGCCTTGAGCGCGCCCGCCAGCCCGGCCAATGTTGCCGACATGACGAAAGCCGCCAGCTTGTAGTTGGCGACGGAATAGCCAAGCGAAATTGCCCGGCTCTCGTTTTCGCGGATGGAACGCAGGATCATGCCGAAAGGCGAGTTGATGATGCGCCAGATGGCGAACACGCCGATCAGGAAGACCGCCAGAACGAAATAGTAGATGTTCATCGAGACGTTCAGGTCGAGCATTCCAAACAGCCTGCCGCGCGGCACGCCCTGGATGCCGTCCTCACCTCCGGTGAACGGCGCCTGCACGCAGAAGAAGAAGAACATCTGCGACAGCGCCAGCGTGATCATGGCGAAATAGATGCCTTGCCGGCGGATGGCAAAGAAGCCCATCACAAGGCCAAGCAGCGCGGCACCCAGGACGCCGAGCAGGATGCCCGCTTCCGGCGGCCAGCCCCAGACCTTGACCGCATATGCGCTGAAGTAGGCTGCCCCGCCGAAGAACGTCGCATGGCCGAAGGACAACAACCCGGTGTAGCCGAGCAGAAGGTTGAACGCGCAGGCAAACAGCGCAAAGCACAGCATTTTCATCAGGAAGATCGGATAGACGAAGAAAGGCGCCACCAGCAGCGCTAGGATGCCGAGCCCCACCAGCGTCCATTCAAGCCATACCGAACTTTTGGCGCGCGTCCCGCGAAGTGAGAGTTCGGCCATCTCAGACGTCCCTTCCGAAAAGACCGGCGGGCCGGACCAGAAGCACGATCGCCATGATGACGAAGACCACCAGATTGGAGGCTTCGGGATAGAAAACCTTGGTCAGGCCTTCGGCGAGCCCAAGCATGTAACCGGTAACGATCGCCCCGAGGATCGATCCCATGCCGCCGACCACGACAACGGCGAACACGACGATGATGAGGTCAGATCCCATCAGCGGGCTTACCTGATAGATCGGCGCGGCGAGAACGCCGGCGAGACCGGCAAGAGCGCAGCCGAGGCCGTAGGTAAGGGTCAGCAGCAACGGCACGTTGACGCCGAAAGCCTGGACCAGGCGGGGGTTCTCCGTTGCCGCGCGCAGATAGGAGCCCAGCTTGGTCTTCTCGATCAGCACCCAGGTGCCGAAACAGACGATCATCGAGGCGACCACCACCCAGCCGCGGTAATTTGGCAGGAACATGAAGCCGAGATTGGTGCCGCCGGACAGCAGCGGCGGCACGGAATAAGGACTTCCCGATACCCCATAGTAGTACCGGAACACGCCTTCGAGCACGAGCGCGAGGCCAAAGGTGAAAAGTAGACCGTAAAGCGGGTCGATATCGTAAAGCCGCGACAGCGCCAGGCGCTCGACCACGACACCGAAGCCGCCGACGATCAGCGGCGACAGGATCAGAGCCGGCCAATAGCCGATGCCGAACCGGGTGAGCAGCAGATAGCCGATGAAGGCGCCGAGCATATAGAGCGCGCCGTGAGCGAAATTGATGACGCGCAACAGGCCGAATATGACAGCCAGGCCGAGGCTCAACATGGCGTAGAAAGAGCCGTTGATGAGGCCGACCAGCAATTGGCCGAGGAATGCCTGAACGGGTATTCCGAAGATCATCGTCATGGCGCCATCATACACCCAGCACTTCATGCAGCAGCGTCATGCGATCAGGCAGTTCGCCGACCGGAAAGCCCGACACTACCTTGCCGTGCTCCATCAGATAGAAACGATCGGTGACACGGCTGGCAAAGCGGAAATTCTGCTCGACCAGCAGG
Source organism: Mesorhizobium sp. M0983 (assembly GCF_040318975.1). Lineage (NCBI taxonomy): Bacteria > Pseudomonadati > Pseudomonadota > Alphaproteobacteria > Hyphomicrobiales > Phyllobacteriaceae > Mesorhizobium > Mesorhizobium sp. M0983. Next base: position 79,263 of record NZ_JAMYNH010000006.1, on the reverse strand, counting down.
ATTGTCATGCCGCGCTTTTTCATCGTCGCCAGCAGATCGCCGATGCGCTGCACGATAACGGGAGCCAGTCCCTCGGTCGGTTCATCGAGAAGCAGCATTTTCACGCCGGTCCGCAGCATGCGCGCGATCGCCAGCATCTGCTGTTCGCCGCCCGACAGCCTGGTGCCGGGGCTGTTGCGGCGCTCCTTCAGATTGGGGAAGAGATCGAATATTTCCTCCACGCTCATGCCGCCCTCGGCTACGATCGGCGGCAGGACCAGATTCTCGTCCACGGTCAGCGTCGCGAAGATGCCGCGTTCCTCCGGCACCAGGCCAATGCCTTGATGCGCCGTCCGGTGCAGTGGCAGGGGCATCAGATCCTTGCCGTCGAAAGCGATCTGGCCGGTCCGCTGGCGGATCAGCCCGATGATGGCGCGCAATGTCGTGGTCTTGCCGACGCCGTTGCGGCCCAGCAATGTCACCGTTTCACCTGGAAAGACCTCCAGATCGACGCCGTGAAGCGCGTGGCTTTCGCCATACCAGGCGTTGAGGCCGCGGACTGCAAGAAGAGGCGCGGCGTCACTCATCGGCGGTGCCCATATAGGCGATCCTCACCCGTTCGTCGCGACTGACCGTGGCATAGTCGCCGGCGGCAAGGATTTCGCCGCGCTGCATGACGGTTATCCAGTCGCAAAGATCGGCTACAACAGTCAGATTGTGCTCGACCATCAGCACGGCGCGATCCCTGGCGACCGAGCGGATGATGTCTGAAACCGTGCGCACATCCTCTTGCCCCATGCCGGCCATCGGTTCGTCGAGCAGCAGCACTTTCGGATCGAGGGCCAGCGTCGTGGCGATCTCGAGCACGCGTTTCCTGCCATAGGAGAGATCGGCGGCGGGCCTGTTCTTGGCATCGTCGAGGCCGACAGACCGCAAAAGCTCCTCGGCGCGCGGCGTCAATCGATCGAGCGCTGCCAGCGAGCGCCAGAACTGAACGCTGAGCCCGCCCGGCCGCTGCAATGCAACGCGCACATTGTCGAGCACGCTGAGATGCGGAAACACCGCCGATATCTGGAACGAGCGCACCAGGCCCATCCGCGCGACCTTGGCCGGCGACGTGCGGGTGATGTCGTGGCCGAGCAGTTCGATCCTGCCGCTCGTCGGCGGCAGGAACTTGGTAAGCAGGTTGAAGACGGTGGTCTTGCCGGCGCCGTTGGGCCCGATCAGCGCGTGGATGTTGCCATGGTAGAGGTCGAGATCGACATTCCTGACCGCGACGAAACCGGCGAAGTCGCGCCGCAGGCCCCGGGCGGAAAGCACCACCCGCGGCCCATTCGGTTCGGGCGGCGCCATCGGCCCGCCAATCACTCGCTGGCCGTAGGACAGCCGCTTTCCTTGGGGCTCAGGAACGCCTCGTTACCGGGGATCGTGGCAAGGGGTTTGTAATAGTCCCATTCCTTGGTGCTCTCGCTCGGCGACTTGACCTGATAAAGATACATATCGTGGACCATGTTGCCGTCGGACTGCACTTTGCCGTTCGCCGTAAAGACGTCGTTCACCGGCATCGAATGCAATTCCTTGGCGACGGCTTCAGTCGCGTCGGTGCCGGCCTTGTCGATCGCCTTCAGATACTGCGTCACTGCCGAGTAGGTGGCGACCTGGATCATGTTCGGCATGCGGTTGGTGCGCTTGAAAAACTGCTGGGCGAACTCGCGGCTCTTGTCATCGCGATCCCAGTAGAAGCCTTCGGTCAGCACCACGCCTTGCGCTGCCTCGAGGCCGAGCCCATGCACCTCGGCCAGCGTGAACAGAAGCGCTGCAAGCCGCTGACCGCCCTGCACGATACCGAACTCGGCCGCCTGCTTGATCGAGTTGGAGGTGTCGAGGCCGGCGTTCGCCAGCCCGACGACCTTGGCGCCCGACGATTGCGCCTGCAGCAGGAAGGATGAATAATCGGTCGAGCCGAGCGGATAGCGCACCTCGCCAACCACCTTGCCGCCATGGCTCTCGACGAACTTGGCGGTCTGCTCCTTGAGCGAATAGCCGAATGCATAATCGACGGTGACGAAGAACCAGCTGTCGCCGCCTTGCTGGACAAGAGCGCCACCGGTTCCTACCGCCTGCGAATGCGTGTCATAGGCCCAGTGGAAGCCATAGGGCGAGCATTGTTTGCCGGTCAGCTCGGTGGTTGCGGCGCCGGTGACGATGTCGATTTTCTTCTTTTCCTTGGAAATCCCCTGGACGGCCAGCGCCACCGAGGAGGTGGTCAGTTCCATGATGGAATCGACCTGTTCGGTATCATACCACTGCCGCGCAATGTTGGAGGCGATGTCCGGCTTGTTCTGGTGGTCGGCGCTGACGATCTCGATCGGCGCGCCTTGTGCCTTGCCGCCGAAATCCTCGACCGCCATCTTGGCGGCCTCGACCGACCACTTGCCGCCGAAATCGGCATAGACGCCCGACTGGTCGTTGAGAATGCCGATCTTGACCTTGCCGTCAGAAATCTCGGCGGCTGCGGCAGGCATCGCAGTCGCTGCAAGAAGCGCGGCCGAGGCCAGGTACGATATCTTCATTGGTGACTTCCTCCCTTATGGTCGACAACCGAGCAACATGTCGGCGGCTGCCTGCTGCGGCACGAAGAGTGGCCTCCCATATTCCGTCCTCTCCGGCGGAAAATCGCAGCGCTGTACGGCCGCCTATGCCCGTCCCTCAAATCGTAGCATCGCGCGGCAACGCGAGAACAGTTACTTTAGTATTAGGCTCGCGGTGCCCATGCCGCGGACGTCGAAGCGCAACATAGGGCCGGATCGTGCAGGGTCCAGATGGCGTCTGATCTCTCTGAAGCCGACGTGCCGTGATGAAATCCCGGCCCGAGCGGTCGTGATCAGATGATGCAGCTGAACGAGAAACGTGTGTTCTCAACCGCCGGCTGGATGATGGCATGCAACCAGGCGGCCATCGCCGATGCTTTGAAGAAGCGGACGCTCGCTGCGGCAGAGGGAGGTGGCGGCTGGGCAGCGGGTGTGGAACCGGCATCCCGAAGGTGGGTTCATCGGGCCGGGCAGGTCGCCCTTGAGTACCAACCGCCCGCGCCGCGCCCGGTCGATGCTGGGTATCGGAACGGCGGAACGCAGCGCCGCGGTGTAATGGTGTCTGGGCGCCGCAAAGACCTCGTCGGTCGGCCCACTCTCCACGATCGATCCCAGATACATTACCGCCACACGGCTCGAGATCTGACGCACCACGGAAAGGTCGTGAGCGATGAACACATAGGTCAGGTTGAACTCCTCGCGCAGATCGGCGAGCAGATTGACGATCTGCGCCTGGATCGACACGTCGAGCGCCGAGACCGGCTCATCGGCCACGATAAGCCGTGGCCGCAGCGCCAGCGCACGGGCGATGCCGATACGCTGGCGCTGGCCGCCGGAGAATTCGTGCGGATAGCGCGATGCGTGCTGGGGCGACAAGTCGACCCGGCGCAGAAGGTCGGCCACGCGATCCGCCATTTCCGATGCCGAGAGGCGTTCATGGATACGGAATGGATCGGCCAGCAGATCGCCGACCCGCCGGCGCGGATTGAGCGAAGCGCTGGGATCCTGAAAGACCATCTGCATCTGCCGCCGCAACGGACGAAGCTGGCGCTGGGAGGCATCGCTGATGTCGCGGCCCTCGAATTCCAGCGACCCCGAGCTGATTTCGGTCAGACGCACCAGACACCGGCCAAGCGTGGATTTGCCGCAACCGGACTCACCGACGATGCCGAGCGTTTCCCCGGGCCAGATGTCGAGAGACACCTTATCGACCGCATGTACGGTCCGGCGCTGTGCCGGGAAGATCGAGCGGCCGACGCTATAACGTTTCGACAGATCGCCGGCGCGAAGCAGCGGGCGCGGCACGGCATTCATCGTTGCATCTCCACGCCGCCAGCCTTCTGGACAGCGAATTGTCTGCGCGTGGACTCCGGCAACACGCAGGCGGCGCGATGGCTCTCGCCTTGCATGATCGGCAGCTGGACCAGACAGGCGTCGTGGCGAAAGGCACACCGGGGGCCGAAGGCGCAGCCTTTCGGCAGGTTGGAGAGCGAGGGCGGAATCCCCGGGATAGCGGCAAGCCGGGCCGGACGTGGTCCCTCCATCGGCGGGATCGAGCCGAACAAGCCCCATGTGTAGGGATGCAGCGGCGCCCGGAACACGCTGCTCTTGCCGCCCTCCTCGACAAAGCGTCCGCCATACATCACCAGCACCCGGTCCGCGACTTCGGCAACGACGCCAAGATCATGCGTGACCAGGATCACCGCCGAGCCGAACTGGTCGCGCAATCGTCCGATCAGCTCGAGGATCTGCGCCTGCACGGTAACATCGAGGGCTGTGGTCGGTTCATCCGCGACGAGCAGCGCCGGGTTGCAGGAGAGTGCCATGGCAATCACCGCGCGCTGGCGCATGCCGCCGGAAAGCTGGTGCGGGTAGCTGTCGACGACCCGATCCGGATTTGCGATGCCGACCGCATCCAGCAATTGCACGGCCCGCGCCCGCGCGGCTTTCGCCGACACTTTTTCATGCGCGCGCACCTGCTCGCCGATCTGGTTGCCGATCGTATGCACAGGAGTGAGCGCCGACATCGGATCCTGGAAGATCATCGCGATCTGGCGGCCGCGAATGGCATCGAGCGCACGCCGGCTGAGCCCGATCAGCTCCTGTCCCATGAAACGGATGGAACCGGAGACGATAGCGTTGGGGCTGTCGATCAGCCCCATGATGGCGAGCAAGGTCTGGCTTTTGCCCGAACCGGATTCGCCGACCACCCCGATGATCTCGCGCTGCTCGACGGCAAACGAGACGCCTCCCACCGCCCGCACCAGGCCCTCGTCGCTGCGGAAGGAGACGGTGAGGTCCTTGACCACCAGAAGAGGAGCATCAGCCGACATTGCGTGCCCTCGGGTCGATGATGACGAAGACGACGTCGACGATGAAGTTTGCCATCACCACGAAGAAGGCGGCGTAGATCACCGTGGCCAGGATCATCGGCAGATCGAGGGTCTGCAGTGCCTCATAGGTCAGTTTCCCGACACCCTGCAATCCGAAGACCACTTCGGTCAACAGTGCGCCGCCGCCGACCAGGGCACCAAAATCGAGGCCGAACATGGTAACGAACGCGACCAGCGAGGTCCTGAGGCCATGATGCAGCAACACCCGGCGCTCGCCGATCCCCTTGGCCCGGGCGGTGCGGATGAAATCCTCCTGCATCATCTCGATCAGGCTTGCGCGCAGCACCCGTCCATAGAGGCCGACATAGAGGGTTGCCAGCGTGAACCACGGAATGACGAGCGCCTTGAACCAGCCCCAGGGATTCTCGGTCAGGGGGATGTAGCCGAGCGGAGGAACCCAGGAAAACAGCCAGCTGTCGTGCCAGCGGCTTTGTGTCAGCAGGTTGGCGACCTCGCCCAGCCAGAAGACCGGGATCGACACGCCGACCAGGCTCAGGATCATCAGCGCGCGATCAACGAATGTACCGCGCGTTGCGCCTGCGATCACCCCGACAATCAGTCCACCCAGCACCCACAGCACTGCCGCGCCGCCGACCAGCGACAGCGTCACCGGAATGGCGCTTATCACGGTCGGGATGACGCGCTGCCCGCGATTGACGAAGGAGGTGAGATCACGGCTGACAAAAAGCCGGTTCATCATCAGCCCATATTGCACAGGCAATGGCCGGTCGAGACCGAAATCGTGGCGCACCTGGATCAACGTCTCTTGCGAAGCATTGCGGCCGGCAATGCGCGCCGACGGATCGGCGCCCGGCGTCGCAAAGAAAATCAGGAAAGCAACGACACTTATGCCGAACATGACCAGCACCATCTGGCCAAGCCGGAAGCCGAGCGCGGCAACCACTAGACGCCCCTCGGCGAGGATTTCGGATCGAGCGCGTCGCGTACGCTGTCGCCCAGAATGTTGAGGGCCAGGACCGTGATGACGATGGCCAGCCCCGGCGCCAGTGCAACGACCGGCCGCGAATAGAGCAGGCCCTGGCCGTCCTGGATGATGGTGCCCCAGCTGGCATCCGGCGGCTGCACGCCGATCGACAGGAACGACAGCGAGGATTCCGTCATCATGTTGAGCGCCAGGATCAACGGCACGAAAACGATGATCCGGGTCACCACATTGGGCATGATGTCGCGCAAAAGGATGCGCCAGGGCGACGCGCCCAGGCCGATCGCAGCGGTCACGAATTCGGCATGCATCAAGGTCAGGACATGGCCACGGATCGGCCGCGCCACATAGGGCACATAGACGATGCCGATGATGAAGACCGGTAGCCACAGGCTGCCGGAGCGGATTTCGAATGGACCGATCTGGATACTCTGCGCAATCAGCACGATCGACAGCGAGATCGCCAGCAGGAAAATCGGGAAGGCCCAGAGCACGTCGAGAATGCGCGACAGGCCGATGTCGACGATGCCACCGAAGAACCCGGAGACGACCCCCAGAAACGTCGCGAGGACGAGACACAGCGCGGCTGCAGCACCCGAGATCAACAGCGAATCCCGTCCGCCGTAAAGCAGCCGCGCCGCGACGTCGCGGCCCTGGTTGTCGGCTCCGAGCAGGTAGGGACCGATGCGCCACGTCGGCCCGATCGGCGTCATGCCGAGGCCAAGGCCTTCTGTGGAGGGCTGCAGCACCGGCTGGGTCACCCCATCGACGACGACCTCGCCATTGAGATTGGTCACAAATGGATCGGTGCCGGAGACGTACCGCGCATAAAGCGGCGCCGCGAGCGAGGCGATCACGACGACGACGAGCACGGCGAATGCCGATATTGCCGAACGATCGCCTTTCAGCTTGCGCCATGCCGTGCGCCACGGGCCATCGGTGGCCCGGCGAACCGAGATGGCGGGCTGATCCGCAATGACATTGACCATGAACAGGATTGCCTAGGAAAAATCTCGGCCTGAAAGATGCGCTGATCCGCCGGAAAAGGAAATGCGACGGAGAGCCGGCGGCGCTCCGTCGCATTGGCTCCGGGAGGTTATTCCACCCAAGACTGGCTGACGATCCAGTAGAATTGTGGGCTGAAGGTGAAGTTCTTCAGCCTGGACGAGATGACATCGACCCGCTTCGGCGTGAACAGGACGGCGACCGGCGCCTTGTCCGTCACCGCCTTGTCAATGGCGGTCCAGAGTGTCGCGCCCTTGGCCGGATCGGCGATGGTGGCTGCCTCTGCCTCGTCCATCGATGCGTCGATCGACTTGTCGCAGAACCCCGAAATATTGACCGAGGCGTCGGAACCTGGCGTAAACGAGGCACAGCTGAACAAGACCTGCAGGAAATTCGATGGCGCCGGGTAATCCTGGAACCATTGCGAGATCGAAATCTGCACCTTGTTGTTGGTGTTCTGGATGTAGGTGAACTGGATGTTCTGCGAAATCGGCTTGACCGACGTCTTGTAGCCAAGCTGGTTGAGCACGTCCTGCAGATAGACGCCGATCGCCTTGGAGACAGTGGTGTCCTCGGTGATGATCGTCACCTCCTGACCTGCGGTTCCCGATTCAGCAACCAATTGCTTGGCCTTATCCATATCCGGCGCGGACCACTTCTCACCCGGATTGGCGGTGAACGGGCAATAGGCTGCGAATGACGGGAAGCCCGGCGGCAGGATCTGACAGGCCGGCTGCGCCAGATTGCTGCCGCCGAAAAGCTTGACGATCGCGGCGCGGTCGATGGCGAAGTTCACCGCCTGGCGAACGCGGATGTCGTTGAACGGCGCCAGATTGGTGTTCATCGGCGCGTACCACATCGCCGTCAGCGGGTGAACCGTGACCTGCTTGGCATATTTGGTGCCGAGTTCGGCGAGACGGTCGGACGGCGGCGGATCGAACATCCAGTCCGCCTGGCCATTCTCGACCGCCGTCACCGCCGCCTCGTCGGTAAGGCCGAATTCATAGTCGATCTCGTCCGGATATCCGGCCGGCTGCGCTTCCTTGCTCCATTCCTTGAAGTGAGGGTTGCGCACAATCTTCATCAGCTTGTTGGGGTCGTAACTGGCGATCATATAGGGTCCGGTGCCCGGAATCGGATCGGTGCCGGCGTCCTTGAGCGGCGCGCTCGCCGGCAGGATCGACGCGTGTGGAACGGCAAGCTTCTGCAGGAACTCGGCATCCGGCTGGACCAAGTTGAAGGTAATGGTTCCGGCCGCATCGTCGACAGACAGGCCACCTTCGAGGGAGCATGTCGCGGGCGCCTTCAAGCATGCATCCGCGCCGATGATGCCTTTGTAGAAGGTCCCGGCCGTCGGCCCGCTGATCTTGAAGATGCGCTGGAACGAAGCGACCACGTCTTTGGTCGTGACGTCCGAGCCATCGGCGAACTTGATGCCCTTGCGCAGCTTGAAGACATAGGTCTTGCCGCCGTTCTCGACCTGCGGGAGGCTTTCCGCCAGGTCCGCGACGACCTCGAAGCCGGTCTTGTCTCTGGCCTTCCTGTAGGTCACCAGGCCATCGTAGAGGACATAATTGATCTGGAAATACTGCAGCGTGTAATTGATGTGCGGATCGGCGGTGCCTGCCGCGGCATTGGCCAGCAATCGGAGCGTGCCGCCTGGCTTGCCCTCGGCGGCCAAGGCACCGCTTGCCGGCGACATCATCGTCACGCCGAGCAGAGCCAGCCCGGGTATCAACGCTGCAAATGCTTTTTGGGGTCGCATATTTGTTCCCTCATGGAGGCGTGTCGGCTTTTGCCGCGCTGAATCCGGTCGATCGACCGCCGCGCGGCTGAAAACAGTCCTGGGTTTGCGAACGGCGTTCGCTACTTCGCCCAATCGCAAAAGACTACGGCGAGCGAAGCCGGACGGGATAGCTATTAAGATAGATAGGGTCGGACAGGCTTATTCCCGCCTATTTGTTGAGCAGTCGCCCGACATGGCTATTTGACAAGCAATCATCAGCGGGTAAGCTTGCCGGATGCAAAGCCTTCCAGGCGATCTAGAGAGCCGGTTCCGAACTGGAATGAGCATCGACGCTGCCATGGCGATGGCGACGGAGGTGCTGGAGCCCATCGGTTTCACCGCATTCATCTACGACTATACGCCGGTGCCGGTCAGCCACAAGGGCGAGCTTATCACGCCCTCGCTGATGGCTCTGCGCAACGTGCCGCGCGACATGCAGGATCTCTGGTGCAAGGGCGGATATTATCAGCTCGACCCGGTGCAGGAGGCCGCGCTCGCGGTATCGAGACCGTTTCTCTGGTCGCACAACGGTGTTCAGAGCAACGTCATGCAGCGTGTGCTTCAGTCCAAGCACGATCCTGTGGTCAGCTATCTGCTTGACACGAGGATGACCTGCGGCGTCACCGTACCCATTCGCCTTGCCGGCGGCGATCTCGCCACCTTCACCGCTATCCGTGCCGATCCGGAGGCCGGGTTCGAGGCCGAAGCCAGACCCTTCATCGCCGAGATCGGCGATCTGGGTCATCTGCTGCATGATTCCGTCTATGCCGGTTTCGATGCTGGAATCCGCACCTGCCAACATGTCCATCTGACGTCGCGCGAACGCCAGTGCCTGCGCCTGGCCGCTGCCGGACTGACGGCCAAGCAGGTCGCGCGTGAGATTGGCCGCGCGGTGCCTACCGCAACGCTGCACCTCAACGCGGCGACGCGAAAGCTTGGCGCGCGCAACCGCTTCCATGCCATCGCGCTCGCCGCCCATTACCGGCTGCTTGAACCGGAGCATTGAGGCTCTCGACCTGCGGGCGATCGGCCTTGCCTCGGGCAAACTCATAACCGGCAAACCTATAAATAGTGCTAGCTGTAAATGCGCCGGGCCGCTTAGTACCGTCGGCCGCAAAACAAGGCTTGGGAGGGTCCACACTTCGGCTCCTGCCGCGCCATGATGCGGAGCTTTGATTGTGACGGCGCATGCGATCACCGAAGGATTTAGCCAATACCAGGGCTATCGCACCTGGTACCGAGTGACCGGAAACCTCACCTCGGGCAAGCTGCCCCTGATCGTCGCTCATGGTGGACCGGGCTGCACGCACGACTATGTGGATTCATTCAAGGAGCTTGCCGAAACCGGACGAGCCGTCATCCACTACGACCAGATCGGCAATGGCAAATCGACCCATCTGCCGGATAAGGGCGGTGACTTCTGGACCGTCGATTTCTTCCTGGGCGAACTCGATGCGCTGCTCGCCCATCTCGGCATTGCCAGCCGCTACGCCCTGCTGGGCCAATCCTGGGGCGGCATACTTTCGGCCGAGCACGCGGTGCGCCGCCCGGAGGGGCTCAAGGCATTGATCCTGGCCAATTCGCTGGCCTCGATGGTGCTGTGGGTGAAAGGAGCCCGGCAATTGCGCGCCGGGCTGCCAGCCGATGTGCAAAGCGCGCTCGACCGGCACGAAGCGGCAGGAACCACCGATCATCCGGAATATGTTGCGGCGACGAAGGCTTTCTACGACCGCCATGTCTGTCGCGTCGTTCCGATGCCGCCAGAGGTCGCCCGGACATTTGCGGCAATCGAGGAAGATCCGACCGTCTATCACACCATGAATGGTCCCAATGAGTTCCACGTCATCGGCACGATGCGGAACTGGACCATCGTCGACCGCCTGCATCAGATCGAGGCGCCGACCCTGGTTTTCCGCGGCTTCTACGACGAAGCGACCGAGGCCTGCGTCCAGCCCTTTCTGGATCTTATCCCGCACGTCGAAGGTTTGGTCTTCCCGAATTCCAGCCACATGCCGCATGTCGAGGAAAAGCACGACTGCCTCGCCGCCGTCGGGCGCTTCCTGGCCAAATACGACTGACGTTCCAGCACGCCCTTCAGCCTGCGGTGGCCGAAGACGAGTGACAGTCCGCTCTCGGCGAGGTCGGCGAGCAACTCCTCGTTGCCGCCGCCGGTGCCATGACGATGCCGTCGATGCGGCGCTCCAGCACCCGGTCGATCTCGCGCGCTTCGCGTGCCGTGTTTCTCCTCGGTGCTGAACAGCAGAATATTATAGCGCTCGGCGCGCTGGTGGACTGCGTCTCCAGTCCGCGTACGAACTCGGCGAAAAAGGGATTGGTGACGTCCGAAATCGGCGCGGCGATGGTGCCGGTCTGGGCGGCGCGCAGGCTGCGCGCTCAGCCATCCGGCCGATATCTCAGCCCGCTGAGCTGTCTTGAGCTTCTTTTGGTCTCGACGCTCAGGGCGCGCGAACCGTTGCCGACAGGCGAGACCATCGCGGCCGACGCCGAGTGCGAAGGTGCCTGCAGGTATGGAACGTGTCCACCCCAAGTTTCGCCAAGCACGTTGCAACCGAATCTATTAGCCGGCGTTAAAGTGCGGGTGGTTTAGCGGGAGGCTTTCATGCAGACGTATCTCGTCGAGCGTATGGACGGCGACGATGTGATCTCGGTGCGCGTCGTCAACGCGCCGAGTCCGTTCAAGGCTGCGGCCATGGTGACCGATGGACATATTACCTTCCGAAAGTGGGAAAAAGACTGGATCCGCGTGACTGACGAAAATCGGGGACAGATCTATGCATATTGTTTTGTCGCCGGCAGCTACTCCGATACTGAACCATTGCCGGTATCGCCCGGGAGAACCACAGAATAGGCAATGTGCCTGAATAGCGGCGATTCCGTCTTCGATCCCACCTTGGCAGATGTGTAACAGGCGTTGCCAACTTGGCACGAACGCCAGTGCTCGCTGCGTCAAGCGCACCACGCGAGCCCGGCATGATTGGCTCTGCCGGCGGCTTGCGAAACAGGCGAAGTGACTAACCAAGCGTCCTTGGGCGAAGATCGGGGCATCATCAGAATGATCGATGAAAAGATTGGGGCGGGAGGCGATAAGTGATCCTAATCTTAGCGTGGGCAACTCATGTCTTCGGCATATTTGGGATCAGAAGTCGCGGATCAGGATCTAGCGGTGGATTGTCAGACAACGACCTCCAATAAATGGTCAAGTGTTCCACAATACGCACTGGATCAGGGTGGTCCGGTACTGCGCCCATTTCAAGGATTGGGCACCGATTTTACCAACGTTGCCGTATTCGATCACCTGAGAAATATGGTCCGCCAGTACCCCGACAAGCTTGCAATCAGCGACGGCGCCAATCGTCTGACTTATTCCCAGCTTCTCCGGTCAGTTGAGACGCTGTCCTACCAGATCGCTGCCGCCGTCCCAGACGGACAGGCGATAGGGATTCTTCAGGCCAACTCGGCCTGGTATCCCATCGCCATGCTGGCAAGCATGACGGCTGGGCGACTTTCGGTGCCACTCAACGCGCGAGATCCCAGCTCGCGGATCCTGGAAATCGTGGCGGGGGCGCGGCTCTCGGCCATCCTGGGCGAGGGCAATGTCCGACCCGCCGGTTTGCCTCACCAAGTCAGTTGGATCGATGTGCCCACCAGTGCGGCCTCGCAATCGGTACAAGTGCCTCAGCCTTACCCCGTCTCGGTCGATGCGCCCGCCATCGTGCTTTATACGTCAGGGAGCACAGGCCGCCCCAAAGGCATCGTTAACAGCCAGCGCAGCTTGCTGTGCCGGGTCCAGCAATATGTCGATGCATGCCACATCAACTCGGATGATGTTTTCCTGCCATTGACCGGACCCGCCACAATCGCCGGGTACCGGGAGATTCTTGCAGCCCTTCTCACCGGGGCCACTTTGCATCTGGTCGAAGTCGAAGCGGTCGGCTTGCGCGCCGTTCAGCGCCTAGTGCGATCCGAAGGCGTGACAATCACCTATCTGGTGCCGGCGCTGCTTCGCGCGCTCATGGCCGACGGACCTGCTGAAGCGTTCCATTCGCTTAGAGTCGCCCGGATCGGTGGCGAGAAGGTGCCCTGGACCGACATCGCACTGCTGCGCAAGGCCGTCTCCGATACGTGCCTCATCCAGATCGGTTACTCGTCAACCGAGACCACCGGCTCACAATGGTTCTTGCCGCGAGACTGGCCGGAGCATGGAGATTCGGTTCCAGTTGGTTGGCTGCTGCCTGGAATCACCTTCGCAATTGTCGACGAAGCGGGCCGCTGCGTTCAATCGGGCCGCAGCGGAGAGCTTCTGATCAGGAGCCCGTATGTCTTGCTTGGCCATTGGGAGGATGGGGCGGTTATGCCGGCGACATCAGACCCGGACGATCCAGGCCTTCGGATTTTCGCGACAGGTGACCTCGTCCGACTTGATAATCAAGGCTTACTGCACATCGTCGGTCGCAAGGGACGGCAGGTAAAGATCAACGGTCGACGCGTCGAGCCAGCCGAACTCGAACGGGTGCTGCGTTGCGCGCCTGCTGTTGCGGATGCCGTGGCAATCGTGACTGCGGCCAATGAGCTTGTCGCCTTTGCCGTTCCTCGGCGCTCGGCCGAAGCGAGCTTTTCGGACGAGCTTCGCCAGCTTGTGAGGACCAATCTGCCACCGCCGCTGCGTCCCTTGCGGTTACACACGATCGCCGAGATCCCGCGTCTGCCAAGCGGCAAGGTGGACATCTCGACACTTGCAGAGATGGATCTTTCAGCCAGAGGGACGGCAGCGACGGCGCGTCCGCTCGAGCCGCGAGGCAAGCTGACGGCGCAGCAGATCGTCCAGCGGGCGTGGACCAGCATCCTCAATACGCGCGTAGCGGCGGGACGCTGGGATGACGCCGGAGGAGACTCGCTGAAGCTGCTGCACTGCGTCATGGAAATCGAAAGCGCCATCGGGCAGGAACTCGGCCTTGAGGCGTTCACCGTTGGAATGAGCCTGGACGAGATGGTCAAGGCGGTCGCGTCTGCACAGGCAGGCGACCAAAGCGCGCGCGCCCAGAAGCATGATCCTCCAGTTCTTTTTCTGTTCCCGGGATCCGTCGGCTACGGCCCGAGCCTTGCTGCCTTTGCAGCAGCGATGGGCAAGATCACCCGCGTTGCCCCGATCAGGTACCCAGCCCTGACCATGATCCTGCGCGGGCAAAACAGCCTCTCCGACATGGCCGATGCCGCCGTCGAGCAGATCCGCCGCGCTCAACCCGCGGGTCATATACGACTTCTCGGTCATTCGCTCGGCGGTGCTGTCGCTTTCGAAGTTGCGGCGCGGCTGCTGGCCGCGGGGCGGACCGTAAGGTTCCTTGGCATTCTCGACACCAGTCTCGTCGGCGAGCGAAGCGCTCGCTGGGAGACGTTTACGCGCACATTCAATCGAATCCGAACCAACCGCGTATCCGCTTATCGGATGGCTTGCCGGGCCCTCGCGAAAGTCGCCGTGGCAATGCGGCGCGAGGCGCAACTGGTCCGGTTTCTCGATCGTTTCGCTCAGGGACAGTTCAACGCGACGAGTTTTAGAACCAAACTGGAACTGCAAGAGGTTTTGCGCGCGCGAGCCTTCTTCCAGTGGGTGGCCGAGCCAAAGCCGGCGCTGCCGATCACAGGCACCCTGTTCCGCTGTGCTCGACCCGGAATGCCTCTGGCCATCGGCTGGGATCGCGCTTTCGGACATCTGGACGTGATTCCGATCGTCGGCAGCCACATCGATCTGGTCGTAGAACCTCACCTCGCCACCAACCGCCCGCTTATCGAGAAAGCGGTGGCGCAAACCTATTCGCCAACCGAGTCTCGCAAACTGGAGTACAAGCTATCGACCTGATCTCAACATTCAGCAAGGACGCGCTTGTGCTCGACGCTGCTGCGGAGGTCGATCGCATCGTCCAGATCCTGCGCCAGCAGGTCCTTGGCACGCTGCGACGTCGAGGCGCGGTTGTCGGCCTCTCAGGCGGCATCGACAGCTCCGTCGTCGCGGCGTTGTGTGTTCGCGCCTTTGGGAAAGACAAGGTCCTCGGAATATTCATGCCGGAGCGCCACTCCTCCGGTGACTCGCTAAGGCTTGGCCGCACTGTCGCCGCACAGCTTGGCATCGATGCGATCCTGGAGGACATAACACCGGCCCTCGAAGCGATCGGCGCCTATTGTCGGCAGACCGAGGCAATCCAGACTGTCGTTCCCGACTATGGGGACGGCTGGAAATGCAAGCTGGTGCTGGCCTCAGTTCTCGAGAGCAATGGTCTCAACATCACGCGCCTCACGGTTCAGGACCCTGAGGGCAGGACCGACACGGTGCGTCTGCCGTCGGCAGCCTATCTGCAGATCGTCGCCGCAACCAATTACAAGCAGCGCCTGCGCAAGATGACCGAGTACTATCATGCCGACCGCCTCAACTACGCGGTAGCGGGCACGCCGAACCGCCTGGAATACGACCAGGGCTTCTTCGTCAAGCAGGGCGACGGAATCGCCGACCTGATGCCAATCGTTCACCTCTACAAGACCCAGGTCTACCAGTTGGCCGAATATCTTGGGGTGGAGGAAGAGGTCCGGCGCAGACCGCCCACCACGGACACCTTCTCGATGGCGCAGAGCCAGGAGGAGTTCTACTTCGCACTGCCTTATTATCTGATGGATTTGTGCCTCTACGGGTTAAACCACGGGATCGCTAGCGAAGACGTCGCCGAGGCCACCGGTCTCACCGTGGTGCAGGTTCAGAAAGTTTTCAAGGATATCGACAGCAAACGGCGCGCCGCACGCTATCTTCACGCGCGGCCGTTGGTGTCCTCTTCAATGGGCGAGGGCTAGGCGATGTGCGGCATCGCCGGAATTGTGTCGCTGAGCGCCGCCGCGGCGCCCCCTTCCCGTGATGCGCTGATGCGCATGGTAGGCACACTGGCGCATCGCGGCCCGGACGAGCGCGGTCTTTACCGGGACAAACGTGCGGGATTGGCGCATGCCCGTCTGTCCGTCATCGATCTCGCCAGTGGCCAGCAGCCACTCGCTGGCGCGGGCGACACAATGTGGATCGTCTTTAACGGCGAAATCTTCAATTACATCGAGCTGCGACAAGACCTGGTCGCGCTCGGTTATCGCTTCCGCACACGCAGCGACACGGAGGTCATCGTCCATGCCTATCATGCCTGGGGCGAGGCCGCCTTCGAGCGGATGAATGGGCAATGGGCAGTCGCCATTTGGGACTCCGTGGCGGGTCGACTCGTCTTGTCGCGGGATCGGTTCGGCATCTGTCCGCTGCATTTTTGCGAGCACGGCGGACGGCTTTACTTCGCCAGCGAGGTGAAGGCCATTTTCGCGGCCGATGCGGATATACCCCGCGCCTTCGATCCAGCCGGCATCGATCAGACTTTCACGCTCTGGACCGTCGTGCCGCCACAAGGCGTGTTTGGAGGAGTAAGCGAACTCACTCCAGGGCACATTCGCATTTATGACAGTGGCATCGTTCGCGAGCGGGCTTTTTGGAAGCCAAGCTATCCAGAGGTTGACGGACCCGGCGATGACGAATTCGCCGGTTCACTTGATGACGCGGTGGAGGAAGTGCGCGGCGCCCTGGAAGCCGCTACGGCGCTCAGGATAGTACGCGCCGACGTGCCGGTCGGCTGCTATTTGTCCGGCGGGCTCGACAGCTCGCTGGTCGCCGCGCTTGGAAGACGCTTCGCCGGCGGGCGCTTCCAGACTTTCTCCCTGCGTTTTGCCGACGCCGAGTATGACGAGACTCATTTCCAGCGCCTGGTTGCCGGCGTGGCGGGAAGCGAGCACCATGAGGTGGTTGTTTCGCGCAGCGATATCGCTGGCATCTTCCCTGAGGTGATCTACCACACCGAGCGGCCAATCCTCAGGACCGCGCCGGCGCCGCTGTTCCTGCTATCGAGACTGGTGCGTCAGCATGGCATCAAGGTCGTGCTGACCGGCGAAGGGGCCGACGAAATGTTCGCCGGCTACGATCTGTTCCGCGAGGGCAAGGTCCGCCGTTTCTGGGGACGCCAGCCCGCCTCGACGCGACGCTCCCGGCTGCTGGAGCGCCTCTATCCCTATCTCAGCCGCTCGCCGGTGCAACAGCAGGCGATGGCACGCCAGTTCTTCGGGCGCGACATCCACGCCCATGACGCGCCTGGTTTTGCGCATGGCACGCGCTGGCGTACCACGAGCGCTATCAAG
Source organism: Mesorhizobium sp. M0983 (assembly GCF_040318975.1). Lineage (NCBI taxonomy): Bacteria > Pseudomonadati > Pseudomonadota > Alphaproteobacteria > Hyphomicrobiales > Phyllobacteriaceae > Mesorhizobium > Mesorhizobium sp. M0983. The sequence continues at coordinate 62,343 of NZ_JAMYNH010000006.1, read as the reverse complement.
CGGCTGTTTTCGGCAGACATGCGGGCCCAAACGGAGCGCCGCAACGCCGTGTCCGAGCTGCTTGCCCGCCTGCCGGCGGAGTTTTCGCGATGGGGCTCCCTTGCGCAGGACCAGCATATCGAGATCCAGACGCTGATGTCGGGATACCTGCTTTCATCGCAAGGGGACAGGATGCTCTTGGCCCATTCCGTCGAGGGGCGCTTCCCATTCCTCGATCATGAACTCGTGAGGCTCGCGAATTCGCTTCCGGCCGCCTATAAGCTGCGCGTGCTCGATGAAAAGCATGTTCTGAAGCGTGTGGCGCAACCGATTGTGCCGTCGGAAATCGTCACTCGCAAGAAGCAGCCCTACCGGGCCCCCAACGCGCTTTGCTTCGTCGCCGATGGCGCTCCGGCCTATATTCGCGAAGCACTTTCGGAGGCGGCGCTGCGCGAGGCAAACGTCTTCGATCCTAAGTCGGTTGCCCGTCTCCTGAGCAAGTGCCAGGCCAGCGCCGGCGGCGCCGACCTGTCCAACTCCGACAATATGGCGCTGGTCGGGGTGCTGTCGACGCAGCTTCTTCATGAGCAATTTATCGCGAGCCGACCAAGTGGAGCTCGCACGCTCAAGCTCAGCGTCGATATCGACCGCGAGCATCGCGCAGAGGTGCTCGCATGATGCATGGCGCCGTACCGCTCCTGCACGACTATCTCATCCACTCTGCCAGCCGGCTCGGCGGGAAGGTGGCCCTGGTGTGCGGTAATCAACGTGTCACCTACGGCGATCTCGATATGCGCTCGAACGCCATAGCGCATCATTTGAGCCAGGCCGGAATCGCGCGCGGCGATCGGGTGGTGATCTTCGCCGACAACACTGTCGAGGCCGTCGTCGCTTTCTGGGCCGTGCTCAAGGCCAACGCCGTGGTGTGCATCGTCAATCCACTCACCAAAAGCGACAAGCTTGGTTATCTGCTCAACGATTGCCGCCCGACGGCACTGATCACCGACAACCACCTGCATTCGATTTTCAGGGAGCCGGCGCGGAATTGCCCATCGTTGCGCTGCATGATCGTCTCCGGGCCGATCGAACGCGACGACCTGCAAGAACCGCCGCATGCTGTGCGCTGGGAAACTGCGGTCGCGGCAGCCCGCAGCACGCCGCCCGCGCGCCACTGCATCGATATCGATCTTGCTGCAATCATTTATACGTCCGGCTCGACGGGCGAGCCCAAGGGCGTGATGCTGACGCACCGAAACATGGTTGCCGCGTGCGCCTCGATTTCCTCATACCTGGCGCTTGCTGAAGACGAGGTGATCCTCAACGTCCTGCCGCTCGCCTTCGACTACGGCCTGTACCAGATGATCATGGCATTCGGCGCGGGCGCCCGGCTGGTGCTTGAACGCTCGTTCGCCTTCCCCGCGCAGATCCTTGGGCTGATCAAGCAAGAAAGGGTGACGGGCTTTCCCGGCGTACCGACCATCTTCGCCGCACTCGGGGAGCTCAAGTCTCTCAGGGATCAGGATTTTTCGAGTATTCGCTATGTCACGAACACTGCGGCCGCTCTGCCGCTCAAGCACATTCTCCTGCTTCAGGAGCTATTTTCTCGTGCCCGTATCTATTCGATGTACGGCCTTACCGAATGCAAGCGCTGTACCTACCTGCCGCCGGAGGATCTCGAGCGAAAGCCGTTGAGCGTCGGGATCGCCATCCCCAATACGGAAATGTGGATTGTCGACGAGCATGACAGGCGGGTCGGCCACGGTGTCGTTGGCCAGCTCGTCATCCGCGGAGCGACGGTGATGAAGGGTTACTGGGGCAAGCCGGAGGCGACGGCCAGGAAGCTCAAGCCCGGACCGCTGCCGGGCGAGCAGGTCCTGTACACCGGCGATTACTGCCGGATGGACGCCGAGGGCTACCTCTACTTTGTCGGTCGCGGCGACGAGATCATAAAATCGCGGGGCGAGAAGATAGCGCCGAAGGAGGTGGAAAACGTGTTGATGGAGATTGCGGGCGTACGGGAAGCCGCGGTCATCGGCGTTCCGGACGAGTTGCTTGGACAAGCAGTGAAGGCATTTGTCGTGATGGAGCAAGGAAGCATGATCGGTGAAAAGCAGTTGCAGAAAGAGTGCCAGAGACGACTGGAAAACTTCATGGTTCCAAAGTCGATCGTCATCGTACCCAGTCTGCCGATGACCGACACGGGCAAACTCAAAAAAACCGCCCTGTCATGAGTCGGTATCAGGGCGAAGTTGATCAGCATTCATTTTTTGTACCGGAGGCGAAATCAATGTTGTCTACCAAGGATAGAACCGATACCTGCAGCGATCAAATTCGCGCTTTCCTGGCGTCGAATTTCTATATAGCCGATCCAGAGAGCCTGGAGAGCGACACCTCGCTTCTCGACCAAGGCATCGTGGACTCGACGGGGGTGCTCGAGGTTATCGGCTTCATCGAGGAGACCTTCGGCATCACGGTCGAAGACAGCGAGCTGCTGCCCGAGAATCTCGATTCCATCGAGGGAATTGCGCAATATGTCATGCGCAAGAGAAACTGATTTGCCGACATCTCGCGCAACTCTGTTTCAAGTCCCCGACCGTTTCCGGTTGCGACAGCGCGTCTAGGCCTGTCGCGACGGCGGTGCTTACGCCTGCGCCTTCGTATGCCCCACAACCACCCTGCCCTCGCCGGCCTGGTTGGTGACTGCCCGGATACTCTCATAAGCCTTGGAACGCTTGAGCAAACTCATGACCTGCCGGTCCTGGCCAAGCCCAACCTCGAAAAGCAGGATGCCTCCGCGCCGCAAATAACGCGGCGCGTCCTTGAGCACTCGCATATGGATGCTCAGACCGTAGGGTCCGGCTGCGAACGCTTCACGCGGCTCGAGCTCGACCAAATGCGAACGATCGCCCTCGAGCCGTTTTTCCGAAATATAGGGCGGGTTGCAAACGATCACGTCGATCGTGCCGTCAAGCTCCAAGCCGGAGAAGGCGCCGAACAAGTCGCCCTGAAGCACCGTTACCCGCTCCTCCATATCAAGATGGGTGACGTTGCGGCGCGCGACCTCCACGCATCCGTCGGTAAGATCGCTTGCCCACACGCGCGCGGTGGGAGCGTGGTGCGCGATGGCGCACGCCAGATTGCCCGCCCCACAGCACATGTCGACAACGCGAGGCACCGGCAAGTTCAGTTGGCTCAGAACATCGAGAGCGGCGTTGCCGAGCAGTTCCGTTTCCGGCCGAGGAACAAGCGCACCGGGCGAGACCAGCAGCTGCAATCCCATGAAGGTGCTGCGGCCCCTGCCGTAGGCGTCGGCAACATTGATCTCTTCGCTCACGACACTCGCCTCCCCGTTTTAGCTGGCGTTGGTGGCCGACAATTGCGTTCCGATGAAGTGTATCTCAAAACCGTTTAACTCTCGATCGACAAAATCAAAACCCATCCGTCCCCAGACGCTTCGACGCCTTGATGCTACAAAGATGACCATAAGCTTCTGCGCTGTGTCATGATTAGGAATATCTCCTTACCAGACCCGGTTATCCCCAGCCTGGCGAGCCAGTTGCCGAATTCTCAGCCTGGCGTCACGATTTTGCTACATTTTAATCAAAGAAGGCACATATGTAAGCAATTCGTAATGTTCCAGCAGCGAAGGGCGGAGCTGCTGCTTCCCGGAAGGTTAAAGTTTGTCCCTCATCGAAAGAACCGACGAGATTGCGCGGCAATTTCGCGTCAAAGAGCGCATATCATGAAGTCAACCAAAGGGCGCTCGCTCGATCTACGATCCGCGATGTTCGGCTGTGTGCACGGCCTCGTTGGCGTAGGCGTTTTCTCCGCATTGATAAATATCCTCGCCTTGACCGGCTCCGTCTACATGCTCCAGGTCTACGATCGCGTGCTGCCTTCGCAGAGCGTGCCGACTCTTGTCGGATTTACAGTCGGGATGCTGGGACTTTACGCGGCCTACGGGCTCCTCGATTTCGTGAGGCTTCGCCTGTTGGTCCGCATCGGCAGCCGCCTGCATAGAAATCTGCAGCAAAAGGCGTTCGCAGCCTCGCTTTCCCTGCCCCTCGTTGCCGGGCCGGATGCGAACCGGGTACATCCGCTTCGTGATCTGGACCAGCTACGTGGCTTTCTTTCCGGACTGGGGCCGACAGTCTTATTCGACGCTCCCTGGATACCATTTTATATGGTGGTCATCTATCTGCTGCACCCTGCGCTTGGCGTGCTGGCAACGCTCGGCGCATGCGCCGTTGTGCTTTTGACGGTGGCTGCGGAGATCATCGGCCGCAAACCTGCGGCTCGTGCGTCTGAAACACTCGTTGCGCAGCGGCTTCTGGCCGATTCCGGCCGCCGCAACGCAGAGGTTGTTCAGGCTATGGGCCTGTCCGCCCCGCTTAGCCGGCGCTGGAACGAGGTCAGTCATCTTTATCTGAAGAACCAGGAACGGCTCTCCGACGTCGTTGGCGCAGCGAGCTCACTGTCGAAGACGCTCCGAATGGCCTTGCAATCATGCGTGCTGGGGCTTGGTGCCTACCTCGTGATCGGGGGCGAGGCCTCGCCGGGTGTGATCATAGCGTCGTCCATATTGCTGGGCCGCTCACTGGCGCCGGTCGATGTGGCGATCGCAAATTGGAGAGGGTTTCTGGCAACCCGCAAAAGCTATTCCGAGCTGGCGGCAGCGCTGGATGCTTTTGATAGCCAGCAAGAGCCAATGGAACTGCCACGCCCAAAGGCGGAGCTTGCGGTCGAGGAATTGACGGTCGCGCCACCAAGTCTGCAGAAGCCAACAATCTTCAATGTAAGCTTCCGCTTGGCGAGGGGCGCAGGGTTGGCGGTCGTCGGCCCGAGCGGCTCCGGCAAGACCACGCTCGTGCGCGCTTTGGTCGGGGCATGGAAGCCGCTTCGAGGAACGGTAAGATTGGACGGCGCCTCGCTCGATCAGTGGAATTCAGAGCTGCTCGGCATTCATATTGGCTACCTGCCGCAGGACGTTGAGCTGTTCGACGGCACGATCGCCGACAACATTTCAAGGTTCGGCGGCAAAAGCGACGCAAGGGGCGTGTTGGCAGCTGCCAAAGCTGCGGGCGTGGACAAGATGATCATGCGTCTTCCGCAGGGTTTTCAAACACGCATCGGAGAAGGCGGCGCAGCCCTGTCGGCTGGGCAGAGGCAGCTCGTCGGACTTGCCAGGGCACTTTACGGTGATCCATTCCTCGTCGTTCTTGACGAACCAAATTCCAATCTGGATGCAGACGGCGATGCTGCTTTGGCCGGCGCGATCCTGGCAGTGCGTCAGCGCGGCGGTATCGTGATCGTCGTTGCGCATCGCCCCTCCGCTCTCGTCAACATCGATCAGGTACTCGTCCTGTCGAACGGGATGCTCCATTCGTTCGGTTCGCGCGAAGACGTTCTGGCAAATGTGATCCGGCCCTTCCCGCGTCCGGACAAGCCAAACATTGTCGTTCCGCTGCAGCACGGTGCAAGCGGGCATGCGTGAGGTATTGCTTAGTGTCTAACGTGACCATGTCGTCATATGCTGCGGTCGCTGGCGAAGGCCAGCCGACCGGGGCGAAGCCAGAGCCGGATGGCATTCGAGCCAATTTACCCTGGGGCAATCTGCTCCGGAGCCTGGCAGAACATTCTCGTTCCGCTGCACAGAGGTGCAGCCGGGCATATGTGAGGTATCGCTCTACTGTTACCGTGTCGCCATACGCCGCGCCCGGTGGCGAAAGCCGTTCGTTGGAAACGAAGCCGGATCCGGATGGCATCCGGGCCAATCTGCTCTTGGGCTTGGCAACCAGCTTGCTGTTGATCTTTGGCGGAGGGCTGTGGTTGGGATTGACCAAGATTGCCGGCGCGGTGATTGCGCCTGCAACTGTGGTGGTCGAAAGCAACATAAAAAAAGTCCAGCATCAAACCGGCGGCACCATCGGCGGAATCTTCGCGCAGGACGGCGATCACGTGAAGGCCGGCGACGTGTTGGTCAGGCTGGACAACACATTGACCCGAGCAAACCTGCAGATAATCACCGAGGACCTCAATCGAGCCACCATTCGTCTGGCCCGGCTGGAAGCCGAGCGCCAGGGTCTGCCGGAAATGCAGATCCCGCCTGGCCTTCGGGTTCAAATGGGTGACCCGCAAGTGGCGGCGCTTGTCAGTGGCGAACGTGCCTTGTTCGAAAGCCGTGCTGCGGCGCTGGCTGGCCAGAAGGCACAATTGCAAAGCCGCGCGAAGCAGCTGGAACGTCAGATCGATGGCCTCAAATCGCAGCAGTCTGCGACGGATGAGTCTCTGGATCTGCTGACCAAGAACCTTGCTGACGTTGAATCTCTCTACGCAAAGAAGTTGGTCTCCAAGGAGAGGTTGAGCACTGTCAGCCTGGAGAAGACCCGGACTCGCGGCGAATCGGGACGCCTTGTCGCAGCGATAGCGGAGGTACAAGCTCACATCAGTGAAACGGACCTGCAGGTGCTTCAGCTCGACGAACAAATGCGGAGCGACGTGACCAACGAACTTCGCGAAACGGAAGCCAAGCAGACCGAACTCAGTGAGCGCAAGGTGGTGGCCGAAGACGAGCTCGGCAGGACAGACATTCGCGCCCCGCAATCAGGCACGGTACAAGAATCCTCGGTCCACACCGTCGGAGGCGTGATTGGCGCCGGAGAGGTGCTCATGATGATTGTGCCCGATTCCGACAACCTTGTCGTAGACGCTTCCATTCCTCCGTCGCGCATTGATGAGATCCATCCCGGACAGCAGGTGTCGATCCGCTTTCCGGCGTTCGACGCCGGCACTACACCGGCTTGCGAAGGCTCGGTCAACCGCGTCTCCGCAGATCTGATCAAGGATCAGCAACGTCAGCTTTCCTATTTTTCGGCGCGCATCGATGTCGAGAACGAAGCGACCTGCCTGACAGGAGAGAAAATCCTCAAACCGGGCATGCCCGCCGAAGTCCATATAAGAACCGACGAGCGCAGTGTCTGGTCCTACTTGATGAAACCTCTTACCGACCAATTTTCCAGAGCTTTCAGGCAGTAAGCGGCTGCCAACCCAGTGGCGGCCGCTTGGCTCGAGGCGCAGCCGATCTATCGGATCGCCGCGCTCTCGAGAGCGCTGCTGAACCTTACCTCGATCGTGTCTCCCGGCATGACCTCGGTGTCTTCTTGGGCCGGCTGTTTCCGCCATTCTTCGCCGACCCTGCGAACGATCGTGACCTCGGCTTGGATCGTCTCACCGGCAACCGGCAACGGCAGGGCGGCAGCTCCCGTGGGCTGCAACTTCTGGCTGGCGGCGCGAAGTCTTGCATTGATGTCGGCAAGACGCACATTGGTATCTTTCAACTCAGTCAGCAGACCTATCCTTCTTTGGTTGTCATTGCGTTCGTGCTGTCTGGCAAAATCAGCCTGCTGACGTCGTGCTCTCATAAGTTCAACCGACGTTTCGAGTGCCCGGCTGGAAGAGAGTACCAAAGCGCGCCGGACGTCGGCGAGCCGGTTATTGGTGAGATTTCCGGACTCAAACGCTTTCCTTACGCGCGCCAGCTCGTCTTCGTCCGCCTTCACGCCATCCGCTTCGGCCTGCTCGCGTTTGAGCAAGGTCTCGGTTTGTGCAGCGGCATCCTTGCCACTTTTATCGAGAAAGCTCTGCTCTTGCTGGAAGTTGTCCAACGAGAGCTTCAGCCCTTCTGCTTCGGCCTGGGCGATCGCCGATGCAAAAACTGCCGGCAAGGGCGATCCTTGTGGTGGCTGCATGTCGAAGCTCGATTTGCCCTGAAGTTCGGCGCGAATGCGGGCGCTGTGATAGTAGTCTCTCGTGTATTCCCCCCAAAGCGATTCGTAATCGCGCCGCAGATCCACCGGATCGGGGCCAACCTGGTTTGCCCGGGACCGCAAAAGGCTGAAACCACCTGACACGGCAATCGCCTGCCGCACGGTCATCAGCGGCCGGTAGGCCTGCTGTCCGGGAGTGAGCACATCCCCTGTCACATAGATCGGCCGATATTCTGCGACCACGGCGGTCACGTCTGTCGGCTTGATGACGATCATTTGCTCCCGCCCGTCAGGCAGACGATGGTGGAATATCTTGGTTGGCAGGATCGTCTGCATGCGTGTTTGCAGTTCGGCCGGGCTTAGGCCGCCCACCGAAACCATCCCGACTTCGGGAAGCGCGATCGTGCCGTCCATCTGGACCACGGCACGTTGCGTTCGCTCCGGGATGGAGGCAATTCCTATCTCGACGGTGTCGCCGGCGGAAAGTCGATAGGCGACCTGCGCTTCCGCTGCAGCGGCCGTATCCATGGCAGCCAGCATGCCGAGCACGACAAGAAGGATTCGGTTAACAAGGACCATTGGTGACAATCTCCTTCTGGTTCGAATCCAGCGACAACGGCGGAGCCAATCCACCCAGGCGAAAGCTCATGTCATGTAACCCATCTCATGGCGCACCCGGCCTTCGCTGAGGCGTCCCTGCCACCATCCGATGGTCCGCTCCAACCCTTCGCGCAGGCTGGTCTGGGCGCGCCATCCAGTCTTGCTTTCGAGGAGCGAAGAATCAGCCAGCAAGGCACGCACCTCTGAATTCTGCGGCCGCAGGCGGCGCTCGTCGCGGTGAATTGGTTTCTTGCAGCCACTCAACTCGACCACCAGATCCAATATGTCCGAGATCGTCACGGCGCGCTGGCTTCCGGCATTGTAGGCATGGCCAAATTCGAGCTCGGCCGAACCTGCGGTCAAAAACGCCGCCGCAGTGTCTTCCACGAAAGTAAGATCGCGGATCGGGCTGGTGTCTCCCACCATGATCGCCGAGCATTTCTTGTCGAGAGCCTGACGTATGATGGTCGGTACGATGGCCCGCTCGCTCTGGCGTGGGCCATACGTATTGAAGGGCCGCATGATGACCACGGGGACGTCGAACGATCTGGCGTACGACTCCGCCATCATGTCCGCACCGATCTTGGATGCCGAATATGGTGACTGTCCCTGCAACGGGTGTGATTCGCTGATGGGCATTGTCAGCGCGGTGCCATAAACCTCGCTTGTCGAGGTGTGCACCACCCGCTCCGTCTCCCATTGCCGCGCCGCTTCGAGGACGTTGACCGTGCCCAGGATGTTGGTTTCTACATAGGACTGGGCCGCGGCATACGAATATGGGATCGCGATCAGTGCGGCGAGATGAAACACCACCGCCTGGCCACGCACGATCCGGTTAAGGAACGCGCTGTCACGAACATCACCGCGGATGAGGTTCAGCTGGCTTCGAATGGTGTCCGGCAAATCGTCCAGCCAGCCGTGGCTGTCGAACGAATTGTAGAGAGCCAGCGCAGTGACATCCGCGCCGCTACGGACGAGTGCTTCGGTGAGATGCGACCCGATGAACCCATCGGCACCGGTAACCAGAACTTTCCTGCCCTTGTATGCCATGACCCAAGCGTTCCCCCTATGACGTGAGGCACTGACTTTGCAAATCCACGAGAGCGCGGGTATTCTACCTGCTCTCACGTTCCGATCGGCGGCGGCGAAACGACGCCAAGCACCGCCAGCAAGCCGCGCACCATCCAGACGACATCAGAGACGATCGTGCGCTGCGGATAATAGGAAAGGTCGAGCCTGGCCTTGGCAGGAAACAGAACCTGGCGGTAGAACAATAGCGGGTCCACGGATCGCGGATAAAAATGCGCTTCATTCCGGAAGAGAACCTGGGCCGGACCCAACAAGCCTGGCTTGTATTGTAAAATGTCCTCAAAGCCCCCACGAAAACAATCGGCAAAGGCAAGGCTCTCCGGGCGTGGACCGATGATTGCCATCTCGCCTCTGAAGACATTCCATAGCTGCGGCAGCTCGTCGAATTTGGTGGCGGCGAGGAACCGCCCGATTGGCGTCATGCGGCTGTCATCGGCCATGGTCAGCGCCAGGCCACCGGGATCGCATCGCACTCTGAATTTGCGGAATTTGTACATGCGGAATGGGCGAGCACCGGCCCCGACGCGGGTCTGCGTAAAGAAGATTGGCCGACCGCCTTCCAGCAGCAGCGCCAGGGCAATCAGCAGCATCAGCGGAGCGAAGACGATCGCCGCGGCTGCAGCAATGACGAGATCGATTGCTCGTCTCACAGCCCCGTGGGCGGCGCTCGAGACGTTAGGCCGGTGAATGGCTAGGTCCAGGGCATTCATGCGGCTGTTCCTGTCTGAGCGCAGTTATTGACCGCCGCGGCAAGAGCGACCACTACCGTTTCGACCAAAGGTGCGGTGATCTGCGGATGCAGCGGTACAGTGAGTTCGCGCTGGGCGAAATCTTCCGTGCGCGGTAAATGAGTACCGGGAATGAGCTCACGATAGAGCGTCATCTGGTGCACCGGCGGGTAGTGGATAGTGGTTTGTATCCCTTGCGCGCGCAGTGCGTCGATGACGTCTTGCCTGTCGGCGTAACGCGGCAAAAGGATAGGCATGATGTGGTAGGCCGACGTCCGCGGCTCGTGGAACGGGATGGTCACGGCCGGGCAATGCTTCGCGATGAGACGGCGATACAGCATCACCAGGATACGCCTGATCTCATTCCACTCCTGCAGATTTTGCAGCTGGACCAATCCGATCGCAGCCCGCAATTCATCCATGCGATAATTGAATCCGAGCATGGTGACATCATACTGCGGGGTGCGGCTGTTCAGCCTTTGACGTGTCCCGGTGGTCATCCCATGTCCACGCGCCTGGCGGATCGTCTCGAGCAGACCGGCATCCCTGGCAATCACCGCCCCGCCTTCCGCCGTGGTCATGTTCTTGTTGCCGTAGAAGCTGAAGGCGGCCGCGGCACCAAATGTCCCCACCTCCTTCAGGCCGGGCGCATGCGCCGCGTCCTCGACGATATGCAGCCCACGGGCACGGGCGAACTTCTGCCATTGTTCCCGATCGGCGAGGTAGCCGGCGAAATGGACGAGAATGACTGCCTTGGTGCGGGCCGTGCATTTCGCTTCGGCTTCCGCGATGGACATCAGCGGCACATCGGCCGACTCGATGTCGACGAAAACGGGGGTCGCACCAACATAGAGGACCGCATTTGCGGTCGCCACGAAAGTCAAGGATGGGACCAGCACCTCGTCGCCCGGACCGATACCAAGTGCGTGCAAAATGAGATGAAGCGCTGCGGTACAAGAACTGACCGCGACGCAATCCTCCGCACCATGCACGTCGGCAAAGGCTTGTTCGAAGGCTCGTACCTGCTCCCCCATGGTCAGCCAGCCGCTGTCGATGACCTTGGTCAAAGCAGTCTTCTCCGGCACACCCAAGATCGGGGCACTGACCAAGAGCATCACAACCTCCTAGACTGATAACTGTGGGAACCGCGCTGGTGACTTCATCATGCAGCCGTCGCAGTGACCTCGATCGAGGCCGACTGGTCTTCCCAGGAAATGGTCTGTGCGTTCTGAAAGTCGTCGACGCGCCCGATATCGAGCCAGAGACCTTCATGCTTGTACACGTGCACGGTTGTGCCGTTCTGCATCATCTGGAGCATCAGGTCGTCGAACCCAAAGGGTATGCCGGACGGGATGAACTGCAGAACGTCTGGATTCATGCAGTAAATCCCCATGCTGACCAGATGCGACAGCGTCGGTTTCTCGCGAAAGGTCTGCACGGTATTGTCGACTTCGTCGATGACGCCGAAATCCATCTTGATCAGGCGACAGGCTGTTGCGATCGTCACTGGATCGGTGTGCTTACGGTGCGCTGCTACAAATCGACTGAGGCTTAGATCCGTAAGGACATCGCCATTGAGAACGATGAATGGCTCCGTCAGTTCGTCCCTGATCAAAGACAATGGCCCGATGGTGCCCAGCGGCTCCATCTCCTGCGTGTATCGAATTTTCAGGTTCCACTGCGAGCCATCTCCACACACGGTGCGGATCAAGTGGCCGAGATATCCGGTTGTAATATAGACTTCCTGAATACCGTTGCGTCGCAACCATTTCAGAAGCATCTCGAGAACCGGCCGTGCACCGATCGGCATGAGCGGCTTCGGCAAGATCGAAGTGAAGGGGCGGAGGCGTGTTCCCATTCCACCACATTGAATCACCGCTTTCATCCTGGTCCTCCCTTGTTCATTCGGCCTGAACGCCATCGTCACGGGCCGGTTATCCTACCCTGGTCAGCACCCGGGAAACGCGTTCTTGTCCCCTCAGAAGAACCGGTGAGATTTCCCGTAGAAGACCGGTGAGATTTCCCCACCGATCCCTGATCCGGACATTGCATCTGGATGGTATGTGGCCGTCGGGGTGCGTGTCGTCGTGCATTCGAATGGTAACAATTCAGCCGTTTTGCTGTTCTATACCTACAGACCTATGGCAGTGCTGAGACCAGCCGGTCTGTCAGCTTTCCAAGAGGTCAGAACACATGTTCGACGACGTTCGGCGGGTTTCGCTCACAAGGGGCAAAAAAAGAGGAGCGTTTCCCGTCATTTAAGATTATATTAGAAATCTGGCGTTTGCGGCGTTGGGGTGCCGCGGCGTCGGCTGGATGAATCGACGAGTGAATGGCTACGACTTTCAGGCCCATCACCGTTCAATCCATTCAGATACGCGTTGGGGTAGTTCAATGTATCGAATCGTCATCGCCGACGATCACGGCTTGTATCGTCGTGGCTTGCGATTGGCACTGACCGCAGGCATTCCAGGTGTGGAGATATTTGAAGCGTCTTGTTTCGACGCGGTGCTCAGTTTGCTGGCAGAGCAATCGTTCGTGGATCTTGCGATCCTGGACCTGAATATGCCGGGCCTGTTCAATCAGGAGGTGCTCGGCGGGATCCTGTCCGCCTATCCGGACACGCGATTTGCGATCGTTTCCGGAAACGATTCACGCTCGGAAATACTCACGGCTCTTTCGATCGGGCTTCATGGCTACATCGTAAAGTCGCAGACGGACGAAGAGGTCGTTTTGGCTGTCAATGAAATCCTCTCCGGCCGCATCTATGTTCCTGCACTTCTGTCACGCCCGGGTGCAACGCAAACAACCCACGCGCATACACACTCCGAGAAAGGCCCACAGCGACGTACCACAGGCCTCAACCTTGGCAGGCTGACCTCGAGGCAAAAGGAAGTCCTCAAGCTGATGGCGGAAGGCTATTCAAACAAGGAAATTGCTCGCGACCTGGAAATCGCAGAGGCGACCACGAAAATCCACGCTGCTGCGGTCCTGCGTGAGTTGGGGGTACGCAATCGGACAGAAGCTGCCGTTATGCTGAAGACATGGCTTTCGAGACATGCCAGCTAGAGCGCCGCGCGTCCTTTTGGACATGCAAACGGCGCCCAAGGTTTCATGCATATACTGCATATACCGAAACTGCGCTGCGGCCTTTGGCCAACGACATCCCTGGAAAAGAACCTAAGCGCATCTCCAAGGCCATTCAGCGCGACGCGTCTTTTAGGTATCTGCTTTTCGATCGGAGCACTGCACTAGGATCCGATTTCCTTGCGTGATAGCCGCAGCGAATACCGCAACCCGTGGTCAGTTATTTCCAGTTTGGGAGAGTGACCGACAAGCGGCGCTCCATCTACTCCGATTATCATGGAACCGAAGCCATGACGGACTACGCTCGAGGTCCGCCGCCGTCCCGATTCCACCCACTCGAACACGATCTCACTGCCTGTGTCTTCAGGTGCAAATGTCCAGCTTACGTCGATCCGGCCTTTTGGATCGCCAAGCGCTCCATATTTCATGGAATTGGTGGCAAGCTCGTGGACGATCATTGCAAAACTCTCGGCGGCGCCTCCCGACATCACCACGGAAGGACCGCTGACCGATATGGCGCGTGTTCCCATATATGGTTGCAACTCTTGAGCAACGAGATCGTTTAGCGCCCCCGATACGCTGCCGTTGCGTGAAAGAAGCAGATGGGTTGCCTCGAGCGCGCGTATCCGGTCGATCAGCATTTCCTTGTATTTGGCAACATTGTTTCCAGGAACATCGACCATTTTCACGAGCGCCGTGATCACCGCGAAAACGTTGCCGAACCTGTGGCGTTGTTCGAGCATAATGCGCTCCCGCTTCTTTGCCGCGGCGCGCAGCAGCGTGGTTTGTCGTCTCTCGCTCAGGTCGGCAGCCACTCCAAGCCGCTGTCCTCCATCACCCTGTCTTTCCTCCCTTCCGCGCAGGGCAACCCAGCGGATATGCCCGTCCGGTCGACGGACGCGTATCTCAACATCGTAATTCATGACCGATGATGCGGACTTTCTCGATGCCGCCAGCTTTGGCCAGTCCGCCGGATGAACGACAGCTGATAGTTCCTCCAAACTGCGGCTATTGGCCTGGGCCAAGCCGAGAACGTCCCAGAACGTGTCCGAGCCTGTGACTGTCCCGTCTTTAAGGTCGATCCGCCACGTGGCCAAGCGTCCAGCAGACAGAGCGAGGTCTAGCCATTCCTTCTGAGCCCGAAGCGCTTCGTGAACAGCTCGTCGTTCCGAAATATCGTCGACCACCACGAAGATGCTCTCCGAGAGTCCCCCCTCGGGCACGGACGAAGAAAGCGTTAGCCTGGCCCAGAATGCCGTACCGTCCTTTCTTAAAAGACGGACCTCCGAAACGAACGAAGCAATGTCGTTGCCTAGGCCCGCCAACAATTGCGCCAAGGTGTCCCGGTCGTTCGGGTGGGCGAGCGTATCGAGCTGCAATTGGGCAAGCTCCTCCTCCTTGTACCCGGTCATCTCACAAAGGCGTCTGTTGGATTGCAGCAACTCACCTTTCTCGTTGGTGTTCGCGAATCCCATGGCAGCACGTTCGAAGGCCCAACGATAGCGGCTTTCGGTCGCCTCGACGGCAGCGAGCCTGGCCTCCGCGACTTCCAGCAGCTCACGCAAGTCCTGCCGTAGGCGATGGAACGTCATGGCAATCACCCCACCCGAAACCAGAAGCAGGATTGCGCGTGCCCAATCGCCATTTGAAATCTGATCGTATCCTCGCGCCCAAAGGCCGACCGCCACCATCAGAATGGTCGCAGCGAGCGCAGGCACACGATCTTCGAGATAAGCGATAATAATAATAGCCGGAACAAATTCCAGAAAACTGGCGCCTTGCCCAATATAGGCTGACGATTTTATTTCAAATATCAGTGTGGCAGCTAGTACGGATGCAGAGGCAATATGAGTTAGCAATCTGCCCGACGGGTTCGAATTCGACCTGCGCGACTGCGAGCTCATGGACACAGACTACAACCTTCTGACTAGCCCGTCGAGACTAGAGCAAAAAACGTACAGCTTAGTACCACTGCCGGATTGCCATACCGCTATCATAGCGCGCATTTTATCGGATGCAGCAGGGGCTATGAGCTGCCTTAGAACTGTCAGATCATATTGAGTTTTCAAGGTGGTGATGAACACGTTATCCGTCAGCGCATAGAAGACTAGAATCCATCTAAACATAAAAGACTATCCGAATCCCGAATACTTATTTTCGGGCGTGTGTGAAACTTTGGGTTAGGGGTAGAAAATGAATCTGATCGATAGACATGTTGATGCTTCTTCGGGCGGTAGGTACATTGCTACGAGGACCAAGTACGATTTTGACGCGCGGAATACGCGACCCTCTTCTGGTCACCTTCCCGATCGCGCATCGGATCCATTGGACGCACGGCTTGGGGAACCAAAAGGCCGCAGTCTGGAATCCATAACCGGCGTGCTTGATCGCATTGGCTGTGGCTATCTCGTGCTGAATCGCGAAAGAAAAGTAGTCGAGTGGAACGCAGCCGCCCAAACCACGCTTGAGCGCCAGGGCGAAGCGGCTGACACGGCGAGCGGGCTTACGGCCGCACTAAGGCGGCTGATCGCGAATGTTCCGGGCCAATTCCTGCCGGGCTCGTTATCCTGGGTGGTAATCCGCAGCAGGGGCGACCGGCCGGTGATACTGAACGAGAACGGAGTTATTGCTCCCGACGGAACGAGCATCGTGGCGTTGCTGGACCGGGACAACAGGTCGGGGCCAAATCCTCGCACGTTGCAAAGAATGTTTGGCTTGACGAGCGCAGAAACGCACCTCGCCTTGCGTTTGGCTCAGGGCGACGCACCTTTGGAGATCGCTCGCAGCTGGCGTCTCAGCCGCACCACGATCCGTTCCCAGCTTGCCTCGCTGTTCGCCAAGACCGAAACGAAACGCCAGGCGGAACTGGTGGCCCTTCTTGGGCGTATTTCGGTCCTGCCATAAGGGCCGGCCACTTAAATGCAATCGCCGGACGTCGGCGTCCGCCCGGGATCCAGACGACGCAATTTGGAGTGTCATGATTTGGCAGGTCGTGCATCGCGTTGCGCGGTTCATGGCACCGACGTCGCCTGAACTCCACCAGGTTCGATGCGCTGACGTAAATATCGGAAGCTGGAATCTCGGACCGGCAATTCGGTACTGTCGAACGGAATTCGAAAGGCGACAAGTTGGACAACGATCTATGCAGCGAGTCTGTCCTTGCCGCAACGGAGAAGGTGGAAATCGCCCGATCGCGTTCGGATCAAGCGGTGAAGAGACTTGCGCGGACAGGACCGATCGTCGTCACCGGCGCAGCAGGTTTCATTGGTTTTCACGTGGCCTCGCGGCTTTTGCGTCTGGGTGTCAAAGTCGTGGGCGTCGACAATTTCACACCCTATTACGATCTGCGGCTCAAGGAAGCGCGGTTTGCACGCCTCTGTAGCGAGGCGGAGTTCACGCCGATACGAATGGATCTGGCGGATGCCGCGCGCGTTCAGTTGCTGTTTTCAAACGTTCGCCCCTCACACTTTGTCCATCTCGCGGCTCAGGCCGGCGTGCGTCATTCAATTGTTGACCCGCACGCCTACGTGCAATCGAACATAGTGGGGTTTCTAAACGTCCTTGAGGGCTGCCGGCATTACGGCGTCAGTCATCTCGTCTACGCCTCCTCGAGCTCCGTCTACGGCTTAAATCGAACCATACCGTTTTCCGAGCACCACGGCGCCGATCATCCCGTCAGCTTCTACGCCGCCACCAAGCGTTCGAATGAATTCATGGCGCATTCCTACAGCCATTTGTTCGACCTGCCCGTGACGGGACTGCGCTTCTTTACCGTTTATGGCCCCTGGGGCAGGCCCGACATGGCGGTCTATTTGTTCACGCGCGCGATCATCGAGGGCAAGCCAATCGAAGTAGCCAATGCCGGCCGCGTCTGGCGAGACTTCACCTATGTCGACGATATCGCTGAGGGCGTGGTTCGGGCACTCGCTGCACCGCCGCGGCCCGATCCGAATTGGGACCCTTGCACCGCCGACCCTGCTACAAGTTCCGCGCCGTGTCGCGTCTACAATATCGGCAACGACCGGCCCGAGGAGATCAACCGGCTGATTTCGATCATCGAGACCGCCCTTGACAGCCGGGCGCTTCGCGTGGATGTGCCGTTGCCGCCTGGCGACGTTCTGGAGACGCGCGCCGACGTCAGCGATCTCCGCAAGGCCGTCGGCTTCGCCCCGGCGACACCGCTTGAGGACGGAGTGCAACGCTTTGTCGAATGGTACCGGGACTTTCATGGAACGGATGCCGCGGTCAGCATACGGCAACAAACGTCGGTGAATGATGAGGCCACGGTGTAGGCCGCGCCTTGTCGGGCAACGATCTGCCACTCGGCAAATTTGAGATTTCGCATTTTTTCGGACAGAGAATAAAGCGAGTGTCGGCCCCAAAGCCGCCCCCGCCAGCCTCTATCCGACACAATCTTGGACTCGAAATTTCTGAACGCTGATGCCGTCGAGTACCGGGCGCGATAACATCAGATCAGCGCAGGAACCAATGAGGCGGCTGGCCTTCGACTGCGCGCGTTCTGAGCGACGCCAGCGCAAAGATCAGCCCAGGGAGAATTTTCAGCCGTTTGCTGATATAAATCGACATCGCCACATTCCAAATCGCCAACGCAAGCGCGAGGCCCACTGCGGCGCCCGGCGCGCCGTAGAGCGCAATTCCTGCGGCACAGCCCATGATGCTGGCCGCGGCGCCGGCGATCATGGTTGCGGCTGCCGCCCATTCGTTTCCAGTCATCATCAAGAGGAGCATCTGGGGTCCGCATAGCGCGACAAAGACATATCCGAGAATGAGTATCCGCGCGACGGGTGCCGCTGTACTGAAATCTCCGCCGAACCAGCTCAACAGAGGTTCAATAATCGCAAGCATCGGGATGGCCATCGCTATGGCGCCGCCAGAGGAAAGTAGGGCGGCCCGTGAAAACAGCTGCTGCAGAGCCATCCGATCGCCTCGGGCATGAAGGGCGGCCGCTGTCGGCGCAAACATCGTCGAGACAGCGACCAGGGAAAGGCTCACAAGCAATGCGACGTTCAATCCCAAGGCGAAAATGCCCGCTTCGCGAATGTGATGCGTCCAGCCCAGCACCATGACCCCGGCCCGGCTGATGAAAACATCGAGCCCGGCCATGAGCATCATTGGCGGAACCGCGGACCACCATTCCCGCGACTCGTCGCCTGGCTGAACCTGCCGCAAGCCGGGCGGCTGAAATTTTGCCGCCATGATGAACACCAGGCCGACCGTGATGGCTGAACTTGCCAGCACCGCCTGCATCACCAGGGGTGCGTTGGGGGTCCATGATCCGGATAAGACCGCCATTCCCAGCAACGTCAACAATAGGCCGTCGCGCACGATGCGTTCCGGCATGAGGGCCGAGACACCGCCGCCGAAAGCACGAACAAGTGTTGCGCCCAACGCGTAGGCGGTGACCAAAGGCACTGCTGCCATGCCTAGCAGCTGGCTGGTTTGAAGCTCCTTGTGAGAAGAATCCGAAAAGAACAAAACCAAGGCGGCGCCAATGATGCCGAATAGTGTCGCTGCCGCCAGCGACCTTTGCAGAGCAAACCTGATTACCCCGTGTACCAGGTCAAGCCGCCCTTTGGCACTGTAGGCGGAGACGAAACGCAGCAAGGATACATGGAACCCAAGCGTTGCAAGATAGGCAAGCACCGAGGTCCAGGCCAGAACATAGGAGTAGATGCCATAGCTGGTGGAGCCAACGATGCGCGCAATCAATAACTGCGCCAAGCTGGTCAAGCCCGCACCCCCGATATAGACCAAAAGAGCGAAGATGCTGGCATAGCCGAGACCCCGGCCCGTGTCCTCCTTGTGCGGCAAAACCATATTTGTTGGAGCAACGGAGGCCGCAGGGAAGCGGGCGAGCTTCGGATCGCTGCAATCGTCGATGTCTCTTGCGCCGGCGGGCCCAGCTCCGGTCTGCGAACTCTTCGATATTATCTTCCGCTCGACAGACTGACTGCCGCGACGGTCGTTACGCGGAAGCCCGCATGTGACACTCATGATGTTCTCTCGAGCAAGAGATCTGCGCTGTCCCCAAACCGATAGCCAGCGTGTTTCTGTAGATTGACGTGCGTGAGAACGCTGCCTACGGGGACCTGAGCCGTCTCGTCCTCCGTCAGCAGCTGCAGAACACCGCGCGCGATGCTGCGACGCGTCCTGCCCCAGCGAACGGCGAACAGAACCACGTCAGCCCAGCCCGTCAGTAGCCTGGCCTCAGGTCCTCCAAGTCCCAGCGGTCCATTTATAATGACGACGCTGTAGATTGAGCGCAGCTCATCTGTGACCAGGGATCCGTCGATCATCGACAGCTGCGGCAGCAGATCCTCTGATGGTGCCAGCGCCATGAAGTCGATTCCAATTTCAGGCATTCCCGTGACCGCGTCGTGCAGGGGACAACGGTCGTTCATATAGTCTCCAAAGGATTTATGCGGCCGGAGCGCGCCGAATTCGTTCAGGAACTCGTTCGTGAGGCGGGCGCCCGTGCTGTCAAGATCGAGAAAAAGCACTCGTCCCCCAAGTCGGGTAGCTGCCAACGCCAGGCTCCATGCAAGCTCGGTCTTGCCATCATGCCGGATACTGGACGTTACGAGGATGACGTGCGAAGCGCGGCCCCTCGCCTTGTTGAGTGTCACGGTGACGAGGAGGGAAGTGATGGCTCGGCTGTAGCTGGACTGTCGTTGGCCAAGAACCAGCTGCTGTAGTCGTTTCGCGTGTATTGTGGGCGCTTCCGGTATCAGCCCCAGGCATGGGACCCTGAGCGCGGCTTCAGCTTCGGCCTCGCCGCACAAGGTCTGATTGAGGCGGCTGCGGACCATCACGAAGATCCCGCCAATGAGACCAAACACGATCATGCCGGGCGGAATAAGGAAGATGGGCGGCAGGGTTTTTGGATTCGTCGGCGGCCACGCCGCTGAAAGGATCGAGACTCCGGGCAAGGGAGTTGCGATACGCTGCACCAGATCCTGTTGTTGCGTGAGTAGCTGGTTGTATCGCTGCGTCAAGATGCTGACCTGCGGCTCGAGCGCACGCAAGCCGGAAAGCCGGCCGGCTGTGTCGGCCACCACCGCATCAAGCACATTCTTGCGCCCCTCCAGAGCCGCAATCTGGGCACGGTAGATGTTCGCCTCCGCAGCAATGCGAGCAGTGCCTTGTTCGATCTCGCGGTTGATTGCAGTACTCAGGCCCGCATCCGCATTGTCGTTGGCTTGGCGAGCCGCCATGTCGGCCAGTACCGGTGACCCGATCGCTTCGGCGAGCGCCGCGACCGATGCTCCTTCCTTTCGCAAAGCCTCGATGTGTTGAAGGCGAGATTCCGTTGCGGAGAGATCCGCCTTCGACAAAGATATCTGCTGGCTGAGCTCGGCTGTCTCCTTGGCAGCGTTGTCCGCCGCACCTTGATCGACCGCGCCATGGCTCAGCCGATACTTTTCCAGGCGGTCGGTTGCTTTCGCCAAGTCGCTTTGTACGACCGGTAGGCTAGCGACGATCGAGGCGAGTTCCAGTCTGTCTGACGCCCTGCGCTTCTGTGCGAGATCGTCGATGTATACTTGGACGAACGTATTGGCCACAAGGGCGGCTCGCGCCGGATCGTTGTCGGTAAAGCCGACCGTGATCACTCTTGATCGCAGTTCCTGTCCAACCCTCATGCCCTTCCGTAATGCCTTGAGTTCGTCTTCATCGGCGGCCGCCGGCTTGCCCTGCGGCCAAATGCTTTCCAGCAGACCGGCTGCGAAGGTGCGTATGTTCTGCAAGTCGCCGCCGGCCGGAGCGGGGCGTGAATTTCCGGTTACGACATCCCCTTGCTCAGCAATGTTACCAACCTCCGTCTTGCGCAGGGCTGCCACCACGCGACGCAGATGCCCCTGCGAAGAGAGCATGGTTAAGTGGTCATCAATGCTCGCATCCAGCATCTCCTGCGCAGAATCTGCGCCTCCGGGAGCCGCATTCCTGCCAGGAGCATCGACAATCACCTGTGCGGTCGACTCGAACAGGACGGGACGCGCAAAACCCGCAAGCCCAGCCAACACACCGCCCAAAATCACCATTGCAAGCAGGAACCATTTTCTCCTCGCGACGGTAATAAGGAGTTGATGGAAGGGGGTCTGCGCGTCGATCTGTTCGCGCAGGAATGGCCTCATGCGCGGGTTGATCTCGCGCGTCGGCACGTGCATTTCAGTGGCGCGCGGAAGGTGAATGCGGCTGACTATGGAACCTTCCATCTTATACTCCTGTCAGTTCGAGCACTGTAGACATGCCCGTTGCCGGCCCTGGGGGCCGCCCGGCCTCGTTGCGCCAGGCCTGGAACATCAATGCGGGCCACAAATCACGAGAATGGTCCTGTCTTCCGTCAAGGTGGTCGCGCCAGCACATCGCGACCTTCGCAAAGTCGAAGATCCCATCTCCGGAGAGGCGCATATCGGCGACCAGATCGCTGGCCCAGTCGCGCAACGGGCCTCTCAGCCAGACCGCTATGGGAACATCGAAACCCTGCTTCGGCCGGTCGATCAGCCGTTGCGGAAGATAGCGGCTCAGCAACTGACGAAGTATCCACTTGCCTTTGCCATTGCGAACCTTCGCATGTGCGGGCAGCCGCCAAGCGAATTCGACAACCCGATGGTCGAGAAGCGGGCACCGGCCCTCGAGGCTGTTGGCCATGCTGGCACGGTCCAACTTCACCAGTATATCGTCGGGCAGGTAGCCGGCCATGTCGTCGTACAAGAGACGGGACAGCAGGCCATCAAGCCGGGGTGACTCTTGAATTGATGTGGGCGGCTTGTGGAGTGTGAGGCTCTCGGTCGATACTCCGGTCAGCCGTTGATACAATTCGTCCTCATCTGCTGCGGCGAGCAGCCGAGCGAGGCGGTGCAGCCGATCGCTCCGCAGCGCGAGCCGTGCACTCGCCGAAAGCGGCAGCTTGCTGACGAGATCGTAGCGCGCCGCACGGGCCAGCAATTCGACCCCTGCAGCAAGCGTGTGACGCAGCGGCGACGGCAGCGCATGCTGTCGTTTCAACCGCGCCGCCATGAAGTGGCGGGCGTAACCGGCGAAGCATTCATCGCCACCGTCGCCTGACAGGGCCACGGTAACATGCTGGCGGGCGAGCCGCGCCACCAGCAAAGTTGGTATCTGCGATTCGTCGGCGAACGGCTCGTCCCAGATCTGCGGCAATTCTGGAATGACCTCGCGCGCAGCGGCGGCCGAAAGGTGTAGTTCAGTATGATTGGTGCCCAGATGCCGCGCAACCTCCGCGGCGTGGGGAGCCTCATCAAACCCGCCTTCTCCGAAAGCAATCGTGAATGTGCGCACCGGCTTCGGCGACTGAGCCTGCATCAGCGCCACAACGGCGGAGCTGTCGATGCCACCAGACAGAAAGGCACCCAGCGGCACATCGGCTACCATGCGTTCCCGAACGGCAAGTCGCAGCAGGTCGTCGAGTTCGTCGGTCAGTTCTTCGTCGGTGCCGGCGATTGGATTCAGTCGACCGTTCGCGGCGACTTCAGGCAGCGACCACCAGTGTCGGACGCGTTGCGAAAGGGATGCGGCACTGCGCGCCTCGGCAAAATCTGCCGCCGTCACAGACAGAACCGAGCCAGGAGGTAACTTGAATACGCCTTGCCAGATGCAACTGTTACCCGGCACCCATCCCTTCGAAAGCATCGTCGCAGCCGCGTCGAGATCGAGCTCCTGACAGAACCCTGGAAAACGATTGATCGCCTTCAACTCGGAGGCAAAAACAAGCGCATCGCGTGTTGCAGCAACATAGAGCGGCTTTTTGCCCATTCGGTCGCGGGCGAGATGGAGGGTCCTGGTCTTCAGATCCCACAATCCAAATGCGAACATGCCAGCGAGGCGCGTCAGTGCGGTGTCGAGACCCCAACTCTCGATTGCGCACAGCATGACTTCGGTATCGCTGGCGCCACGGAACCGATGGCCAGCGCCTTCAAGTTCGCGGCGCAGATCGCGGAAATTGTAGATCTCGCCGTTGAACGTAATGGCATATCGGCCACTTGCCGAATGCATTGGTTGGCGTCCCGCCTCCGATAGATCGACGATAGCCAAACGCCTGTGGCCGAAGGCGATGCCGGCTTCACGGTTGACCCAGAAGCCTTCACCATCAGGCCCGCGATGACGAAGGCCCGTCGTCATCTGCCCTATGGCCGTGAGCGGCCTGGCACTGGCTGCATCGGGTGCAAGGAGAATTCCGGCAATCCCACACATGCCATCACCTCCGGTCGCTCGAGGTTGCCGAAACCGTTTGCGGCGTTCCGGCAACAAGGCAAATGGTCAGCGCAAACCACACGATTGGATGGCGGATGATCAGATGTGGCATCCCGAAGATAACGATCGACACGACGAGCACGAACAGGGCATCGAGCTTTGCACGCCATGCGCATAAAGCCGCCGCGCCGACAATCCAGGCCAGGGCTAGGACTGCAATCAAACCACCTTGAGTGTATAGATCGAGAATCGTGTTGTGAGCCTCGAAAGGCCGGGGCAGAAACTGGCTGTAGGAAATGGGCGGGCGCTCCAGATGCGGCCCAGGACCAAGGCCCAGGGATCCTGACGTCAGGCCCTTGCCCAATGCATCTCCCCAGAGATGGAGGCGAAGTGCGGCGGTTTCGGCGGTCGCGTCGCCGCCCTTGTCCTTGGTGAGACTTAAGGCGAACTGTTCGACGCTGCCCGCTTCCGTGAGAATGTAGGGCGTCATCGACAAGGCCAACGGAAGGAAGCCAATCATCAACAGGAGGGTAACTTGCCGGGAAAAGCTGGCCTTGCCGTCACCGGTTGCGAGCCATGTCCGAACCCGCAGCCCAAGAAATATCAGGCAGGCCAGGACCGTCGTGTACAGATAGGTATCACTCTTCGTCAGCCTTCCGATATAGATGGTCAGGATAAGGCTGCTGAGCCCGGCCAATCTCGCCCACGGATTGCTAGTGGTCGTCGCAAGATGCAAGGCGAATGGGCCAAAGAGTGCACAATAGAGCGCGAGCTGGTTCGGGTTCTCGGACCAGCCGCGGAAGCGATCCCAGTACCACGGATCGACGCCGGATTGGTGGATCCAACCCCATCCAAGTGCCAGCTGAACAATAAAGCCTGCATTCGCGATCGCGACCACCCACCACGCAGTACTGCGCAGATGACGATCAGCCTCGGGCTCCGCGGCGGCTAGGCAGGTGACGCAGATCAGCAGCAGGTAGGCTATCATATCGTGCATCACCACCGACAGGTACAGCACCGTGGTCAGATAGCCGACGATGGTGCCAATCCCCAGAGCAAGCGTCATGATCAGCCAGAAGCCCGCGACACGGATCAGGGCGGGCCTGACTACCAAGTGACCGCCGGCGAGCACCCGGCCGATCGACAGCATGACCCAAAGCGCGAGAAACAGCTCGCCATAGCCGAGCGGCACTCCCGGAATGGTGAGCTGCGCCGCATAGGACATCGCAACGCCGCAGGCCAGCAACGCGTCGCGGATCATCGGCGCGCTCCACCCAATGCGCGGTTTACAGCAGCCTCTTCAAGCAACGCCGGCGACGCCGGTCGAGCGAAGCCGCCATGGGATTTGGCGCTAAGGACATTGTCGTAGAGATCACAATATTGCTCGACCACCCAGGGCAGCGAGAACTGCGTCCGGACCAGCTCGACAGAGCGAGCGCCCATGGTCCTTCCTTTCCGGCGGTCGGACAAGACGTCTATAATTCGACACGCAAGGCTGTTCGGATCGTGCGGTGGGACGAGATGGCCGTTCCATCCGTCTTCGACCACCTCATTGCAGCCAGGCATCCTTGAGGCGACGATAGGCAATCCTGCCAGCCCTGCCTCCAGCAGGACGCGCGGAATCCCTTCGCGGTATTGTGTCGGAAAGGCGAACAGATCGGCCATGCCAAGCAGGGCAGGAACGTCGCGTCGTGGGCCCAAGGCGATGACATGGGGCGCATGTCGATCAATCTCCGCCTTGTCCACCGCAAATGGGCCCTCGGATTCCAATGGCCCGACAAGCACGAAACGGGCATCGGGCCTTTCAGCCAAAATGCGAGGGACTGCCTTGAGGAGTGTCGGGATGCCTTTCTGGCGAGTTAGCCGGCCGACAAAAATTACGATCTCGGCGGATTGGAGCCCAAGCTCCTCGCGCATTTTCATCGCCGACGGGCCAAGATGCCTTGCCATGGCGAACGCATCGACGTCGATTCCAGAACTGCGGATCACTCGTCCGCTGCCACGTATGATCAGTCGGTAGCGTTCAAAGAATGACTGATCGTCCCGATTTTGGAACACCGTAGCGGCCGTCCATAAGGACGAAAGCCATTGCAGTCCGCAAAAGATTGGGCGCAGGGCCAGGGCGCGCGGTTCCAGGGACGAGAACGTCCAGCCCAGACCGTTGATTGTGCGCACGACTGGAACGCTCCCGCGCACCGCAAGTGGCGTCACCAGGTTGGGCTTGGTGTCGAAGCTTTGGATAATATCCGGCCGGAGTTCCGCCATCAGCTTTCGAATGGTTTTGATGGCGGCCCATTCCCCGCTGCTGCTGGAAAAGCGGTCGAAACCGTAGCTGCGATGCGGAATGCCATGCCGCAGGAATGCGGCTTCACCGCCGCTCGAAACCGCAGTAACCTGGAATCCCTTCTCTCGCAGCGACATCAGGAAGGGGATTCGCAGGGCGTGATCCTCGCCTCCAACACACACGAGGTGCGGATTCATCCTGCGTCTCCTGACCGTTCGCCGTAGCCCGATCGCGCGAAGTGGCCGGCCGTTGAATTTGCTTTCATAGTGTTGGTTTCGTTACCCATCACGCCCAAGATCACGGTAGGGGCAGGCCTTGCCACTGTCCTCGTCTGTTTGAATGACACACACCGTGTCCCGGAAACGGATCGCCGTGCCCAGCCGGTTCAGGTAGCCGCGCGTTGCATCAAAAAGGTCGGCACTGCCCAGATGCCCGAGCACGGAGTGGTCTGTTGACAAACGGCTCGCGCTCCGCGGCACTTTCCTGTCTTGGTGCTGGTTGCCGTCGGAATGCCGCCTAATTTGCGCGGCTAGCTCATCCTCTGGATGCGCGAAGTTTGACCACGCGGGAGATGATCGCCCGTGCCTCCGATGCTAGCAGGATCGGAATGCCGTCGCGTACCGGGTAGGCAAGTCCTGCGCTCTTCGATACGAGTTCGTCGCGATCCCCATCCCAGGCAAGTGAGCCTTTGGTCACTGGGCATACTAACCGTTTCAACAACTCAGGATTGAAAGAGGCATTCTCTTCGGCTCGCCTATCCGCATCCATCTGCTATTCCTTTCTCGGCTCCGACGCGAGCGTCTTTCGCACAAAAGCCATCACCCGACGTTCGAGTCATTTCTGTAAATCGTAGAGTTCCGGCAAGTGTCATAAGCCTTGCAAACTGCACTTTCACGGTAGGTGCAGGCTTGGCCACCTGTCGTCGTCTGTTTGAATGAATTGACATTGGACGGAGCTGCGTGGCGGCGAAGTTGGAGGTGAGGTGTTGAACGGACAATGGGTAAGCACGATCGGAGACAACCGTGATAGGTGGCCGGAAGGTTTCGTTATTGAAGACCGCTCGCGGTTAATGCTCTCGAGCCAGTGTTTGACCGTTCCGGCCAGTCAATACGGGCGACGAAATCGTAAACCGGACCGCCGGGTACTCCCCAATTGCTTGACCAGACCACCTGTGAACCGTCTGGGGACGGCGAGGCGTGGGTCTCACTCCAGTAGTCGAATGGAGCGTTCTTCGTCTGCACAACACGTCGAACCTCTCCGCTGCCGTCGATGCGCAGCGCGATGACTTCCCGCGCATACGGCGCCCAATTCGGATATTTCGATACTTCGTCCGGGTCGCCGGAATAGCTAAGGAACACCCAACCCGGCCTGTCCAGTGACCTGAGCGATGCATGCTGTGCTTCGCCATATCTCATCAGCGAGGTGACTTTCCCATCTGACAGCCTTCGCTTGATCACCTGGAATATGTCCGGATCGGATTTACTGATCCCCACATAGATTTCGCTGCCGTCGGCATCGACCGTCATGTCCCCATGGCCAGGCCGATGATGCTCGGTCCATTTTTGGCGCAGAACGCCGTCAACCGAAAAGATGAACGTCTGTTCAGTTTCGTCTTTTAGGTACTGAATGCATAAGATGTTGACGCCTAGCGGCGAGATTGAGCAGGCGCTGTTGGTCCCGACAAGCTGTGCGAGATCGATTTCCGGAAACTTCCGCCGCTGTTTGAGATCGTAGGCAAAGACGACCGCTTTGCCGTCCCCGCGAACCGCGCGCACGGCTATACGGCTGCCGTCACGGCTCGGATTCCCTTTATAAGGGCCGAACTGGAGATCGCTACTGTCAGTCGAAACAAACAGGACCTCCTCATGATTGGTGCGTGGCGCCCACGTCGAGATTTTCCGACCACCGACGCAGATCATCAGGTCGGGATCGCGAGGGTGCCATTCGCATTCGATCGATCGAACACGGCGAAAAAGCGGAGCGTAGGTGCGCCCATCCAGGAAGCATAAGCCGCCG
Organism: Mesorhizobium sp. M0983; assembly: GCF_040318975.1. NCBI lineage: Bacteria > Pseudomonadati > Pseudomonadota > Alphaproteobacteria > Hyphomicrobiales > Phyllobacteriaceae > Mesorhizobium > Mesorhizobium sp. M0983. Next base: position 34,561 of record NZ_JAMYNH010000006.1, on the reverse strand, counting down.
CAGCCGTTGCTGATGACAAGAAGGCTCTGATCCGAATTCCAGGCCTGAGCGCTCGAATAGCGGTGGCTGCAATATTTGCTCCCGCATGCGATGCCGGCGCCGAGGATTCCGGGTTTGGTTATTCGCGTGAAAGTTGTGCCAAATGCCGCATCCTTCGCCGGGTGCAGGTAATCAGGCAGGTCCATGGCCACCGGCGCGACGAACTTTGTCGATGCCACATCCTCTTCACTCACCGCTCCGCGCAGATCTATGGATGTCGCGCTGGCAGCTAGCGTCAACGCCAAGACAATTTGGTAGCGAAAAAAGCGCATGTCGTGTCAACTCACGCGGTTCCGTCTCAATAGTTCGATTTCCGTTTTTATTGGACACCTTCTTCTCGGCGCTTCAAAACCGTATCTCTCTAAGCTTCAACCCTTTTAAATTTCGCCCGCGCCGCGCCAAACTTGTCAATTACTCCACGCGCTATTATTTCGGTGGCGGCAGCGAGCCCGTCTGAATCTAAGCTTTCAACGCAAGTTGTCGGTACCGGGAACGATCCAAGTTGTTCCTCGATAAGATTAACGTGGTCGATATGATCAAGACTGCTCTGCAGATCAACTTCGAGGAACTTCTGAATGATGCCGAGATTACGCCGGCGTTCCCTCAACCGCGCCTCTAGAATCTCTCGTGGCGCCTGCAATCGGACAAGCAGGTCCGGTTTGGGTAGAAGCTCGAGGGCGCACGACACCCTTTCACGATCCGTTATGCCGCTGAACAAAACCAGCGAGCACACGAATTGCACCATACCCTGGTCAAAAATTGAGATCGTGTCCTTGGACGCTATTGCCGCGCGCCAGGCTTGTAGAAGAGCTTCAAGATGCCAGTTCAGACGAGCCGCCCACAGCTCATTCTTGGGTGGAAGGATCTTAAGCACTTCTGCACCGAGAGAACGCTGTCCAATCCACTTTGAATGCAAGCCGGAGACTAGTTTGAAGGCGGCTCTTCTAACCGGGTGTCGACGGTCGCCGGTCTGCAAAACAACAGAGTAGCCCTGAGCTCGCAGAACGTGCACCAGCTCGCACGCCAACGTCGTCTTACCAGCACCGGACGGCCCAAATAGCTCCAAGATCATCTTTCAATCCAGACTGAGGGAAGCCTTCCGGCAGTGATGTTATGTCCATTTGCTGAAGCGAACGCCCATCTCTTCCCGGGATGTCTAGCCGACGAGCCAGGAATTCGCGCCATCCGTATGAATGACGGTGTGGTCACGTTAGGATATCGACGAAGGCCATAATCGTGAACGGAAGGAGTGCGTTTCGGTCACTATCCTTCCCGATTGCCTTCCATCCGTTTGCCGTTCCGTCCCCGACAGGGCTGTGCAGTAGCCCAATGCCCCAGCGCACCTCCACGGGGCTCAGTAGTCATAAGTTCGGCATGTCTCATCCGTTCGGGGGATGCGAGATACCCAGCCATCTGGAAACCTTACCTCTGCGATGGCCCCACCCAGAACTGATCTTTTGCCGCCTTTATCGCCAATAGAACAGCTTGGTGGGGCATCCAATGAATAGGTTGGACAAAAAATCTTCGATTCCATCTCAGGAGAAATCGTATGAAAGCGGGCAGATGAGCGAGGACCTCAAGTCATATCCGTCAGCAGGGGCTACAGCCGCTATGCCTACTAGTTACGACGCCGAAGTCGCGGCCGCGGCCTATGATCTCCCAACAAAGCAGAGATATCAGGATCCGAGCTTTGCGAGCTGGTACCTGGACGGATATGCAGGCCGCTTGAAGCTGTCTACAATTGCATCCTACGTCATTGCGCGACGGGAGCAGCGCTGCATCGCCAAGGCGCTGGAGAGGTGCAGCCCGCCTCCATCTCAGGTGCTCGATATCCCATGCGGAACCGGGAAGCTGGCTGGCGTGCTGGGCCGGCATGATTGTCAGGTGCTGGCTGCAGACATTTCAATGGAAATGATGGCCCTGGCTAAGTCAGCATATGAAGGTCAGTCCGGATTTCGGGGATTCATCCGATGTGACGTGACGCAACTGCCGTTCGCTGACGAAAGCTTTGACACGGTGGTCTGTCTTCGCCTCATCCATCTTATCCCGCCACATCTCAGGCGCGACATTATCATGGAGCTCGCGCGCGTTGCCAGCCGCCGTCTGATCGTATCCTACGGCGTTGGCACCCGCCTCCAGAGAATGCGACTAAGGCTGCGGAAGATAATCACCGGAAGGCTGTCGGCGCCTCATCCCGTCAATCTTAACGTTGCACGACAGGATTTCGCAGAGGCGGGGCTCGAGCTGGTACGCTCTTTCAGCGTCCTCCGGTTCCTGTCCTGCGAGCAGCTGTTCGTACTTGAGAAGGTAAAGGCGTGGCCTGCCGCCGGTTTGCAGCCTTCGCGTTAGCACTGGCATTGCGGATCAAGCCGCTGATGGGTGTCAAAAGCTGAAACGGCGACGGGAGATGGCTGTGGAACCGGCAGGCAAAGCCATTCCGGCGCGCATGGCATCACTCGACCTGCTGCGCTTGGCCGCAGCCCTCGCGGTCGTGCTCTATCATTATCTTTTTGGCGGCGCGATCGCCGGAAGTCTCGATGTAGAATATCCTGCCGCAGCACCTTACGCCATCTATGGCTATCTCGGCGTCAATCTGTTTTTCCTGATCAGCGGTTTCGTCATCGCGTGGTCGGCCGAAGGTCGAACCTGGCAGGAATTCGCGGTCGCCCGCTTCGCCCGGCTTTATCCCGGATTCCTTGTCTGCATGACCGCAACTTTTGTTGTTCTCGTCGTCGCCAAAGACCAGCGTTTTCCGACCGATATTGCGACCTATGTAGCCAATCTCTCTATGTTCGCCCGCCTCTTCGGCAGACCATCCATGGATGGGGCCTACTGGTCGATCATGCTCGAGATCCTGTTCTACGGCTGGGTTGCAGTGCTGATTTTTGCGGGTGCCTTTCAGCGCTGGAAAATACCTATCGCTGCCATCTGGCTCGCAATTTCGGCAAGCAACGAGTTCTTCTTTGAGAACACGGTGATACGCATTCTCTTTATTACAAACTATGCGCCTTTGTTTGCCGCCGGCATCCTCGCGGAAGACATCGTTGCAAGGGGCCGTTCGCCGGCTGCGTTCCTGCTTCTTGCCGTCGCATTCCTGGTGTCTTGCCAGACCATAATCTTCTCTCACAACTGGATGCATGAGCACTTTGGCGCTGCCATTTCGTATCCTGCTCTCCTCGCCGCCAATATAGTGATCTACGGAGTCTTCTCTGGCGCGATACTGCTCCGCTCGGTGATTGCTCCATCCAAGGTTGTCATGATGCTCGGAGGATTGACTTATCCGCTGTATCTTTTGCATCAGTATATTGGCTACATCTCGCTTAACGCGCTGGCGCCGCATGTCGGAAAGAACGCCGCATTCTTCGTTGTCTTTGCCGGGACTCTTCTTGCCTCTTTTCTCGTCTGGCGCTTCATCGAGACGCCGGTACGCAAGCCGCTCGTTCGCGCTCTGGTGTCTGGGATATATCGCCTTGCACCAGCCTCGCAGCCAATCCGGCCAACCTCGTCCGCACGAACATCGTGATCAGAGGCGCTCGGCGGGTGTCCCAGAAAGATTCGCGTTAATCGCGAAACACCGGGGTATCCGGGCTTGGCACGCTGTACGGCACGCTGGATGTGTCCCGCTTCCGGTTTCATTGACGGCTCAGCCGATTCCCCAGCACCCCGCATGACGAGGCTTCAAGAGCAGCGAAGCGCACTCCAAATAGCGCACGCCAGGTCCGGCACATGGCGCAAGACTCTCTTGCGACCTGGCACCGCATCGAAGGGCTTATCGGGGAGAAGGTCGCACTGTGTGTATCAACTTACGATCAAAGTTTCTCTCACGGGGTGCCGGTATGTGATTTGGCGCTAATATACGCAGTCTGTAGGTAGGGCGCTGTCGAAACAGAAAAAGGAATATTGGATGACAACTCTGCATTACACGTCAGGTGGATCGGGCACGGAAATTGCTCAAGCCGGATTCAATCTGGCTGACGTTTCATCCGTTGACCAACTCAATGCGCTGCCGGACGGTATGAAAGGCATGGTCTATCTGAACGAAACCGACGGAGTAACCTCCTCCTTTGTCGACAAGGTCACGCCCTTCATCGGTAATCCAAAGCTGTTCGGATTCTTCCTGGTTGACGAGCCGGATCCCACCGGCCAATGGGGTACCTACGCCTCTGCCGCAAATCTGAAGGCAGAATCCGACTGGATTCATTCCAATGTGCCGGATGCCAAGACCTATATCACGATGATGAGCCTGGGGACGTCGGCGAATCCAGATTTTTCGAACACCTACAATCCCGCCAGTACGGGTATCGATTACTACGGCGTGGATGTCTATCCTGTCCGCACGGATGGCGCGGTCGACTACAACATGATCGACAAATTCGTCGCCGCCGCTCAGGCATCGGGCATCCCGACGAGCCAGATCATTCCAGGCTACCAGACGTTTGGAGGTGGCGACTATAACACCGACATGGGTGGCAAATATGTCGTGCCCACCGCCACCCAGATGGAAACCATGATGGACCACTGGGCCAAGCTGGTTCCGTCACCCGCCTTCGACTACGCATACGCCTGGGGTTCGCAGCGAGGCGACACAGCGTTGGAGAGCTCTTCGGAACTGCAGGCCGTTTTCCGGGAACACAATCTCAACACTGGAGGGACTGCTCCTTCCGAAGCCGCGGCTACTGATCCCAGTTCTACGGCGAGCATCCCTTCCGAAGCCACCACCGGCGATAGCGCCTCGACTGCCACGGCTCCGTCCGAGGCCACCCCCAACGATAGCGCCTCGACTGCCACCGCCCCGTCCGAGGCCACCCCCAGCGATAGCGCCTCGACTGCCACGGCCCCGTCCGAGGCCACCACCGGCGATAGCGCCTCGACTGCCCCTGCCGAGGCCACCACCGGCGATGGCACCCCGACTGCCACGGCCCCGTCCGAGGCTACCCCCAGCGACAGCACCTCGACTGCCACGGCCCCGTCCGGGGCCACCCCCAGCGACAGCACCTCGACTGCCACCGCCCCTTCCGGGGCCATCACCGGCGATAGCAGCTCGACTGCGACTGCCCCTGCCGAGACCACTACCGGCGATAGCAATCATAGCAAGACCGCGCTTTCGCACCTCCTCGCTGGCAATAGCAGTTCGACCGACACCGCCGCCTCCACAAGCGATGGTAGTGATAGCAAGACCGCGCTTTCGCATCTCCTCGCCGGCAATGGCCGTTCGACTGATACCGCCGCTTCCAGCGCCACCACAAGCGATGGCAGTCATGGCAAGACCGCGCTTTCGCCCTTCCTCGCCAGCGACGGCAGTTCGACTGCTACCGCCGCTTCGGGCACCACCACCAGCGATGGCAGTCATGGCAAGACCGCGCTTTCGCACCTCCTCGCCGGCAATGGCAGTTCGACTGATACCACCGCTTCCGGCGCCACCATCAGCGATAGCAGTCATGGCAAGACCGCGCTCTCGCACCTCCTCGCTGGCAATGGCAGTTCGACTGATACCGCCGCTTCCGGCGCCACCACAAGCGATGGCAGTGATAGCAAGACCGCGCTTTCGCACCTCCTTGCCAGCGACGGCAGTTCGACTGACACCACCCACGATAATGCCGGCGACAAGGTAAGCGAGGGCAGCAGCGTTGACCGCATATTGGCTGCGTTGAACCATTCTCTTTCGGCCGGCTCGGAGCTTCTCCCGACCAACGACCCGTCCGACACAACGGCAACCAGCCTGGTTCGCCACGGGTTCGCGCAGACCGTCCAGCCCGATGAAAATGTCGGCGCCCAGGCAAAAAATGGCGCCGCCGAGATCATGTCCGGCCACGGAGGCAACGACGCCTTCGACTTCAGCAAGCTCCAGGACAAGCTCCACCTCGATCAACCCGCTCTTACCGAGCTTAAGTCGGGCGGGCTTTCATTGCATGCTTCCTCTGCTGATACGGCCGCCGATGATGGTTCCCACCACATCATCTTTGACAGTACAACCGGATCGCTCTCTATCGACAGCGATGAAGTCGGCGGCGCAGCTCAAGCGCAGCTCGCTACCCATTTCCCGTGGCAGCATCAGTCTTTGTGATCTGAAAACCCGGAGTGGCGGACCTTCAAATGGAGTCGGGTCCGCCGCTCCGTCTTTGTTCAATTGCGCCACGGAAGCTTGGCCAAGGGAAGATAAGATACCGGCGGACATCGGAGAGATCGAAGTTGGTCGGCATCATCACCAATGCGAATTTCGGATTCGCAACACTAAGCGGTCTCGGCAATTTTCAGCACGGCGTCGATCTCGGCCATCACCGCTGCCGGCAGCGGCCCTCTTTCCAGCGCACCGAGATTGTCCGCGACCTGCTCGGGCCGCGTGAAGCCGGGAACCGGCAAGGCGATTGCCGACTTGGCGAGGATCCAGCCGAGCGCACCCTGCGCAAGCGTGCGTCCGCCCGAGGTGAGCAGGTCGCGGATTGCCGAGAGCCTTGACAGTACTGCGGGTTGGCGGCGCCATCCCTGAAAAACACCATCCAATCGGCATTCCCGCCGCGCACGTCATCGGTGGGCAGCCTCATGGCCGGCGTGTATTTGCCGGTGAGCAGTCCCATTGCCAGCGGCAGCCGGCTGAACGAGACGAGGTGCTCGCGCGCCGCAACGGCCATCAGCTCGTTCGCCGGGGTAAACACATTGAAGTCGTTCTCTACGGCGACGAAACCCTCGCGCGGCGCGTAGGCCGCAAGCCGTTCGCAGTGATCGGTGCTCCAGCCGAAGCCGCCTATCTTGCCCTCCTGGCGCAACAGGCCGAGCGTATCGAACACCTCGCCGCGCGTTCGATCGGATATTCGTTGATGTGTAGCAGCACGACGTCGATAAAATCGCGCTGCAGGCGCTGCCGCGAATTGTCGATCGATGTCCGGATCGCCGCGGCAGAGGCATCCTCGGGAGCGATCTTGCGCGTTTCGGGATCGCCGAAATAGCCGACCTTGGTGACGATGACGGCTTCGTCCTTACCCTTCAACGCCCGCCCGAGGATTAGTTCGGCATTGCCGGCGCCATAGGCGGCAGCCGTGTCGAACACCCGCGCGCCGATGTCATAGGCCATCGCCAGCGCGGCTTGCGACCTGATATCGTCGACCTCGCCATAGATTGTCGCCGTGTCGCGCCAGCGCGCGGCACCCCCCGCTGCCCAGGTGCCGATCCCGATGCGCGGCACCGATCGACCATCCCAAAGCTCCATCATCTCCATGCCCGTTTCCTCAACGGCGCAGGCTGGCATGGCGGGCACGCTCGCGGATCTCATCGCGGGAAATGCCAGCATCCACCAGTGTGCTGTCCGGGGCCTGCCTCAAGCTCGCAAGCGTCTGGCGATAGGCAATCCAGCGGGTGAAACGGTATCGAAGTTCATACAACATGGTCGTCTCCTTTGGCGCGCAGAATGCCCGCGCGCCTGGGTTGATCGAAAGCGCAAAGCATCTGCGCGAATCGCATGCTCGATCGAAAAGATGGCGCTCGCTTCTTGGCCAGCCGAGGCGCTTATCCCTGTCCCGTCAGGCAAGATTATCCAACGCCTCCAATTCCTGCATACTTGCGCGCGATGCCCGCTTCGCGCTACAGCCACGGTCGCAAGGAGTTTTTCATTTCTGCAAAATGGATATTGGCTGGGACGATCTGAGGTTGTTTCTCGACGTTGCGCGGCTGGGTGGCTTGAGCGCAGCGACGGGAACCACGCGCCTCAGCGCAGCCACCCTTGGACGACGCGTCACCGCGCTCGAAAAGCAGATTGGCGAACCGCTGTTGCGACGGTCGGAGACGCCGAAGTTGCGGGCCGCACTCTCGGCGCCGGACGCGATGCCGCCGCCGATCGCGAACAGATGCAGCCCGTACCGCGATCCGTAGAGCAGTTTCCAGCCCACCAGGATCACGACGATCCCCCAGAAAACCGGATAGGGAATGCCGAGGAAACTGCCGGAAACGGCAGCGATGACGATTTCCGGCACGGTGCCGCCGGAGACGGGACGTAAGATGCGCGTGATGCCAAGCACGATATACTGCGTCGACAGCGTCGCGATGATCGGATGGACGTTGAAGCGGGTGATCGCCAGGCCGTTGATCAACCCGATGAACGCGGCCAGCAGAAAGACCGCCGGGATCAGCACGATCGCCGGCTGGTCCAGCGCCAGCACCGCCGTCGTGAAGCTGATGACCGAGCCGACCGACAGGTCGAGCCCGCCGATCAGCACGACGATGAGCTGTCCGAGCGCCGCGATGATCAGCGGCATCGCCTGGGCAACCAGGTTGAAAAGGTTTTCGGCCGTGGCGAACTGTGTCGTCTCGACGGTCAGCCACAGCGAAATGAGCAAGGCGACCAGCAGCGGCAGGCCCCACAGGCCCTGTCGTGTGTTCCGGCCACTCAGGATGTTGAACAGCGAATGATACATGGAAGCCCCTAATGCTGGCGCGTGGAGCCGCCCATCAGGGCCGCGTCGAGGATCTTGTGTTCCGTCGCCTGCGCCGCCGGCATTTCGGCAACGATGGTGTCGTGGTGGACGACGTAGATGCGGTCGCAGAGCCCAATCAACTCGATCGTCTCGCGCGACAGCACCAGCACCGCGCCGCCCTTGCGGGTGAAGTCGCGCAGCAGGTGGTAGATCTCCGACTTGGCGCCGATGTCGACGCCGCGGGTCGGCTCCTCCACCAGCAGAAGATCGAGATCCGCGGCGAGGTAGCGGCCGAGCAGAACCTTTTGCTGGTTGCCGCCCGATAGGGAGGCGACCGGAGCGGATGGACCTACCGCCTTTATGTTCATGACCTCCATCAAGCGGGCGATAACGCTTCGATAGGATCGCGCCGACGCAAGTTCGGATCGCCTCGAATGCAATCCGATGGCAATGTTGTGGGCGATCGGCAGGGCGAGAAAGAGCCCCTCTTCCTTGCGGTCTTCGGGAACGAAACCGACCTTCAGCTGCTGCAAATGGCGAACGCCTGATGATGTCGAGAGCGGCATCTTGAGCGCTTTGCCGTTGATGGAAATCGTCCCCGCAAAGGGATGGTAGCGGCCGATCAGCGATCTCAGGAAGCGCTGCTGGCCCTGCCCCTCCAGCCCTGCCAAAGCGACGATCTCACCCTTGTGCAAAGTCAGCGACAGCGGCTGCGATGTCTCGGTGATCCTGAGGTTTTCGACGCGCAGGATCTCGTCGCCCTTGTCGCCCGTGCGATCGGGAAAAAGGTCCTGGAGTTCGCGTCCGACCATCATGGCGATGAGTTCGTCGGTGGTGATCTCGGATACCACCCTGGTGCCGACCAGCGCGCCGTCCTTCAGCACCGTGACCGTGTCGCACAGCTCGAAGATCTCCTCCATGCGATGCGAGATGTAGACAACAGCCTTTCCCTTATCGCGCAGCCGGCGGATGTTGCGGTTGAGCACATCGACGTCGGCCGCGTTCAGCGCCGCCGTCGGCTCGTCCAGGATGAGCACGCTGGCGTCCGCCTGGATGCAATGCGCGATCTCGACGAATTGCCGCTCGGCGATCGTCAGGTTGGAGACGAGTTGTGATGGGTCGAGGGTGAGGCCGAGTTCGCCAAGCGCCTTGGCGGTCTGGCTGCTCATCTCGGGATAGTCGATCGAGCCGAACCGGGTCGTCGGCTCCCGGCCGAGAAACATGTTCTCTGCGATCGACAGATTGGGCAGCAGCGAGTGCTCCTGGAAAACGGTCGAAATGCCGGCATCCAGCGCGTCGCGCGGCGACTTCAGATCGAGCTTTTCCCCGTTCATGAAGATTTCGCCGGAATCGGGCTGATGCACGCCCGCCAGGATCTTCATGAGCGTCGATTTCCCGGCGCCGTTCTCCCCCATCAGGGCGTGGACGCTGCCCGCCTTCAGATCGAGGGAAACGGAGTGGAGCGCCTTGCTCCCTCCGAACGCCTTCGAAATGTGGGACATCTCGATAAGATTGGTCACGAAACCCTCGAACGAACCGGATTCGACAGATGGAACGGCCTGCGGGGAATGCTTGTCCACTCCCCGCCAGCCACGGCGCCGTCACTTCTTGCCGTAATATTCCTTGAGCTTGTCCTCCGGCAGTTCGCTCGGCCACCAGACATTGGCCGTCAAATCGTCGCGATAGTATTTGGCAGCCTTGTCCTTGTCCCAGCCGTCGGGGTTGTAGACATAGCGCTTGTAGAGCTGCTGACCCTCAAGCAGCGCAACAGCGGCGCGCACGCCGGCGGCGCCCTGGGCGGGGCTGTATTCGGGAGAGATCGACTTGAATCCGTCCGTGATCCACTGGCCGAAATAGCCATTGTTGCCCTCGCCCGAAATCGGTGGAATGGGCGTGCCGAACTGCTTGAAGACGTCGACGCAGGCGCGTGTCATGTCGGCGCCGGACGACCAGATGCCGTCGACCTGCGGATTGTTCAGATAGAGTGTCTCGCACAGCTTCTTGGCCTTGTCGTACTGCCAGTCGCCATGCTCCTCGGCGGTGATCTGCACATGCGTGCCCTTGAGCGATTCCAAGAGGCCGTTGTAGCGGTTAGTGTCTTCCGGATGGCCGGCCAGGCCACGCAGGACCCAGATCTTGCCGTTCTCGCCGACGGTCTTCACCAGCCAGTCGCCCATCACCTTGCCGAAATGTTCAGCGCCGCCCTGGATTTCGGTGGTGTAGGCATCGGAATCGATGCGGCCGGTATGAAGAATGACGGGGATGCCGGCGGCGACCGCCTTGGCGATGCTGGCGTTGGCCGATGTGCTGGTCACCGGCTGAACGATGATCGCGTCGACATGTTGCGCGATCAGATCCTCGATATCGGCCACCTGCTTCTTCTGGTCGAAGCCGGCATCGAGCAGGATGAACTTCGAGATGCGCTTGTCCTTTGCTGCGGCATTTTCCGCCTCGTGCGCCACCTGCACGGTCCAGGTGTTTGCGTTGACGCCGAAGTCGCTCATTCCGATGACCCAGGGCGGGTCCTTCTTGAACGCACCGGCCGCGGTCATGCGCGTGTCGTCGGGGCGCGGCGCGACGCCGTCCATCAGCTTGACATCTTCCGCATGCGCCAGGGATGTTACGGCAAGCGCTGATACAACGAGCACTCCCAGACTGACGGTTTTCAGCAATCCTAACATTGAATTCTCCTCCTTGTGGTTGCCCCGGCCGTACGAATGCGTACGGCCGCGAGACGCTCTCCCAATGCACGCTCGTCGTCGCAAACCGACCGATGCACGCAATTCTCCCGCCCCCGAACACATGCGTGTCGAGGTCCAACCTGGGCTGGACGATGATGACGGTTGAGAACTCCTCCGGGCACTTTAGAAGCACAGCGGATTCGGCCTGTCAATAGTTAGTCATGTTGAATGACTATTCCCTTGCTTGCCTTTCACCGCTCCTCTATCCATCATGAATGGCGCTCGCCGGCTTCGGCGCGCTGTCAGTCCCGGCGGGAAAAACATGCGATCAGTATTGTGCTACGGCGACTCCAACACGCACGGCCAGATCCCCGGCAGGGGGCCGCTCGAGCGCTATGGTCCCGATGAGCGTTGGCCGGGGATACTGCGTGCACAGCTGGGGGCCGATTGGTATGTCATCGAGGAAGGATTGAGCGGTCGCACCACCGTCCATGACGATCCGATCGAGGGAGCACACAAGAACGGCCGAACCTATCTTCGCCCTTGCCTGCAGAGCCATGCGACGCTCGACCTCGTCATCATCATGCTCGGCACTAACGACCTGAAGATCCGCTTCAACAAGCCGCCGTCGGAAGTGGCGATGGGAATCGGCTGCCTCGTTTACGACATCAAGGAGCTGGCGCCAGGTCCGGGCGGCACCACGCCCGAAATCATGATCGTGGCGCCGCCGCCGATGCAGGACGACGTCAAGGAATGGAAGTCCATCTTCGCCGGCGCGCCGGAGAAATCGCGCCTGCTGGCGCTCGAGTTCGAGGTTCTGGCGGACTCGCTCGAACTGCACTTTTTCGATGCCGGCTCGGTGGTATCCTGCAGCGAAGCGGACGGGTTTCACATCGATGCCGAAGCCCACAGATTGCTGGGCACGGAGCTGGCCCGCGCGGTCGACGCCATCGGCTGGAGCCGCTCGACATGAGCAACCAAACCGCTGCCAGGCAACGCGCTCTTACCGACGGGGAGACCCTTGCCTGACATGAGATTCGCACCACCCAATCCCTTGCGCATCGCGGATCGTGCGAGCGGGCTGAATGCGTTGAGCGTCCGCAGCTACAATGAGCGGCTGGTGCTATCGTTGCTGCTTCAGAACGAAGGCATTTCGCGGATGGAAATCGGCGAGAAGACCGGCCTGTCGGCGCAGACGGCCTCGGTCATCGTCCGCTCGCTCGTGCAGGAAGGCCTGGTCTCGCAGGGCGAGGCGCAGCGCGGCCGCGTCGGGCCGCCCACCATCCCGCTTTCGCTCGATCCGGAGGGCGCCTATGCGGTCGGCGTCGGCTTCAGCCGGCGCAGGATCGACATCGCGCTCATCGACTTCATCGGCACCGTGCGCTTCCACAAGCAGCTGCCGGCGGATGAAGCCAATCCCTTTCCGCAAAGCAGCGATTTGCTGGGAGCGATCGGGCAGGCCATGACGAGCCTGCCGATCGAGGCGCGCGGCCGGGTCGCCGGCATCGGGCTGGCTGTTCCCGACGAAGTCGACGCCATGGCTGCAATCCGCAACGGATCGAGCACCTCCTTGAAGGCTCTGCAAGGCGAGATCGAAGAGCAGAGCAAGCTGCCGGTTTTCGTGCAGAACGACATCACCGCGGCAGCCGGCGGCGAGAGCATGTTCGGCGTCGCAAAGCCGCTGAACGACTATTTGTTCTTCTATCTCGGCGCGAGACTACAAAGCAGGCTTATCCTCAATCACCAGATCTACAAGGGAAACTCCAGCGCAAGCTTCGCTCATGGCCTTGTGCGCCTGGAGAGCGAACTGACCGAGCGCGGGCGCCCGTCCCAAATCATCTGGAGCAGCAACCCGGAGTGGCCTGATCTCGGAGAGGCCTACAGCGAATGGCTGGGGGAATGCTCCAATCGCCTGAAAGCGTCGATTTCGGCGCTGACCCAGTTTGTTGAGTTCAGGACGGTCGTCCTGTCCAGCTATGCGCCGCGGAAAATCGCCAAGGCGTTGTGCGCCGACATCAACCGCGAATTCGTCACCATCGAAGCGTTGCCGGCGCGGGTCACCATCAGCCCGAAGGCCGTGGGAGCGGCGAGCCTGCCGTTCAGCTCGCGCTTCATGATCCAGTGATTGTGCCCGAACCGCTCTGTCTAGCCGACCCAGGCGTTCGCCTCGCTTCTGCTAAAACAGCCTCACATTACCACTTAGGTTGTCCTCAAGGGCCGTTCGGAATTCCCGCTCGAATACCCCGGCATGGAGCGAGCGGGCGTTCGATGAGACCAAACCGGCCTTTGGTTGGCCCATGAGCGCCGCGGCTGCACCGGAGACGTCGTTGGAGTTCCGTCAAGCGATGGCGGCCCTTCCGGCATCTGTTTTCGTCGTGACGACGGCGGGTCGCGCTGGAAGGGCCGGCATGACAGCGACGGCCGTTTGCGGATCGGCCGTAGGTCGGCCATGAAATAGAAGGCGGGATGTCTCCCGCCCCCTTTTTTATTACTTCGCGATGCAGGTGGCGACCGTCTCCGGCGTGCAGACGTCGAGGCCGGTGTAGGTCGGATCGGTCGGAGCAGGCTTGCCGTCCTTCATGTCCTTGAGCGCAAACATCGTCTTGTAGCCCATTTCGAACGGACGCTGACCGACCTGGCCGAGGGAGTATCCTTCCTTCATCTGGTCAATCTGCGTGGGCAAGGTATCGGCAACGACAAGGGCCAGTTCCTTCTTGGCGATCTTGTCCTTGTAGGGATCGACCGCAGCACGGTTCGCGTCCGGGACAAATTGCGGGAAGCCGCCGGTCGGCACGAATGCGTCAAGGTTCGGCATCTTCGCCATGTAGTCCTGGAACTGCTGTACCGAAAGCGGAAAGTCGTCGTTTGTATAGAGCGGGCAGCCTGGCGCCTCGGTCCAGCCGTTCTGACCGGTCAAGGGATCGCCGGGCGAAGCGGCTGACTTGGTCCCGGAGAGCGTGTCGCGGATGCCCTGCATGCGCTCGTTATGGTTTGCTGCAGCTGCGCCACCCGACTGGATGCAGATGGTGCCGCCTTTCGGCTTGATCGTCTGCACGATCTTGGCGAGGTTCACGCCAATCTCGTAGTTGTGCGTTCCGACATAGGCGGCGCGCAGGTCCTTGTTCTCGGGCAGCACGTCCGCGTCCCAGGTCAGAACAGGAATACCAGCTTCCTTCGCGGCTTGCAGAGCGACGGCCATGGCTGCCGCGTTCGCCGGTGCAACGGCGATGCCATCGACCTTCTTGGCAACCAGATCCTGCACGATCTGAACCTGTTCCTCACCGCCACCGTGCTCGCCGGGTCCGATGTACATGCACTCGAATGCGCCGTTGGACTCGGCCTCTGCCTTCTTGCAGCCATCACGAGCCTGGTCGAAATATGGGTTGTTCATGTTCTTCGGCACCAGCGCGAATACGAGTTTCTGCTGGGCGTAGGCCTGCCCCGCCGTCAGGGCGGACGCGGCAACCGCCGCCGCCAAAAGATATTTCTTCATCGATGTTCCTCCGTTTGTTGTGTTCACCTCAGGATATTCCACCGGCATAAGCCGGCAGAGCTCTAGCCACGCTTGATGGTGAAGAAGGACTTCAGCGATTTGCCGGAAGTACCCAGACCCAGAAGCACAGCGAGAATTATGAAGATGCCGACAAAGGCACCCTGCCAGTTGGAATCGATGCCTGCCATCAATAGGGCGTTGCGGATGACCTCGAGGAAGGCCGACCCGATGACCGCGCCGAAGGCTGTGCCGTAGCCCCCCATCAGGTTTGCGCCGCCGATAACTGTGCCGGCGATGACGCGCAATTCATACCCGGTGCCGACGGCGTTGATCGCCGAACCGCTATAGCCAAGCAGCAGCAGGGATGCGATCGAGGCGCAGAAGGACGAGAAAACATACGCCTGGAACTTGATCCGATCGACGGGCACGCCCGTCATGCGTGCCGCATTCTCGTTACCGCCGATCGCGAACAGATGGCGGGCCCACGCGGTGAAGATGAATACCCAGCCGAGGGCTAGCGCCATGATCACCATCACCCAGAAATGGGACGAGAACTGCGGTATCCAGTAAGGAGCCCATCCCTCCAGCGAGTGCACCGGCCACTTCGCTTGGCCGATCGCTTTCACGATCGGCGCGTCAGGTCCGAATTGGTAGAGCATCTGGTTGCCTGACAGCACCACGGCAAGGGAACGAGCGATCGACAACATGCCGAGTGTGACCACGAAGGACGGCATGCCGATATAGGCGACGAAAAAGCCGTTGAACGCGCCGCAGGCAACTCCAGCGAGAAGGCCGGAGGCGAACGCCACGTACCAAGGATAATGCCAGGTCAGTAGAAGACCGGCCACGATGGCCACGAGGCCCATGACTGACCCAACGGAAAGATCGATCCCGCCCGTAATCAACACCACGGTCATGCCCAGGCCCATGATGGCGATCAGCGCGAAATTCCGGGTGATGTTGGTTGCGTTTTCGGCTGTGCCGAAGCTCGGTTCCAACACTGCCATAAACGCGACAAGGACGAAGAGCGCGACCGAGACCCAGAAGGCCTGGCTACTTCTCAACTTCTGAAGCGCAGTTTGTTCCATGATGCCGACGACGTCGGCAATCGAGGCGTGGCTTTCCTGGATCGCTTCGGGTTGACTAGGCTGCACGGATCGCTCCCGTGATTAGTCCGGTGATTTCTTCCGGAGATGTCTGAAGGGTGGGTTTGTCGGCAACCTTCGTTCCGCGCCGTAGAACGACGATGCGATCGCACACGGCAAAAACGTCTGGCATGCGGTGGCTAATCAGGATCACCGCGACACCGCGCGCTTTCATGCGCCGGATCAATTCCAGGACCTCAGCAACTTGGCGCACGGAAATCGCAGCGGTCGGTTCGTCCATAATGACGAGTCTGGCGTTGGACAAACGGGTCCGTGAAATCGCAATTGCCTGGCGCTGACCGCCCGACATTTTTTTTACGAGATCGCGTGGCCGCGTTTCTGACTTCAGTTCGCTGAACAGCTCCGCGGAGCGATCGATCATCGCCTGCTTATCGAGTATTCGGAAAGGCCAGATGCCCTTTTTGAGTTCTCGGCCTAGAAACACGTTCTGCGCGGCGGTTAGATTGTCCGCCAGCGCGAGATCCTGATACACGACCTCGATCCCCTCGGCGCGAGCATCGAGCGGCTTATGGAAGTGGCAGGCCTTGCCGCCGACTCTGATCTGCCCTTCGGTCGGGGGAAAATTTCCCGAAATCAGTTTGACCATTGTCGACTTGCCGGCGCCGTTGTCCCCCATCAGGCCGGCCACTTCACCGGGTTCGATCGAAAAGCTGACGTCGGACAGCGCGCGGATTGCTCCGAAGCTTTTGCCGACGCCCTGCACTTCAAGCAAAGACACGTGGTTCATCCTCCCGTGGACCGGCGGCTCTTGGAGTCTCGCCTCGCCTCATTTTGCAACGGAAATTGCATATGAAGTTCTTGTGCAACAATGCTTATTGCAGAGTTTTATAATTTGCAACAACTATTTTGATGTCAATTAACTAACTGTTTTTAATATGATATGTTTTTGCGCGACTTCATGCGGAATCGCTTTCAAGCGATTGCCCAATTGCGGCATCTGCTTTGTTGCAACGGTTTCCTGTTGCACCGGACTGACAGACCTTGGGTAGCGGCTTCCGGTGGTTGCTTAGCGGCTGCGATGCTATCAATGGCCGTTCAGCTCTTTGCCGTTGACCACGAGCATCGGGTCGATCCTGCTCTCGAAGAAATCGAGCACATTGCGCACAGCTGACACGGCCATCCGTTCACCGCATTCGGCGGTGAGGCCGGCAATATGCGGCGACAGGATCACCTGATCGCAGGACAGAAGCGGATTGTCGGCGGCGGGGGGTTCCTCGTCGAACACGTCGAGGCCAGCGGCCGCCACCTTGCCAGACGCAAGGGCTGCAAGAAGTGCCTTTTCGTCGACGACGCCGCCGCGCGCGGTGTTCACGAGCCAGGCTCCCGGCTTCAGAAGGGCGAACTCGCGCTCGCCGATCACAGGAGCATCGCCCTTGGGAGCATGGACGGAAATCGCATCCGCCCATTGAAGGGCCGACGCCAGATCGGAGACGGCTTTAGCAGGGCCTTCCGGCCATCCGATTTTTTCGAGATACGGATCGTAGGCGGCGACTTCCATGGAAAAGGCAGCCGCCATCTTCGCGAGATGCCGGCCGATGCGGCCGTAGCCAAGAATCAGCAGGCGCTTGCCGGCCAGTTCCGAAGCTTCCAGCCGGTTGCGCCAATTCCACACACCCTCGCGAACTGACCGGTCGCCGCGCACAGCATGCTTGGCGCAGGCAAGGAGCATCATCATCGCGTGCTCGGCGACAGATATGGAATTGACGTCTCCGACGACGGCGAGCGTGATCCCACGCTTGTTGAGGGACGGCAAATCGACAGAGTCGTAGCCGACACCGTGGCGGGACACGATCCGGAGCCTGTGCCCCATCTCAACGGTCGCCGCCGAGAGAGGCTGTGTGCGGATCACCAGCCCGTCGGCCTTGTCGATCAGCGGGGCATAACTTGGCTCGGAGACTTCCTCCACGTAATCGTAGGTGATGCCGGCGGCCTGTTCGAGCAAGGAAATTCCAGCCGGATGGAGTTTCCCGGCAACTAGAACATGCGGCATCAGTACCCTCCCTTGGAACCGGCGCTGACGCTTGATCCGCCCGTGAGTTCCCTGAACTTTTTGACGTTCGCTTCCGCCGCACCGGCCAGCATGCGCACGTCGTTGGAGACGGTGGTCATGTTGTAGCCCCACCCGATCGCACGCGCCGCGTAAGCCGGAGTTCCACAGTGCAATCCCGCGGCTATGCCGGCTTTTTTGCAGGCCGCCACGATATGCTGGATGGCCTCGATCATCTCCGGTTCTTCGCGGTCGAAGGCAGGCGGCAAGCGGCCCTGGGTCATGCCGAGGGTCAGGTCGGCCGGACCAACGTAGATCCCGTCCAGTCCAGGGGTCGAAGCGATCGCGTCGAGATTGTCCATCGCCTCGGCCGTCTCAACCATGGCAAAGGCAAGTATCTCGCCATTGGATTCAGAAGCGTAATTGGCACCGGCCGCGAAATTCACACGTGTCGGACCAAAGCTTCGGCTGCCGAGTGGCGGATAGCGCACGTAGCTGACAAACTCGGCCGCCTGTTCGGCGGTATTCACCATCGGACAGATGACGCCGTAAGCACCTGCGTCGAGCACTTTCATGATGATGCCTGGCTCCAGCCAAGGCACCCTGACGAGCGGCACCGTAGCGGAGGCACGCATCGCCTGGAGCATTAGCAGCAGGCCGCTGTAATCGAGCGCTCCATGTTGGAGGTCGACGCCGATGCAGTCGTAACCTTGCGCCGCCATGATCTCGGCGGTGAAACTGTTGCCGATCGAAAGCCAGCCATTGATGGTGGGCTTCCCATCGGCCCAAAGCTGCTTGAGCCTGTTCTTGATCATGAAAAACGCTCCTTAGAATACGATATGAGCCAGCTTGGTATCGAGATAGTCCCGGATACCTTCCGCGCCGCCTTCCCGGCCCATGCCGGAATGGTTGGTCCCGCCGAACGGCGCCTCGGAAGCCGCTAGCGCAAAGCTGTTGATGCCGACCATTCCGGCCTTGAGCGTCGCGACAACTCTGCGGGCGCGCCCCGCATCCCGGGTGAAGGCATAGGCAGAAAGCCCCATCTTCGAGGCGTTTGCCCGACCCAGGACCTCCTCTTCGGACGAGAAACGGGTGATGGCCGCGATCGGACCAAAATTCTCCTCGGCAAACACGGTCATGTCGTCAGCAACATCGGTAAGGACCGTCGGCTCAAAGAAATGACCGGCGTTGAACGCCGGCGAGCGGCGGCCGCCTGCGGCAATCCTGGCACCGGCCTTTTCCGCGTCGGTAACGATTTGTTCGATTTCGTCGGTCCTCCTGGCATTGATCAAGGGGCCCATCTGCACCGTCGGATCGAGACCATCACCCAGCTTCAGGGCCTTCGCCCGCGTGACGAACCCGTCGACGAAAGCATCATGGACCTTTTCGTGGATGAAAAAGCGGTCTGGCGTGACGCAAACCTGCCCGGCATTGGCGAACTTCGTGGGCACGGACACGTTGAGCGCGCTTTCGATATCCGCGTCGTCGAAGACGATGAGAGGCGCGTTACCGCCAAGCTCCATCGACACCTTCTTCACCGTATCGGCTGCGTCGCGCAGCATTTGCTGCCCGACCCGTGTAGACCCGGTCAGCGAAACCTTGCGCACAAGCGCCGACGCCATCAGCGGCACGTAGGTTGTGGCCGTGGACCCGACGAGAAGACCGACCGTGCCTGGGGGGAGCCTGCCCGCACGCAGGCAGTCGATCATCACCATCGCGACCCCTGGCGTCCGGCTCGAAGGCCGAAGGATGGCCGAACAACCGGCGGCAAGCGCCGGGGCGACCTTGCGGGCGACGAGCGCGGCCGGAAAATTCCATGCCGTAAAGGCCGCCACGACGCCGATCGGCTCATGCAGCACTTCGAAGCGACCTCCGGGGACACGGCTCTCGATGATACGGCCATAAACACGCCGAGCCTCCTCGGCGTACCACCGGAACTGATCCGTCGCCAGAACCCACTCGCGTTCGGATTGGGCAATGGGCTTGCCCGTCTCCAGCGTAATCATGCGGGCGGCTTCGTCCTTGCGCCGGCCCATTTCGTCGGCGATAGCGTGAAGCGCGTCGGCGCGCTCGAACGCGCTCTTTGCTCGCCAGGCAGAAAGGCCACGTTCGGCGGCCGCCAAGGCAGATTGTGTATCGTCCAGCGTCGCGGTTGGAGTGTCGCCCAGTGAGCGTTCGGTGACGGGACTGGCTACGGTCGCCGTGCTTCGGTCGGAAGCGGCGCGCCATTCACCGTCGATGAAAAGTCCGTATTTGTCATACATTGCCGTCACCGATCTCGCTGGTGCTGACCACCCGACGCTCTGCGACAGATTTGATCGCTGCTTCGGCGAGGACCAGCGCAAGGCGTCCGTCCTCGAATACGACCGACGGCTGGCGTCCATTTTCGATGGCGTCGACGAAGTCGTCGATTTCAGCGTTGAACGCTTCCCTGTATCGCTCGATAAAGAAGTGAAGGTATGGCTGCGCCCGATCGCTCAGCCCATCGGCATAGATACGGGCCTCATGCGCGCGTCGGTTCTCGGAAATCGCCATGCCGGCCGATCCGAAAGCCTCGACGCGCTGATCGTATCCATAGACCGCGCGTCGTGAGTTGTTGATGATGCACTGCTTGCCGCTGGCGGTGCGCAAAACCACGGTCACCGTATCCCAGTCATTCGTCTCGGCCATCAGGTCCGGGTCGACCAGCCGGCTGCCGGTCGCAAAGACCTCAACGGGCTCTTCACCGAGCATGAAGCGAGCCATGTCAAAATCGTGGATTGTCATGTCGCGAAATATGCCGCCGGACACGCGTATGTAGGCAGCTGGCGCCATGCCAGGATCCCGCGACGTGATGATCACCTGGTGGCGCTCGCCGAGCTCGCCACTCTGGAGAGCCGCCCGCACCGCAGCATGCCCGGGATCGAAGCGGCGGACGAAGCCAATCATGATGGGCAGCTTGCTTCCACGGATGTTCGCGGCACAGCGATCGACACGCATCAGGTCAAGGTCGATGGGCTTCTCGCACAACACTGGCTTTCCGGCCGCCACTGCCCGCTCAATGTAGTCGACATGGGTATCGGTGGCCGTCGCGATCAACACGGCGTCCACATCGTCCGTGTCAAACATGGCGTCGGCCGAGTCCAACGCGGGAAGGCCGAGCATGGCTGACACTTCGTCGGCGGCGGCGCGATTGACGTCATACACCGCCGCCAGTTTCGTTCGTGGGTGTGCAGCGATATTGGCCGCATGCATGCGCCCGATGCGCCCGCAACCGAGCACGCCAATTCTCAGCATTGCATTCCTCCGCAACAATATTTTTGCAATGATCGTTGCAAAGAGGTTGATTTGTCAATGGCTATTTCGTAATAGTCTGCACAACGGAAATTCGCCAGGGAGGAAGCGATGACGAAGACCATTCGTCTGACCATGACGCAGGCGCTCGTGCGCTATTTAAGCAATCAATTCACCGTTATCGACGGCAGCAAGGCTCCGCTGTTTGCGGGCGTGTTCGCCATTTTCGGTCACGGCAATGTCACCTGCCTGTCCGAGGCCTTGGAGGCCGCGCAGGACGTCCTGCCAACATGGCGCGGCCAGAACGAGCAGTCGATGGCACTGGCTGCGATCGGGTTCGCGAAAGCGAAGCGCCGGCGCCAGATCATGATCGCCGCTACCTCTATCGGCCCGGGCGCTCTGAACATGGTGACCGCCGCAGGCGTCGCCCATTCAAATCGGCTTCCGGTACTGATGCTTGCCGGCGACACCTTTGTCAGCCGCCGGCCGGATCCGGTGATGCAGCAGGTCGAGCACTTCGGCGATCCTACAGTAAACGTCAACGACGCGTTCAAGGCGGTGACTCGCTACTGGGACCGTATTGTCCATCCCGAACAGATCATCTCCTCGCTGCCCCAGGCGGTCGCGGTTCTGCTTGATCCGGCCGACTGCGGGCCGGCTTTCATCGCCCTTCCCCAAGACGTGCAGGAGGTCGTCTGGGATTATCCCGAGTCCTTCTTCGAACCCACGGTCCATGCGATTCCGCGCCCCCGGCCGGATCGCGCGCGTCTCGAAGAGGCGGTGCGTCTTCTCAAGGCGGCAAAGCGTCCGCTGATCATTTCAGGCGGCGGCGTGCGTTACTCCGGTGCGGAGGCTGCTGTTGCGAAATTCGCCGAGGCGCGCGGTATTCCGCTTGCCGAAACCATCGCCGGTAAGGGCACGGTGACGCACGACCATCCTGCCCATGTCGGGCCCATTGGCATCGTCGGCTCGACATCGGCGAACGCGCTTGCGGGTGAGGCCGATGTGATCCTGGCCGTCGGCACGCGGCTCATGGACTTCACGACGGGATCGTGGAGTGCGTTCAGCCCCGACGCCAAATTCGTCTCGATCAACGCCGCGCGGTGGGATGCCACGAAGCACCGGGCTCTCGCCGTGGTCGGCGATGCGCTGGAAACCATCAACGAGGTCGAGGCCGCGCTCGGTGACTGGAAAGGCGAAAGCGGCTGGACCGAAAAAGGCAAGGTCGAGTTTGCCAAGTGGAACACCGCGCTCGACGGATTCCAAAAACCCACGAATGACCCGGTTCCGACTTACGCGCAGGTCGTCGGCGTGGTCAACGCGAAGGCCGGCGAGCGGGATCTGCTGATCACCGCGGCAGGCGGGCTTCCCGGGGAAGTCATGAAGAACTGGCGCGTGAAAGAGCCGAACACCTTCGACTGCGAGTTCGGATTTTCCTGCATGGGCTATGAGATCTCAGCCGGATGGGGTGCGGCGATGGCGGATCCGAGCCGCACGCCAATCGTGATGATCGGCGACGGCACCTACATGATGATGAATTCCGACGTCTACTCATCGGTCCTCGCCGGCCACAAGATGATCCTGATCGTCTGTGACAATGGCGGTTATGCGGTGATCAACCGGCTGCAGAATGCCAAGGGCGGCGCGTCGTTCAACAACATGATCAAGGATTGCCGGGTCAAGGAGCCGTTTTCGGTCGACTTCGCCAAGCACGCCGAGGCCATGGGCGCCCTCACGCGGCGGGTAGAGAGCCTTGCCGATCTCGGCCAGGCTGTGGAGTGGGCCAAAGGGACGGATCGCACCACCGTGATCACCATCGTCTCCGATGGCTACACCTGGACACCCGGCGACGCCTGGTGGGATGTCGGCGTGCCGCAGGTCAGCGAGCGGGCCGAGGTGCGCGAGGCCCATTCGGTTCAAGCCGAAGGCCGCAAACGGCAGCGCATCGGAGTCTAGGTTTTTCGGACGCCCCCTGGGGCGTCCTCTGCCGGAACGATGCCACACTCCCTGAGCATTGTTCCGGCAGTTTTTTCGCGGCGCCAAAAGTGGGCGGCGGCAGCTGGAATGATGATGGAGATCAAGATGAGAGCCAAGCTCGGCATCGCGCCGATCGCCTGGTGGAACGATGACCTCGCCGAATTGAGCGACGACGTTTCGCTGGAGGAGTGTCTGCGGCAGGCCCGTGAGGCCGGCTTCACCGGCATGGAGACCGGCCGCCGCTTCCCGATGGACGCGGCGGTTCTCGAGCCCATTCTGAGGCAGCACGGCATGAGCGTCTGCGGCGGCTGGTTCTCCGGTCTGCTGCTTGACGGCGATATCGAAGCGGAGAAAGACCGCATCGCCCAGCAGATGCAGCTCTTCAAGGCCGTCGATGCCCCCTGCATCGTCTACGGCGAGACTGCAGGCACCATACAGGGTGATCGCTCCGCGCCGCTTTCCACCAAGCGGCGGCTCTCGGAAGACGAGATCAGAATCTATGGTCGCAAGATGACTGCCTTCGCCGAATGGTGTTCGGACGAGGGCATGCCGATTTCCTACCACCACCACATGGCCGCGCCGATCGAGACCGAGGAAGAGCTCGACTTCCTGATGAAACATTCCGGCGAGGGTCTGGCCCTGCTTTACGACGCCGGCCACATGGCCTTTGCCGGCGGCGACGTGCTGCGGGTGGTCGACAAGCACCACGCCCGCATTTCGCATGTACACACCAAGGATATCCGCCAGGCAGTCGTGGACGGGCTCGACCGCACCCGGGAAAGTTTTCTCGACGCGGTGGTCAAGGGAGCCTTCACCGTGCCCGGCGACGGCTCGCTCGACTTCGAGGCGATGATCAAGCGCTTGGCGAGCCACGGCTACGAAGGCTGGTTCGTCGTTGAAGCCGAGCAGGATCCCGTCAAAAGCCCGCCGCTCGAAATGGCGAAGATAGGTCACAAGGAATTGCTGCGCGTCATGGCCGCGGCTGGCTACACAGTGGAGGACAAGGCATGAACCGGATGGATGGTAAGATCTGCGTCGTCACCGGATCGACGCAAGGACTGGGCGCGGCTATCGCTCGCCAGCTCGCCCGAGCCGGAGCCGCTGGCCTCGTCACACTTGGTCGTAACGAAACCAAGGGCCGCGCGGTGGCCGCAGACATTTCGCACGCCACGGGCGTGCCCGTGCACTATGTCAACGCCGATCTTGGCAATGTCGAGGATTGCCGCCGCGTGATCGCGGAAGCGGAGCGCGTTTTCGGAAGAATCGACGTGCTGGTCAATGCAGGCGCGCGGACGGACCGAGGCACGATCCTCGACACATCGCCAGAATTGTTCGACGCCCTGTTCGCCGTGAATGTACGCGGACCTTATTTCCTCATGCAGGAAGCCATCCGGCACATGATCGGCCATGGCATCGAGGGTGCGATCTGCAACATCGGCTCGATTTCGCAGCAGGCCGGCCAGCCCTTCATCAACGTCTACTGTGCCACCAAGGCGGCACTGGCGACACTGACCCGCAACACGGCATTTTCCGTCATGAAGAACCGCATCCGCGTCAACCAGCTGGATATCGGCTGGATGGCGTCCGACCACGAGCGGGAATTGCAGGCGAGCGAGAAGGGCGATCCCGACTGGGAAGCGAAAGCCGTTGCACACCTGCCCTTCGGACGCCTGATCGACCCCCGCGAGGCGGCACGAGCGGTCAACTTTCTCGTTTCGGACGATGCGGGTCTCATGACGGGTGCGGTGGTGGATTACGACCAGACCGCGCTTGGCGCCGCACCCGGTCCCATGGCCGTGCCTGAGAAGGCGATGGCGCTCTGAAGCCATTGGAACCGTCGAAGCGGAGACGGAAAAGAAAGCAGCTGCCCTGTGAGGACCCACATCACTCTTCTGGGCGGCTCCGATAACGGATGAACCGGCGGCCCTGCCGCCAGAAGGAGAGCAAGATGCGGACCATTAAGGGGCCAGCTGTGTTTCTGGCTCAATTCGCGGGCGACGAAGCACCGTTCAACAGCATCGAGGGATTGGCCGGCTGGGCCTCGGCCAAGGGCTTCAAGGGCGTGCAGATACCGACCTGGGACAAGCGCGTCATCGATTTGAAGCAAGCGGCTGAAAGCCAGACCTATTGCGATGACTATGCCGGCAAGCTCGCCGAACACGGCCTGGTTGTCACCGAACTGGCGTCGCATCTGCAAGGTCAGCTTGTGGCCCTGCATCCCGCCTACGATCATCCGGCGGATTCCTTCGCCGCACCCGAGGTGCGGGGCAATCCGGCCGCACGGCAGGCGTGGGCAGTCGAGCAGCTTCATCTCGCCGCCAAGGCGTCGAGGCGTTTCGGCATAGACCGCCATGTCACCTTCTCAGGTTCGCTGCTGTGGCCGTTCCTCTATCCCTATCCGCAATGGACGGATGGGCTGATCGACGACGGTTTCGATGAGCAGGCTCGGCGCTGGCGGCCAATCCTTGATGCCTTCGACGAGAGTGGCGTGGACCTGTGCTACGAAATCCATCCTGCCGAAGACCTGCATGACGGGCTGACCTTCGAGATGTTCCTGGAGCGCGTCGGCAACCATCCGCGCTGCAACATCATGTACGACCCCAGCCATCTCGTGCTGCAGGCGATCGATTATCTCGCCTACATCGACCACTATCACGAGCGCATCAAAATGTTCCACGTCAAGGATGCCGAGTTCCGGCCGGACGGTAAGACCGGCGCCTATGGCGGCTTCCAGCCCTGGATCCGGCGCGCCGGCCGCTTCCGCTCCCCAGGCGACGGACAGATCGACTTCAAGGCGATTTTCTCGAAACTCTCCGGCTACGACTTCGACGGCTGGGCGGTGCTCGAGTGGGAATGCTGCCTCAAGAATTCAGAGGACGGCGCGGCTGAGGGAGCCCGCTTCATCGCCGATCACATCATCCGCGTTTCCGAACGCGCCTTCGACGACTTCGTCAAGGCCAGTGCGGACCGCACGATCAACGATGCCATTTTAGGTATCGACAGGGGGGCACGCTCGTGACTGCTGATTTTCAGCGACCGCTTCGGCTCGGCATGGTCGGCGGCGGCGAAGGCGCCTATATCGGCAACATCCATCGCATCTCCGCCCGGTTCGATGGCGCCTTCCAGCTTGTAGCCGGCGCGTTCGACGCGGATGCAGCGCGCGGCCACCGCTTCGCGGCAACGCAAGGTATCGATCCCGCCCGATCCTATGACGACTTCAAGGCCATGATCGCCGCGGAAAACGATCGCGAGGATCGCATCGACGTGGTGGCGATCTGCACGCCAAACCACACCCATTTTCCGATCGCCAAGGCTTTTCTCGAGGCCGGCTACGAGGTGATCTGCGAAAAGCCGCTGACTAACACACTCGAAGACGCGATCGCGCTCGAGCAGCTGGTGCGCGAGACCGGACGCTTCATGGGCGTGACCTATACCTATTCGGGGTATCCGATGGTGCATGAGGCGCGCGAGATCGTGGCAGCAGGCAAGCTTGGCGCGATCCGCATCGTGCAGGTGGAGTATCCCCTGGAATGGATGGCGACGGCCATCGAGACCGCCGGAAATGTCCAGGCCGCCTGGCGCACCGACCCGAAGCGATCGGGGCGTGGCGGCTCGATCGGCGACATCGGCACGCACGCCTATCATCTGGCTGGCTTCGTGACCGGGCTGAAGCTGGAGTCCCTGACAGCAGACCTCGCTTCCTTCGTCGAGGGACGCGTGCTTGACGACAACGCCCATGTGCTGCTGCGCTACGAAGGGGGCGCGCGAGGGCTGCTTTGGTCGTCACAGGTCGCACTCGGCTGCTCGAACGGGATCCGGCTGCGTGTCTTCGGCGAAAAGGGCGGGTTAACCTGGTTCCAGGAGCAACCGAACGAGCTGATTTTCTCACCGCTGTTCGGTCGCACCGAGACCATCAAGCGGGGTGCTGACGATCTGAGTGAGGCAGCGAAGGTGCGAACCCGCACACCGCCCGGCCATCCCGAGGGCTATCTGGAGGCCTTCGCCAATCTCTATCGCGGCTTTGCCGAAGCCATCCACGCCCGTCGCGAGGGGCGCAAGGCAGCGGCAATAGGGTTGAACGTGCCGACCGCTTATGACGGGCTGAAGGGTGTGGCATTCGTCGATGCAGTCGTCGATAGCGCCGAAGCCGAAGGGCAGCCATGGCTGAAACCTCACGCCGTCTGACAGGCCATCGGGGGTGCGCCGACGCAAGGTCGGCGGGCCCTCAATCCTTCCGGGGAGTCTGGGTCAAAACTCAAGTAGCTGGCTACCCAAGTGGTCAGGATGGAAGGGGAGTTGCCCGCTGCCGGAACGAGAAGTTAGCGCCAATGGCGGCCGTTCGGAGGCATGTTCCGGAATGACTTCATTGGGGCTGGACGCGGAATGGCAGCTCTCGTGCTACTGACCTTAGAGAGCGGACCGTAGGTGGGGTGGACGTCGTCACCACCTGACCTTTTCTAGCATTGAGTTCCAGCC
This sequence comes from Mesorhizobium sp. M0983, assembly GCF_040318975.1. Lineage (NCBI taxonomy): Bacteria > Pseudomonadati > Pseudomonadota > Alphaproteobacteria > Hyphomicrobiales > Phyllobacteriaceae > Mesorhizobium > Mesorhizobium sp. M0983. The sequence goes on along the minus strand of NZ_JAMYNH010000006.1, from coordinate 7,064 downwards.
GGTCTGCGGCGTAAACGGAACGCGATCATGCCGCCGGCGCTACTCAATGCGATTTGATTAGTCGGCATAGCAATCTGACGACCAACGCTAGCTCTGCACGCGTGTCGAAGATTTTCAGGCTGGTCAACCACGTTCGTGGCTTGGCGGCAAAGGACGCCCGCCCCGAACGCGCATACTATCCTGAAAGAACTTCTTCATCTCGCGAAAAGCGGAGAATCCAAAACAGCGGGCAAGCCTTGTCGGCGCAGTAGTGCCCACGCCACAGCGGCGGGCAATCGCAGCCGCGCTTTCAAATGCAATGATCTCCGGCTTTTCAAGTGCTTGCCGAGCTACCTTCTCGAGAGCGGGGGTCAATCGAAGCTCGCGCTTCGCGATCGCAGTTTTGATCTCATCAAGACATTTGGGTCTGTGTGCAAGTACAGGCGATTTCATCCGAAACCCTCCAGACCTTCGAAGAATCGGTAGCCAGCTAGCCCTGAAATCCAGCCCATGACGGCAAGGCGTTCACGAGCCACGTCAGCCCAATCGCTCTGAAGCAAACGATCCAGGCGACGCGGGGAATACGACGGTCTTGTTCCCGTTGAGGAAAACCCGACGATGGATATGGGCGTGGATTGCCCGGGCGAGCACCTGTGCCTCGACGTCGCGGCCGAGGCTGACATAGTCCTCGCTGGACTGCGCATGCGTCACGCGGATCGTGTCCTGCTCGATGATGGGTCCTTCGTCCAGGTCAGCCGTCACGTAATGCGACGTAGCCCCGATCAGCTTCACACCTCGGTCGTGGGCCTGTTTGTACGGATTGGCGCCTTTGAACGAGGGCAGGAAGGAATGGTGGATGTTGATGATCCGGCCAGACATTTTCTGGCACATCTCGTCCGAGAGAACCTGCATGTACCGCGCCAGGACGACCAACTCGGCGCCCGCGTCCTCGACCACGCGCATCTGATGTGCCTCTGCCTCGGCCTTGTTCTCTTTCGTTACCTTGATGAGGTGAAACGGGATGTCGTGGTTCACGACGACCTTCTGGTAGTCCATGTGATTGGAGATCACTCCGACGATGTCAATCGGAAGCGCTCCGATACGCCAGCGATACAGAAGGTCGTTGAGGCAATGGCCAAACCGCGAGACCATTCTGATGACCCTGCGCTTGACGCTCTCGTCGAAGAATTCCCACTCCATGCCGAACTGCGAGGCGATAGCTTTGAAGCCCGAACGGAGTTCTTCCAGCCCCCATCCGCCTTCGGAGCGGAAGCTCACCCGCATGAAGAAGTTGCCGGTGTCGGCGTCGTCGAACTGCGCGCTGTCAGTAATGTTGCAGGTTTGGTCGGCGAGGAACGTCGAGATCGCCGCGACAATCCCCCTGGTCGAGCGGCATTTGACGCGAAGTGCAAAGTTCAACATTGGCTCTCTTCCTGGGCGGACTTACGCCTGAAGGCTGCGGCGGAACGCCGTCAGCGTATTGGAAAGCAGGCAGGCGATCGTCATGGGGCCGACGCCGCCAGGGACCGGCGTTATGGCGCCGGCGTGGGCCGCCTCTGCGAATGCGACATCGCCCACGAGCTGCGGCTTACCGTCTCGCGTCACGCGGTTGATGCCGACATCGATCACGACCGCACCTGGCTTGATCCAATCGCCTCGGATCATCTCTGCCCTTCCCACTGCTGCCACCAGGATGTCGGCTGACCGGCGCCAGATCGCGGGTATGCGAGTGCGCGATGGTGACGGTGCAGTTTTCGGACAGCAGCAACTGGGCCATCGGCTTGCCGACGATGTTGCTGCGGCCGATGATGATGGCATGCAGTCCGGACAGGTCGCCGAGCCTTTCCTTCAGGAGCATCAGGCAACCAAGTGGTGTGCACGGCACCAGCGCCTCCTGGCCGGTCGCCAAGCTGCCGGCATTTTGGATATGAAATCCATCAACGTCCTTGCTCGGCACAATGGCATTGAGCACGGCGCTTGCATCGATCTGCGGCGGCAACGGGAGTTGCACGAGGATGCCGTGCACTGCGGGATCGCCGTTCAGCTTCTCAATCAACCCGAGGAGGTCATCTTCGGTGGTCCGCACGGGCAGCCGGTGCTCGAAGGAAGCCATCCCCGCGGCAATAGTCTGGCGATGCTTTGAGGAGACATAGACGGCGCTGGCCGGATCGTCACCCACCAGTACGGCCGCCAGACCAGGCACCAGGCCGGTCTTCGCTCTGAGTGTCGCAACATCAGCGGTGACCTTGCCCGCCAGAACGGCCGCAGCGGCCTTCCCGTCGATGATCATTTCAGGACGTGGACTTTCCATGGCAAATCCTGTTTTCCAAAACGCTAGATACTGCCTGCACCGGTTCCGAATGACGAAGCCGGAGGGCCCATGCTTTCTGATCCGGCAAGAGTCCCGACGTTTGGTGATCCGCCGGCTCAGCCCAGAACGCTTGCTAGACTGACGGGGGCACCGGTCTTCGCCGACACCGTTGCTGCCTCTGCCATCGCCAGCGCGGCAATGCCGTCGTCTAGGGTGACGGGAACCGCCTTGCCACCATTGACTGCCTCGACAAAACCGGCCCATTCGGCGGCATAGGCCGGCATGTAGCGCTCCAGGAAGAAGTAGGTCGGCTTGGCCCCCGTCACGCCAGAGGTGGTGGACTTCACCACCGTGTTTTCCAGCATGTTCTGCGCCTGCAGTAGCCCTTCGGACCCCAGAAGTTCCACGCGCTGATCATAGCCGTAGACAGCGCGGCGGGAGTTTTTGATGACCGCGATCCGGCCGTCCGCGTAGGTCAACGTGACGACAGCCGTCTCGACGTCTCCGGCTGCCCCGATCTCCGGATCGACGATAGAGGATGCCACCGACGTGACCGCTACGGGAGCAGTTCCCATGATGAAATTCGCCATGTCGAAATCGTGGATCATCATGTCCCGGAACAGGCCACCAGATACCTTGATGTAGGCAACCGGAGGCGGCGCCGGGTCGAAGGACGTAATCGACAGGAGTTCGGACTTGCCGATCTCACCTCTGTCAGCGGCCGCCTTCAGAGATGCAAAGTTCGGATCGAAGCGGCGGTTGAATCCTATCATCACCGGGCGGCCAGTTCCGGCGGCAACTTTCTGGCAAGCGTGTGCGCGGGCAAGGCTCAGATCCACAGGCTTCTCGCAAAGCACGGCCTTGCCGGCGACAGTCGCCCGCTCGATCAGGTCGGAGTGAGTATCGGTCGAAGTTGCGATTAGCACCGCGTCGATCGAGACATCGTTGAGTATGGCGTCAGTGGTCCGAGCCTCGGCATCATACTGGGAAGCGAGCTTTTCCGCGGCTGCGGCATTGATGTCCGACACCGCGACGAGCGTGCTGTCGGGATGCGACGAGATAGCCGTCGCGTGAACGCCGGCGATACGTCCGGCACCGAGAAGGCCGACTTTGAGCATAGTTGTCCTCTAGCTTTGCTGTGTGTCTGGTTGATCTTTAGATCAGCGAGAAAGTTTTGAACGCGCTTGCCCGCTGATGGGGGACGAGCCCGTCCCTCCCCATTTGAAGGATGTCTCTGGATCTGGTTTAGGCTTTCGCCTGCTCCAGGAATTGGCGGTATTCCGCCTCCGCGATCGCAACATTGTGCTGCGGCTGCGGGTAGGCTCCCGAACCGACGTCGGCGACGAATTCCTTGAACGCCGCAATCCGCTCCTGTTGGAGCCGCGCATACTCGGCCGCGAAATTGCGATAGGTCTTGGCATGGCGCGGCTTATGGCCATCGGTATGGCCAAGCACGTCCTCGGCGAACAGATATTGCGCATCGGCTCCCGGCCCGGCCCCCATGCCGAGCATGATCATCGAAGTGTTCTTCGAGATGAATGCACCGACTTTGTCAGGGACAACTTCAAGCTCGGCGCCGAAGCAGCCGATGGCCTCAAGCTGCTTCACCTGCTGCCAGACTTTCAGGGCTTCCTGCCCGGTCTTGCCCACCGCCCGAAAGCCTGTCCAGGTGATGTAGGAAGGAATGAGGCCGACATGTGCGACGACTGGCACGTGATTATCGCATAATGTCTTCTGGATGTCATAGGAGGCAGCGCAATAGAAGCAGTCACCTCCCATCGCTGCGAAGTGGAAAGCTGCTCGCAGATAGTCCTCGGCAGTTGCGAGAGGTCGGCCCTCAAAGGTTCCCCAGCCACCATACGGCAGACCGACCTGGACGAAGCAGCGCCCAGCCGCCTCACGCATTTGAGGACTGAAAAAGCGCCCCTCGATCGACAGCATCTGGATCCCCGCCGCGTTCGCGGCCGCGGCCTCTTCTTCCGTGGTGACATAAAGCATCGAGATCTTCTCGCCGCGCGCCTTCATGGCGCGAATGTCTGCGACGGTGGGCCGGGTGTTCTTGGTGACCATTCTTGTTCCTCAGACGGTGAAAGCTTCGCGGAAGGCTAGTAGCGCCGCCTCGGGATCACCGGAGGCAAACGCCTCCATCCCAACCGGCCCGCGGTAGCCCATGTCTTTAAGCGCGCGGGCGATGCCCCGGTAATTGATCTCGCCGGTGCCGGGCTCCATGCGTCCGGGAACGTCGGCCACCTGGACCTCGCCGATCCAAGGCAGACAGGCGCGACAGAGCGCGATCAGATTCCCTTCGCCGATCTGCGCATGGTAGAGATCGAGATTGAGGCGCAGGCCCGGTCGGTTGACGCTCGACACCAGCGCAAGTGTGTCTTCGGCGCGCCCAAACGGCACGCCGGGATGGTCGACCGGAAGGTTCAGATTCTCCAGCGTGAAGGTCACTCCCTCGGCCTCGGCTAGATCCGCGATACGGTTCAGCGTCTCGCGCCCCTTCAGCCACATCGCGCCGGCTATCGTTTCGCAAGGCGTGACCGGCATGCCGCCATCGCCGAGCCCGGTGCCGTGCAAATTGAGCCGCGCGACGCCGAGGCGCTTGCCAACCGCCGCCGTCTCCTTTGCTGTCTTCAACAGTTCGGCGGCACCCTCGTCGTCGGCAAGCCTGCCGCGCAGATAGCCGTTCATGATCGAGAAGATCGCGCCGGATTTCTCCAGCATTGCGAGGTCGTGATCGGGCCAGTTCCAGAGGCCGACCTGGAAGCCTATTTCGGTGAGGCGCTTGACGCGCCATTCCATCGGCTGGTCGCGCCAGAGCATCTCGGCGCATGCCGCAAGCGTAAAGGTATCGGACATGTCAGACCTCGATATACACGCGGCCGTCCTCGACCTTTGTCTTGTAAGTCTTGAGGTTCTCGCACGCCGGTGGCGTCTCTACTTCGCCGGTCGTGAAGTCGAAAACGGAAGCATGCTTGGGGCACTCCACCGTATTCCCCATGACAAGACCGTCGGCAAGGTGGATCTTCTCATGCGTGCAAAGCCCGTCTGTACAATAGAATTCGTCCGCGTCGTTGCGGAAGATTGCGAAGGTACGGTCGCCATTCTCGAAGCGTTTAGCTTCCTCGGCTTCGATTTCATCAGCGGCACAAGCGTCAACCCAGGGCATTGATTCTCTCCTCAGATATCTTGCGGTTTGAAGTCTGCGGGAGCGGACGGCATCACGCCCTGGAGCAGCGCGACGGACTTCTCGAGTCCCTCCAGCGAATTGAGAAGGACGTCTTCGTGCTCGATGGAAAGCCAGCCGTCATAGCCAGCCATCTTGAGTCGGTAGCAGAACTGCCGCCACCACTCCTCGCCGTGCCCGAACCCAAGTGTAATGTAGCTCCAGGACCGTGCCGGAATGTTCATCAGGCTCCCATTCTCAAGCAGCGAGGTCGTTGCCTGAACCGGCCGGTTGAGCATCGTATCCTTGGCGTGAACGTGATAGACGGCCTCGCCTAGCGCGTCGGCGGCAGCGAGAGGATCAGCGCCCATCCAGAACAGGTGCGAGGGGTCGAGATTGGCGCCTAGGACAGGTCCGACCGCTTCCCGCAGTTTCAGGAGCGAGGGCACGTTGTATACGCACTGATTGCCGTGGAGTTCGAGCGCGATGCGATCGACACCGTTTTCCTTCGCCAGCGCCGCGATCTCGGTCCAGAAGGGTATCAGCTTATCTTCCCATTGATATCTAAGGATGGTCTGCGTTTCCGTCGGCCAAGACGAGACGACCCAGTTCGGCATGCTGTCGCCAGCGCTGCCAGCCGGCAGACCGCTCATGGTGCAGACGGTGCGAATGCCCATCTCTCCGGCGACGCGGATCGTGTCTTTCAATCCTTGGCCTTGGGCCGGATCGGTCGGGTGCAGCGGATTGCCGTTTGCGTTGAGGCTGATGATCTCCAGGCCGCGTTCCTCGAAGGCTGCAGCAAACCGCTTCTGCGCTTCCCTGTTACCCAGCATGGACGAAAGCCGGAAATGCGGGGCGGTCGACCAGCCGCAGGCGTTTACTTCGATGCCGGATACCCCCATGCGCTGGGCATGATTAAGCACCGCGTCGAACGGCAGATTGCCGAGACTGTCTGAAACGAAACCCAGCTTCACGCGTAGAACTCCGGCTTTGCAATCATCTGCACAGGCGTACGACGGGCTTCCTTCAACGCACTCACGCCAGCCTCGGCAACGATTGCGGCGCAATAGCCGTCCCAGCAATCCGAGGCGGTCGTGGGGAACTCACCGGTCATGACAAAGCGAAGGAAGTCGCGGTTCTGGCGGCGATAGGCATCATAGTACCTGGTCCGCCAGTCGGCGTCGTAGCTTGTGCTTTGGGCAAGCGCCGACTCCCTGCGGGTGTAGGCAATGTTGTTCGTCGCCACCGCTCCGCGCTCGCCGATCAGTTCGGCGCGGACGTCATAGCCGTAGGCGGCGTTGTTGTTGATCTCGATATTGACGAGCTGCCCGTCCACCGTTTCCAACACCATGACGACAGGTGCGACACGCGCGTCCGAGCGGCGCGGCTGGAACGCGGAAATAGAGGCATATTCTGTCCCGAGCACGTAACGCACGACGTCGAATTCGTGCGGTGCCGAATTCGTGATGGCCATAGCGCCGGTAAAATCGGCCGCAGGTGTCTCAACATTGCGGTGAAAATTGTGCATCATCAGCGCCCGGCCGAGACGACCATTATCGAGCGCTTGCTTCATTTCCTGATAGGAGCGGTCGTAACGCCGCATGA